>JBAZUW010000185.1:0-7027 GCA_041661205.1 Phycisphaerales bacterium
CCCCAGGGGGGCGCCATCCGGCCCCACCCCCCGCTCACGCACGCCCGGCAAGGGCACGCCCACCGAGTGCGCCCGCCAATCACCCGGACGGCACCAGTTCGTCACCGGCGAAGTCTCCGTCAGCCCGTACCCCTCGGCCAGCGTCACGCCAAATCGCTCCCGGAATCGCTGCGACGTCGCGTCCGGCAACGGCTCGCCCCCCGAAACTGTGAATCGCAGGCTCGCAAAGTCCTCCGGCGTGGCGTCCTTCACGCTCAGGAACGCGTTGTACATCGAGGGGATGGCCACGATCACCGTCGGCCGGTGCTGGCGAATCGACTTGACGATGCGCTGCGGCACAAACCGCGGGTGATACACGACCTTGAACCCCAGCGTAAGGGGCAGCACCGTCAGCACCGTCAGCCCGAACGAGTGAAACTGCGGGAGCACGCTGAGCGCCACGTCGGCTTCGGTCAAGTCGATGAACTCGTCGATCTGGCGCACGTTCGTCGAGATGTTGCCGTGCGTGAGCATCACGCCCTTGGGGCGCCCGCTGGTGCCGGAGGTGTAGAGCAGCACGCCCAGGTCTTCGTCGTCAGCGCTCGCCGGCCAGAGTGGCTCCGGGAAGCCCGCGAACGACACCTCGTCCATTCGCAGCACGTGCGGGACCTTGGGCACGAGGCCCATGAACTCCAGCATCTTGCTCGCGGTGACCACCGTGTCGGTCTCGCAGTCCTTGATGACGTAGTCCAGCTCTTCGGGCTTCAAAAGATAATTCAGCGGCACCACCACCTTGCCGAGCATCCACCCCGCCAGGGCGGCCACCGCAAAGGCGCCGCTGGTGGGCAGCAGCACCCCGAGCGTCGGCGAATCGCATTTGGACTTGATGGCCCCGGCCAGGTGCAACGCGCCCACCAGCAGATCCGCACGCCGATAGGTGCGCGTCTCATCGATCATCGCGATGCGGGTGGGGGCGGCCAGGCAGCGTTTGATGATGGGCCAGTGGATGCTCACGCGGAAAAATTGAACCCTTCTGGAGAGAGGCGTGCTGGCCGCGGAATGAGGGCGGCGGGCCGGTATGCTACGAAATTCTGGCGGGGGACGCCCGGGCCTGCCGAGAAGATGTCAGGGTGTCAGGGGTGATGTCCCTTGTGAAGGAGCAGGAACCCGCGATGCGTAGCTGGATGCGATGGTGGTTGGTGTCGATGCTGTCACTGGTCGCGGTGCTGGGGGGGTGCAAGTCCGCCCAGCAGACGCCGCGAGGCAATGACTACGCGTCGCTGTACGCGCAGGGGCGGTATTCCGACGCGTATGACAGCGCGGTGCGGGTGGCAGGCACGCCCAAGGGGGGCAGCCCGCAGGCGGCACTCATCGCCGGGCTTTCGGCGCAAGCGCTCGGACGTGAGGCCGATGCGCAGCGGTGGTTGACGCCGCTGGTTGATAACGCGGACCCGAACGTCGCGGGCAAATCCGGCGCGGCGCTGGGGCTCATCGCCAAGGAGAACGGCGAAAACACCAAGGCGGCGGCGCTGCTGGAAAAGGCCTCGACCCGCCTCCAGGATGATGACGCCGCCCGGGCGCTGATGTACGCGGGCGACGCCAACCGCTCCATGAAGCGCGAAATGGAGGCCCACGCCCTCTACCTGCGGGCGCGCGACAAGGCGACCCGCGATGTCACGCTGAAGGGCGCGATCGAAAGCCGCCTCGCAGGCGCGGGAAAACCCAGCACCGTTGTTACGGCCAGCACCGGGCGATGGAGCGTGCAGGGTGGCGCGTTCGCCACGGTGGCCAAAGCCCAATCGATGATGACCCGGCTGGCGACCAAAGGCCCGGTGCGGATCGTGCCCCTCAACAAGACGGGCACGCGGCTGTATTACGTTCGGGTGGGGCGCTACGCCACCAAGACCGAGGCCGAAAACGTTCGGCGGGCGATCGGGGCACCCGCGTTTGTGGTGGATGCCAGCGACGAACGCTGAGCGGGGCCTACCCGCCGAGGACTAATCCGTCGCCCGAGCCCAATATTCGGGAACTTGGTACCATGGCGGGCGTCAAACCCGCGATGCGCGGTGCGGATGGCCGCCGCCGCGAAAAGGTGAGGCGCAGGGAAGGTGCAGCCCGGGTAACACCGTGGCAGTACAAGCCCTCACGTCGGCGCGGCGGCAGGCCGCGAGCCGGTGGGACGCGTGACGCGACCCACAAATTGATTGAACCGTGTTCCTATTTGGTCGGTATATGACTGGGCTGGCGGGCGATTGTGCGCCCGCGGGAGGACTCGTCATGCGGCATGTGGCCTTTGCGTCGATTCTGACGGTGGTGGCTGGGCTGGCTTCGCCGGTGTTGGCACAGTCCGAAGGCGAGCTGCCCGGCTGGACCAAGCGCCTCGCGATCGACCCCAACTCCTCGGCGATGCAGAAGTACGCCCAGCAGCAGAAGGCCCGGGCCGCGGCCGACAAGGAACTTCGCAAGCTGCGCCTGGCTCACTTCGGCAACATCGGCAACCTCGCCACCCGCCAGGAAGGGCTCGTCAAGCTGATGGAATACACCGACCCGGCGCTCTTCCCGCTGATGGTCGACATCTTTGGAAAAGAAGGCCCGGATGTCCGCGACGCCTTGCTGAATCACTTTTACGACTCGGGCACGGCCGAAGGCGATGGCAGCCTCGCGTGGATGGCCATGTTCGGCAACGACGACTCAACCCGACGCCTCGCCAAGGGCTTTGTGGAGAAGCGCATCGACGTAACCGGCAGCGTGCCGGACCAGGTGAAGCTGACGATCGCCGCGGCTCTCAAGAGCGACGAGCCCGAACCCATGCGGGCGGGCCTGAGCCTCATCCGCGGGCTGGACCTCATCGAGTTCATCCCCTGGCTCATCGCCGGGCAGGTGCGCCAGCAGGGCGTGCAGACCGGCGGCACCGGCAGCGGGGGCGGCGACCTTGCCTACATCGTGGTCGGCACCCAGACTGCCTTTGTGAGCGACCTTACGCCCGTGGTGTCTCAAAGCGCCGTTGGGTTTGACCCGCAAGTGTCGACAATTACTTCGGGCACCATCCTGCGGATTCACGAGGCCGTGGTGTACGAGTATCACACGGAAATCAACGCGGCGCTGATCGATATGACCAGCCGCCACATGGGCGCTTCGACCAGGCAACTGGGGTGGAACGTGCCGGCGTGGCGCGAGTTCTACGCCAACGAGTTCCTCCCCAAGATCGCCCAGGAAAAGGCGGCCAAGGCCGCGGCCAAGCTCGAAGCAGAAAGGCTCGCCGCGGGCGGCCAGCCGAGTACCACACCGGACGCCAGCGGCCCGAAATAGGCGAACTTAAGCGATGCCCGGCCGAGCCAAGAGTCTTCGCAGCCTGCTCACTTTCTGTGTGCTGGGCTCGGTCTTGGCGTGCTTCGCACTTCTCACAGTTTCGCTCGTGGAAACGTCATCCGTCGTTTCAGTCAAAGATGGCCATCTGCGTACGCGCCGCACGATACTGGGCTATGAACTGGAAATCACAGATACGTATGGCGTTCCGTGGCTCCTGCCGCACGAACGCTCGCAACATCGAATTGAACTATACACCCCATCTTCGTACGGGTTTACGTTCAGGCACGGCGTCACTCGGGTCGGCTATCTGCTGCGCGGTTGGGGTGAGATTGACAGGGCGACACCGATAACAGATCGCACCGCCTACTTCCAAGGCACCGAGCTTATTCTTGACTCCGTGGGGAGCCAGCATCGCCTGAACTTCGAAGAAAGGGAAAACAGAGTCGAACTCATCGATGAGCACGGCAAGCAGGTTTTCGTCACGGATGTCTCAGTGCCCAAGTCGTAAAGTGGCTGCTACGGTCCGTTGGCAGGTTGGGGTGAAATGCAGCCTGCAGAAGGCTACCTACCCCCCAAACACCCGCTCCAAAATCTCTTCCACGCTCGCCGGGTTCCCAAGCCGCCCCACCGCCCGCGTCACCTGCACCTCGGCCTCTTGGCGGGTCTGCCCCAGCGCGATGAGGGCGGCCACCGCGTCGTCGGCGATGGGGCTCTTGACGGGGCTTGCACCGGCCGCCCCGGCATCAAGCGCCTCGATCTCTTGCGAGGTCAGGAATCCGTCTACCTTGCCCGACAGCTCCGCGATGATGGTCTCGGCCATGCGGGCCCCGATCTCGGGGAGTTTGGTCAGGGCCTTGGCGTCGCGGCTGGCGATGGCGCGGCAGATGGCCGCGGGCTCGATCACGCTCGCCCGCAACGCCTTGCGATTGCCAATCCCCTTCACCGTCGTAAACAGCTCAAAGAACTTGCGTTCCCGCTCGTGCCGGAACCCAATCAGCCGGGGGATAAAGCTCGCCCCCTGGTTCTGGCTCTCCAGGTACTGGAGCGTCACCAGCGTCACCCGCGTGCCCACCTGGCCAGCCAGCTTCTCCGCAACATACGCGGGCACAAGCACTTGGTACGCAACGTCCCCGCACGTCAGGACTGCCTCCTGAGCCTCCACCGTCTCCAATGTGCCGCTCAATCGCGTGATCATGCACGCCCAAGGTAGCCGGGTGGCTTTGTCCCTGCACGGCTGGCGCCCTCACCTATGCACAGCCGGGCGGCAACGGGCCGATGACAGCTAGCGGCCTCCTCTGCCCGGCGAGGGGTGCCCCAACCTTGGAGCATCACCCGTGAGCGCAGCCCCCAAACTCCCTGCGGCCATTTTTCCCGCCGCCACCACCCCCGACGCCCTGTGGCGCACCCCCGTGGTCATCGGCACCACCGAGACGATCCCCACGATCGCCGCGTGGCTGGCCGGAACCCCCGAAGCCCCCCGCCCCATCGGCTGCATCGTCATCACTGAAGCGTCCGAAGGCGACAACGCCTCGGACCTCATCGGCGGGCTCACCGTGCTCGGCACGCTGGACGAACTCGCGTCTCTGCACAGCGCTACCCCGATTTCCGCGGCCATCGTCTCCCTCCCCACCGGCATGCCCGCCGCCACTCTCAAAACCCGGGCCCGGCTGCGCCAACTCGGCATCGTCGAACGCTTTGTGCCCACGCTCTTGGACACCCTGGGGCAGAACGCCGCCAAGCCGGTGTCGGCCGTGAACCCCGGCATTGATCTAGTTGAGCTCATCGGGCGCGTCCCCTACGGCATCGATCGCAGGGCGGTGGCGAGGGTGGTCGAAGGCAAGCGGGTGCTCATCACCGGCGCGGGCGGCAGCATCGGCAGCGAGCTCTGCCGCATCGCGGCCACCTTCAAGCCCGCCCAGATCATCCTCATGGAACGGAGCGAAAACGCCCTCTTCGAGATCGATCGCCAGATGGCCCGGCGCTTCCCGGAGCTTCCCCGCAAGGCCCTGCTGCACGATGTCGTCGATGCAGATGCCACCCTGCGCCACATGGTCGCGCTGCGGCCGCACACCATTCTGCATTCCGCGGCTCACAAGCACGTGCCGCTGATGGAGGACCACCCCTCCCACGCCGTCACCAACAACCTCTTCGGCACCAAGTCAATCGCCGACGCGGCTCTGGCCGCCGGGGCCGAGCGGTTCGTAATGATCTCGTCTGACAAGGCCGTCAACCCCACCAGCGTGATGGGCGCAACCAAGCGCCTCGCCGAGATGTACGTGCAGGCGATGAACGCTGGCCAGACCGGGCGACTGGGCCCCAAGACCAGCTTCACGATGGTCCGCTTCGGTAATGTGCTGGGGAGCGCCTGCAGCGTGCTGCCCATCTGGGGCGCCCAGCTCGCCGAGGGCGGCCCCATCACCGTCACCGACCCGCGCATGACCCGCTACTTCATGACGATCACCGAGGCGGCCACCCTGGTGATCCAGGCGGCCGCCATCGACGCCCATGCCGATACCCCCTCCCCCACCATCTTCGTCCTCGATATGGGTGAGCCGGTCAAAATCCTCGACCTGGCCCAGCGCTTCGTCCGGCTCAACGGCTTTGAGCCCCGCGTGCTCGGCCCCTCCCCCGCCGGCGGCCTGCGCCTGGCCGGGCGCGACATCGACGTCGTCTTCACCGGCCAACGCCCCGGCGAGAAGCTCTACGAAGAGCTCGCGTACAACGCCGAGGCACTCCAGCCCACGCCCTACCCGGGCATCATGGCCCTGGCGGCTTCCACCCACGCCACCTTTGATGTCGCCGGAATGGTCGCCGAGCTCTCCGGGCTGCGAGGCAGCCCCGACCGCGGCGCGGTTATCGAGGCCATCCGGCGCCACGTCCCGGAGATGACGCGCCCGGAAGGTGTACCAGCCGTCCTGGTCGGGCAGAAATAGACCAAACAAAGTACGAAATCCACCGATCAACCGACAGGTCTATGCTCACTTGCGGCGATCGAAAGGGATGGGGTACCATTCCCATTGATCCATGTCGATTGTCCGTGTTCCCGCCGGGCGAAAGCCCGTCACTCTCTCGGTTCTCTCAGTCGATGGTTCGGCTCCCCCGCGTGGACTCGCACCAACTCATATGTCTGACTCCACACGCATTCTGAACGATCTCAAAGCCGCACGTGAACAAGCTGCCAGCCTGCTGGCGGCACTCCGGGCGACTCCATTGGCGACCGAAGCTTCTCCCCGCGACCTGTATAAGAAGGTCACGGGCAAGAGCAGCCTCGAGAAGGCGATCGCCGCGGCCAGCCGCACGCTGGAAAGCTACGACCGCATGATTGA
The DNA here is from genome assembly GCA_041661205.1 of Phycisphaerales bacterium. Taxonomy (GTDB): domain Bacteria; phylum Planctomycetota; class Phycisphaerae; order Phycisphaerales; family UBA1924; genus RI-211. The sequence continues at coordinate 6,615 of JBAZUW010000185.1, forward strand.
CGAGGTTGAGGGATCGCACACCCCGGCCGAAGTCACGATCCCGGCCGCGGCGGGCGTCGGCCGCATGACCTTCGCGGCTCTTTACAGCGGCCGCACGGCATGAGTCAGAGCGACGCCCTCGGCGAGCACGCAACGCCTAACCATCGCAAACCCACGCTGCGTATTCAGCGACTGGATGCAGCGGCGATCTTGCCCGCCTACCAGACCGAAGGCAGCGCCGGGCTGGATATTGCCGCGTACCTGCCCAAGGGCGAGGTGACGCTTCAACCAGGCGATATCAAGGTGATCCCCACCGGCGTAGCCGTGGCGATTCCGGCGGGGTTCGAGGGGCAGATCCGGGCCCGCTCGGGCCTGGCCACCAAGCACGGCATCTGCGTGCCCAACGCGCCGGGGACCATCGACAGCGACTACCG
>JBAZUW010000186.1:0-7017 GCA_041661205.1 Phycisphaerales bacterium
CTATGCAAATGAATAGCCAAATGCCCTCCACGACGACACGCATTGAGCGCGGAGCATCTTCATTTACGAGGGCGTTTCCAGCCATGATGAAAATCGCAAGCGTCAGGAAGCATCCGGCAAAGCTCCAAAACGCGTTCCAGCCTGAATCGTCCCAACTCGCATCCGTGCGCCGGTATGCTGTGGCGTAACCCACCCAAACCGACCACGTGAAGAGAAACATCGAGTAGGCAGCCACTCCGATCTCATACGTGCCTCCATCGTCGTCGGAGGACTCGGAAGGATCGATGGCGACGAAGTGAGCGAAGCCTCTGTTCCAGAGCCACGCACTTGCGGCAAAGGTCGCCGCGAAGAACACGACACCAGCCAGCCATGCAAACGCCACTCGCCAAGAGCTTGGGGTGTCGCGCATCTGAACCTCCTGAGCCCGGGAAAAACTGCGGGCGGAAAGAGACTACGTCGCCCTTCTCGGCGATGCAACGTCCCCCGCGGCCACCACCCCCCCCGGCTGTCGCCAACGCGGCCAAAGCGCCCGCCCGCACCCGGGAACAATGCCGGCAGAGGGCACCGGGACTGATCCCCCGGTGAACGGTCGGCGGGGCCTTGGTCACCACCTCCAAGGCCCCGCCCGCCGGCCCCGTGAAAGGTGGTGAAGCATGGGCAAGAAACGTTCGAGCGAGCCGCAACTTGATCCGGCGGCCACGGTCGTGTCGCAGGACGCATCGAAAGGCTCGCAATCGCCGCCCCCTATCCCTTCGGGGGATTCAGATATTCCAAGCCCCGAAGTCTCGGAGGCGCTCATTCAAGCAATCCTGAGCACAGACAGCGATCGGGAAGAGATTCGCGAACTTGCGGAGCTGATCGAACGTGAGCGCAACCTTGCAAGGTCCATCGACCCTGTGTTGTCTAAGAGCGTTGACAACTATCCGCTTGGCTTTGGATCATTGCTTAGCGGGTTTCAAGGCGAACTTGCGATCGAAATGATGGACGCGGCGGCATCGCTGAAGGAAGCCGAGCAACCGGAACCATCCCTGGTTGTGGAAGCGTTAGACAAGCTGATTTGGTTTCGTGAATGTGTCCACCTGTACGGGCTTACGGGGCCGGTAGGTGACGTTCTCCGCGGCCTCAGCCTCCTCGGACCAGTCCGGGTCATCCTCGGAAGAGCGGAATCACTCGCCGACGAACTTGGCACTGACTACGCACCCTTCATCCGGGCGTGCATGACGGACACTCCCGAGATGGTCTCGGAGCTGACAATCGGCCGAAAGCAACTGATCGTGGCCTTGAAAAAAACGATTCCTGACGAAAAGGGGGGGCCGGAGCATGCGGACCAGCTATCGCGCTTTCCCAAACTGAAGGCCCACGATTTGCAAGCTTGGCAACTAACGTTCCTTAGTGGGATGACCCAAGCCAACGTGGCGACGGCGCTGAACAAGATGTACGGGACGAACTACAAGCAAGGGCAAGTGTCGCGAATGATCGCCCGCGCCCAGGCCCATGCCCGAGCGAATGGGGTTGCCGACATGTTGTCGAAGCCGATCGGCCAGCCGCGCACCGCAGACCCCTCGCGGCTGGAACTTGGGCCGAGAGTCGATAAGCGGAAGCCCCGTCCGAGCGATATGACGGGGGCGTAAGCCGACGACGAATAGCGGCCGCTATGCGCTCAAAAAATCGCCTTTTCCTTCGGGGTATGCGCGAGTATGCGCGAGTATACGCCCTGCCTTTTGGATATTCGCCAGGTATGAAGGGAAGCCCATGCGGCCCCCACCTGGAGAATCCACGATGGAAAAGGCAACGGAACTGCTTACGGCCCGAGAGTTGGCGAAACTCTTGCGCGTTTCACCCGAAACCGTCCGAGATTGGGCGCGACGCGGGTGCATCCCGACGCTGCGGCTATCGCCCAAAGTGATCCGCTACAACGCCGAAGCGGTGTTGGCGGCGCTGTCCACCACGCCGGCGAAGGGGGTGTCACATGCGAAGTGACACCACCACCCCGGCCCCCGCGCTCCTGATCGACGCGAAGGCCGCCTGCGCCATGCTGTGCATCGGCGAGCGGCAACTCTGGCAGCTCAGCAACTGCCGCGCGATCCCTTCTCTCAAAATCGGCAAGTCGCGCCGGTACTCGCCGGCCGAGTTGGCGGCGTGGGTGGCCGCGGGCTGCCCGACCACGCCGGGCGCTGGCGATGCGATCCGGAAGGCGGTGAACTCATGAACTTCACCCTCTTCGACCCCGGGCCCCCCGGCCCCAAAAACGACGCGGCCCCGCTTGCCGGCGGGGCGGGCGTCAATGGCCAGAACACTCCAGCACATTCTACGTTCGCCCGGCTGCTCTTGGTGCCCCCGACCCGGCGCAACGCCCCAGAAACATCGCGCGAGGCCGCACGGCGAATCGTCGGGCACGCCCCAACGCAACGGGCGGCGGTGCTGGCCTTCATCGTCGGCTGCGGCGAGCACGGGGCGACCGACCCGGAGATTGCCGCGGGCGTGGGCATCCCGATTCAGTCGGTGAATCCCCGGCGCGGCGAGCTGGCCGCGGATGTGAAAATCGTGCTGAGCGGGCGCTATCGCCTCACCCCAAGCAAACGGCGGGCGCGCGTGTGGGTGGCAGCGCAGTTTGCACCTCCCGCCCCGGCAGGCGAAGGGGGCGGCCAATGACGAACACCGGCCCCGGCATCCTCGCATTCTTTCGGGCGGTGCGAGACGCCCGCGGCATCACGGGCGTCACCCGTGCCGTGCTCTCGGCGCTGGTGCTGTACGTCGATGGCACCACCGGCATGGCGCGGCCCAGCATGGCCACGCTGGCCAAGTCCGCCGGCTTCTCCCGGCGGGCGACTCAGAAGGCAATCGGGCGGCTGATCGACATGGGCGTGATCCTCACCCCCGAAGGCCGGGGCGGGCGTGGCGCGGACCTGTCGGCACGGGCAACCCGCTACGTCCTGGTGCTCGAGCGCCTGCAAGCGATGGGCGCACCACGTGCGCCGGGGGAGCGCACCCGGAGCGCCCGGGGGGCGCACGTCACGACCGTTGGGGGCGCACCACGTGCGCCCGAAGTGTCCAGAGAAGAAACCAGGGAAGGGGGGGAAGGCCCCCGCCCCCCGGCTTTCGCCGGTGGGCTTGATGCAGCCGCGGCAATCCAGGCCGCCGAACTCGCGGGGGTGCCATGACCCGCACCCAAATCACCGAAGCATTCGAGCTGATCCGGACGCACTTCCCGAAAACTGAGTGGCACCCGGACTTGCAAGCCGAAGCCGCGCGGCGAATGGCGCGACTGCCGATCGACTCGGAGCAGGCGAAAGCCGCGATTGTCAGTCTGCGGATGAAGCACAAATACCAGAGCGTGGACCCTGCCGAAGTCATGGGCGCGCTGGAAGGGGCGCTGCCGGCGGCGAAACTGCCGGGGGCAGTCAACGCCGCGTCCCGGGATCAGAACAAGCGGGCGGTTGAAACCCTGCGCGACACGCGGCGCTCGGTCTTCTGGAACCTTGCCCGAGACGCTGTAGAGGCCGGCATCGCCCTGGCCCAGTGGTACAACTCGCAGCAGGGCTTTTGGGAACACCCGCCGACTGCCGCCTGGATCGCGGCGCGTATACCTCCCGAATAGCGAGCCCCGCCTGTATTTGTCAGGAGACACATACCATGCTAGACTCTCTCATGGCGAACCTGATGGATGCGATCCGGCGTGCGGTGGAGACGAGCCCCCTCACGAAATACCGGATCGCCAAAGACTCGGGCATCAGCCCCGGACAGTTGTCGCGGCTTGTGCATGGTGAACGCAAGATGACGGTGGAAACGATCGAAACGCTGGCCCGCTCGCTTGGGTATGAGATCATCATGCGGAAGCGGCGCAAGCGGACCACCACGCGAAAGGCACGGTGAACAATGGCACGCAAACAACGCGGCAAAGGCACTGGCTCGCTGTACAAGAAATCCCCCCGCGGCCCATGGATCGCCGCCTACTACAACCACACCGGCAAGCGCTGCGAACACTCCACCCGTACCACCGATCGGGCGGCCGCCGAGCGGGTGCTCACCAAGTTGGTGGCGGACACGGCGCTGCGGCGTGATTTGGTGATCGACCCCCGCGATGACCGGTTCGCCACCGAAGGGCGGCGCGATCTGACGGAGCATGTCGCGGCCTACGTCGGGCACTGCCAGCGCGTGGGGATGGACGGCGAGCACTTGGCCGCCAAGGAAAACCATCTCGGGCGGCTACGCGAAGTGGCGGGCATCAGCAAGCTCTCGGAACTCACGGCCGACGCGCTGGAGCGCTACCTCGCGGAACTCAAAGCCGCCGGACGTGCGGCCCGGTCGATCAACTTCGCCCGACAGATCGCCGTCGCGTTTTGCGGCTGGTGCGTCAAGACGGGGCGACTCGAAACCAACCCCCTCAGAGTTGTGCCCAAGCAAGACGAAACCCGCGACCGTCGCCGTGTACGCCGCCCCCTCACCACCGATGAGGCGGCCCGGCTGCTAGAAGTTGCCCGCGAGCACGGCCGCGAATCGTGGTACTTGGCCGCGGCGCTGGCTGGGCTGCGGCGTGGTGATCTACGGGCGCTCACATGGGGCGACGTAAACCAGATCGACCGCACCATCACCATCCGCGCCGGCAAGGCCAAGCGGGTGGATGTGGTTCCGATGCACCCCCAGCTTGCCGAAGCCCTGCGGCGGCAGCTAGCGGCCCGCCCTGCCCTTCCCGGCGCTCGGGTGTGGTCGCAGGCGGTGACGAACCGGACGCGGCAGATGGACTTCCTACGGGCCGGTATCGCCCGCCGTGTTGACGTGCTGGACGCCGACGGCAAACCCGTGAAGATTGGCAACGGCAAGCGCGAGCGGGTCAAGACGCGCATCGTGGCCGAAGATGCCGACGGCCGCGTGATTGACCTGCACTCGCTGCGCACGACGCTGGGCACACAACTGGCGCGGGCGGGCGTGGCCCCCCAAGTGGCCAAGCAGATCATGCGGCATTCGGACTATCGCACCACCCTGGCGCACTACACCGTGCTCGGGCTGGTGGATACGGCCGCGGCGATGGGCAAGGTGCCGGGCATCGAAGCGGTGCATGTCGCCGAAGCCGCAACGGGCACGATGGATTCAGCGCCGAACACCCCCCAGCAGTACTGCCAGCAGTTGGGGCGCGAAGCCGGGAAGAATCGCGCGGAACGGCGCGGCAACTTGACGGTACGGCACGACGCGGACGATGCCAAAAATCCCCGGCATTCGCAGGGGGTTTTGCACGATTCCAGCCTGAAAAATGAAGTGGAGCGGAAGAGACTCGAACTCTCAACCCCTAGCTTGCAAAGCTGCGAGCCTATCAACGAAAACACTGTAAATACAGGGGTTTCGCGAGGGGTCCAAATCGCCCCCAGCAGTAGTGCCAGCATTCCGACGGAAAACCGCGTCCTCGCCGACGCCGCCCTAGCCGCGATCGTGGCAGCATGGCCCACCCTGCCCCCGGCGATCCGGGCCGGCGTCGTCGCGCTGGTGAATGCGGCCGCGGGCGGTTGAGCGAGTGCGCCCGCGCGCTGGCCCCCCGTAGCCCCCCTGGGCATTTTGCCCACGGAGCGACGCGCGTCCCGATTCGGGGCTCTGATGCCGGGTGTCCCAGCGCAAGGCCCCCGAGCCCCGTGAGCGGCTGCCGATCGGCGTGCGCGTCTGGGCGTTGGTTCACCAGATGCTACGCGGCGACCGGCGAGCGGGCGGTTCGGACTTCTTGCAAACGCCCGAAGTGCTCTCGGCCCAAAGCCGGGCGCTAGGTGTCTAGAGCTCGCCAGCTTCCTAAGCCCCGCCGGAGAATCGGGAGCAGGGCCGCGGCCCGACAGTTCCAACGCGCCGAACGCGGGGCTCTTGTGGGCGGCCCTTACTGGCCAGCACCGGCCGCCCAAACCAAAGGCCCGACGATGCCGCGGCAGCCAAGTAGGGGGAAGGCCGCGGCCAACGCACCCGGGGACTCAGCCGCAGCATCGATCGGGCCGGAGACTGTATCGGCCCACCCGGGTCGTCGCGAAACTGTATCGGCCGCCCGGGATTCGTGGTTCGCCCGGAGATTCATGAACGCCGCCAGAGAACTGGGCGATCGAATGGCCTGGAACGGCAGCCAAACTGACAATCCCCGAGTCCGTCGCGGCTGCAATCTGGGATTCATTCAAGAATCAGAATGGGCGAGATCCGACTCCGGCGGAGTTTCGGAAGCTCGGAACCACCTCGCCATAAAGGCGGGCCAAGCACACTTTGCTGGTGCCACTACCGAAGCAGCCGCAATGGAGGCACCAAGAGCAAGCATCAACCATCCGTTTTCAAACTTCACCACGGTTCCCCGTCCATAGCTTGAATCAATCGCGCGAATCTCTCCATGAAGCCAGCGTTCCGAACGCAACCGCCAAGTCGAATCGCCAGCGGATAGGTTCTGCAAGTCCACCTCGACCCAGCGGACCTGCCCGTACCCATACACCGCGAGCAGGACACCGACGAAAATGGCGATGGTGCGCTTCATGGGGTGTTCTCCCTTTGCTTAGCTCGCAGAAGACGCGCATCTCTTTCCTTATCGGCGAACTCTCGTAGTCGATCAGCTAAAGGTACGGATTCATCGCTCGAAAGTTGAGGTGCGACCGGTTCGACGGGCGGGCTTTGGGAAACGGAGTGGTCTAGTACAGCTTCGTCTAGACCGTCCTCCTCCAAGTCATCATCCCGTTCGTCATCATCCCATTCGTCATCGTCATCGTCATCGTCATCGCTCAAAGCATCATCTGGGTACTTTAATGCAAATAGCTCGGCGTTGGCTTCGGCAAGTTTCTTAGCCAGCGATTCACTCTCCATCCGGAAGGCGTATCGCTCCTTTCGCGACGTGAGATGCTCCCCCCTTTCGATACATAAGCACAGCCAGAACAGCACATCGGCTATGCAAATGAATAGCCAAATGCCCTCCACGACGACACGCATTGAGCGCGGAGCATCTTCATTTACGAGGGCGTTTCCAGCCATGATGAAAATCGCAAGCGTCAGGAAGCATCCGGCAAAGCTCCA
>JBAZUW010000187.1:0-7016 GCA_041661205.1 Phycisphaerales bacterium
AAGCTGCCCGCGTGGATCACCGTTGCCTCGCTGGCCGCGGCGTTTGTCTTCACGTTGATGGCGTTTAACACGGCGAGCCCGATGCTGGCGGCCCATAGTGGCGCGGAACATGCTGAGCACACTGCCGCGGCGAGCGAGATGGCTCCGCACGCCACCGTGCATGTGTTTGATTGGATGAACTTTGACTGGGGCGTGGCGAAGTCCGGCAGCGGCTCATTTGACGGCGACTTTGGTTTCTACATCGATGGCCTGACGCTGCTGTGGATGCTTTTTGTCACGGGGCTGGGCACGCTGATCGCGTTGTATGCCAGCGAGTACATGGCCCATGATGTGGGGCTGGGGTATTGCCGCTTCTTCGCAGCGTTCAGTTTGTTCGTGCTCAGCATGTCCTGCCTGGTGATGTCCAGCAACCTGCTGATGCTCTTCTTTGGCTGGGAGGGCGTGGGGCTGTGTTCGTACCTGCTGATCGGGTACTTCTACAAGAAGCCCACGGCGGTGGCGGCCGCCAAGAAGGCGTTCATCATTAACCGCATCGGCGACCTCGGGCTGCTGATGGGCATCCTGGGTGTGTATGCCGCGTTCGGCAGCGTGCAGTATGACAAAGTGTTCGAGCTGATTCACAAGGGTGTGGACGGGGCGGGCAACCCGCTGAGCACGTCGAGCTGGGTTCCGGTGGTGCTGCCTTTGCTGCTGACGGCGGGCGCTTTTGGCAAGTCGGCGCAGTTGTTCTTCTATGTGTGGTTGCCGGACGCGATGGAAGGCCCGACGCCGGTGTCGGCCCTGATCCACGCGGCGACGATGGTGACGGCGGGCGTCTTCCTGATTGCCCGGATGATGCCGCTGTACACGATCGACCAATCGCACACGATTCTGACGTTTGTGGCGTGGGGCGGGACGATTACGGCCTTCTGGGCCGCGACGATCGGCATGGCGCACTTCGACATCAAGCGGGTGATGGGGTATTCGACGGCCTCGCAGCTTGGGTACATGTTCGCGGGGCTGGGGACGATGACGAGCGCGGGCGGGGCGGCCCATGTCTTTACGCACGCGTTCTTCAAGGCGACGTTGTTCCTGGCGTGCGGCGCGGTGATGCACGGCTTTGCCGGGCAGTTGGACCTTCGGAAGCTGTCGGGCGTGCGCAAGATCAAGGGTTGGGGCGTGGTGGCGCTGGCGATGTTTGTCGGGGCGCTCAACCTTTCTGGCTTCCCGCTGCTGGCGGGCTTCTGGTCCAAGGACATGATCCTGGCGTCGGCGTTTGAGGCGAACCCGGCGATCGGCTGGATTCTGCTCATCACCGCGGGGCTGACGGCGTACTACACCTTCCGGGCGTACTTCCGGGTCTTTGAAGGGCCGGTGCACTACGAGCCGGGTGAAGACTTCCATGGTGACGAGCATGCCCACGACGACCATGGGCATGGTGATGCGCATGGACATGAGGCCCATGACGCCGGGCATGATGGGCACGGGCACGGCGGGGAGTTTCACCCGCACGCGCCGGGTTGGGCGATCAATACGGTGCTTGGCCTTCTCACTATTGGATGCTTCCTGGCGATCATCCCGGTGGTGCCGTTCCTTGGGCACGGGCATGCGGGGTTGCTGGGCGACCTGGTGGGGGCGTCGAGCGCGGCCCTGGTTTCCGAGCATGGCGGAGCGGGCGCGGAACACGGCACGTTCCTGGGCATGAACCCGCACGCGGTGATGTACTACGTGTCGAGCGTGGTGGGTATTCTCGGCATCGTCGCGGCGTGGTGGTTGCACCTGGCCGGGCGGACGACGGCCGCCCACGCGAACGCGGACAAGCTGGAGCCCGCGCTCGGGCCGGTCGTCAAGTGGGCCCGCCACAAGTGGTACGTGGACGAGTTCTACGACGCGGTGATCCGAATCCCGCTCAAGGTGATTTCGAACGTCTTCTTCCTGCTCGACCAGTATCTGGTCGACGGTTTGGTGAACCTGACGGGCTTCCTGCCCAAGGGCTTGGGGCGGCTGATCCGGCCGTCGCAGAGTGGCGAGTTGCACGGATACGCGCTGGGCATGGCCGGGGGTATCGCGGTGTTGCTGTTGATCGTGATGATGGTGGCGAGGTAGGTGGTTTAGTTGGCCGGCGGCGGCCGCGAGTGATTCATGAACCAATCGGTCCTCATCCTGATGATGCTGATCCCCCTGGCGAGCGCTCTCGCCGTGGCGGTCGCGCCGGCCTCTCGCACGCGGTTCCTGGCCGTGGCGGGAACGGCCATCTCCCTGTTCTTCGCAATCTACGCGGCGATGATCTTTCAGTGGGATCGGGCGGCCGACATGCAGATGGGCACGGCGAACCCCATCGCGTGGATTCCTTCGCTGGGCCTGAAGTTCGAAGTCGGCATCGACAGCGTTTCGATGCTCCTGCTGCTGCTGACGGCGCTGCTGGGGCCCATCTGCGTCATTTGTTCTTTTACGGCCATCAAAGAGCGAGAGAAAACCTATTACGCGTGGCTGCTGGTGCTGCAGGCCGCGATGACCGGGGTGTTTTGCGCCCGCGATGTGATCCTCTTCTACATCTGCTTTGAGTTCACGCTGGTGCCGATGTTCATTCTGATCAGTCTGTGGGGCTCGACGAATCGCAAGAAGGCGGCGATCAAGTTCTTCCTGTACACCTTTACCGGCTCTGTGCTGGCGCTGGCGGGGCTGGTGTATGTGGCGTGGTATCACACGCAGCACGGGAACGGGCATCAGTGGACGTTCAACATCGCGACGCTGGGCGACGCCGCCCGCTCGATGTCGCTGAAAGAACAGACGTGGGTGATGTTCGCGTTGCTGGCGGGCTTTGCGGTGAAGGTGCCGCTCTTTCCGGTGCACACGTGGCTGCCCCTGGCCCATACTGAAGCACCCACCGCGGGCTCGGTGATTCTGGCGGGCGTGCTGCTCAAGCTGGGGACGTATGCCCTGCTGCGGTTTGTCCTGCCCTTTGTGCCCGATGCGGTGATCGTCTATGCCCCGTTCATCGGCGCGTTGTGCATCATCGGCATCATCTACGGCGGGCTCATCTGCTGGGTGCAGACGGACGTCAAGAAGCTGGTCGCCTACTCGTCGGTCGCCCACCTTGGTTTCTGCGTGCTGGGCATGTTCGCCCTCAACAACGCGGGCATCGCGGGGTCGATCCTCTACATGATCAACCACGGGCTTTCGACTGGCGCGTTGTTCCTGCTCATCGGCATGATCTATGAGCGCTACCACACCCGCAGTATGAAGGAACTGGGTGGCCTGGCTGCCCGGATGCCGGTGTGGGCCACGTTCATGGTCTTCTTCACGATGGCGAGTGTGGGGCTGCCGGGGCTCAACGGCTTTGTGAGCGAGTTCCTGTGCATCATGGGCACGTACCAGGCGAGCACCGCCTGGGGCTCTGGCCTGTGGCACTCCATGAGCCGGCAGGTCGGCGTCACGCCTGGTGAGCTGGGCCCCTGGTACGCCATCATCGCCGGCACGGGCATGATCATCGCGGCCATGTATCTGCTGTACATGCTCGGCAAGATAGTGTGGGGGCCGCTGAAGCTCCCCGCCGGGCACGACGGCCACGGCGAGCACGAGGCTGGCGCACTTCCCACCGATCTGTCACGCCGCGAGATCGGCGTGCTGGTGCCTTTGGCCGTGCTGTGCGTGGCGCTGGGCGTCTACCCCAAGCCGCTGATCGACGCTGTCAAGGAGCCGGCCGACAAGATCGTCGGGTACTTCGATAACCCTCGCGCCCACCCGAAGATGCTGCACGCGGAGGTTCCCAAGCGGCCTGTCGCGCCCGCCGGTCAGCACCTCGAAGCGCTGAACCCTGACATGACTTCGGCCGCCAATCCGCGGCCACTGACCCGGGAGGTGGGCCAGTGACCGATCGCCTGACATTTTTGTACCCGGAAATCGCACTCTTCATCGGCACGTGCGTGGTGATGGTGCTGGGGCTGTCGCGCACGCTGAAGATGCGCAAAGCCGCGGCTCTCGTCACCGGCTTGTCGCTGCTGGTGGCGCTCTATGCCTCGGTGGCGACGACGCCGCGTATCGGCGAGGCGCTGTGTCCGATTTCGGGTGTGTGCTTCAGCAAGGGGCTGACGGCGGCGGCGGGGCAGATGCTGCTGCCGCAGATGCCGGTCTTTGCCAAGACGCTTATCGCGATTGTGGGGCTGATCCTGCTCCTGCCGTGTGCGGGGACGGTGGACCGGTCGGATGAAGAGGCGATCGCCAGCGGGCGTCGATCCTTCGACCCGCTGCGCAGCAACCGTGCGGAGTTCTACGCGTTCTTCCTCTTTTCGCTGACGGGACTGATGCTCACGGCGAGCGCGGACGACCTGATCTGGCTTTTCCTGGCGCTCGAACTGACCAGCCTGCCGACGTACATCATGGTGGCGATCTCTACCGCGCGGAACAAGAGCCGCGAGGCGGGCGTGAAGTACTTCTTCCTGGGGGCGCTGGGGGCGGCGGTCTTCCTGTATGGCTTTGCCCTGATCTACGGCGGCACGGGCAGCACGAACTTCAACGCCATTGCCGCGAACATCCGCGACAATGGGCTGAACAGCATCACGCTGGCGGGCATGCTGCTGGCGATTCTGGGGATCTCGTTCAAGATCGCCGCGGTGCCGATGCACTTCTACACGCCTGATGTGTATGAAGGGGCGGCCCCGCAGGTCTCGGGCTTCCTGGCGTTCGTCCCGAAGACCGCTGGGTTCCTCTCGATCCTTCTGCTGTGCGCCACCGTGGGCTGGGCCTTTGCCCCCGGTCAATCCGGGCTTGGCGGGCTGATGAGCGGGGACGCGACCAGTCCGTTGCAACAGACGACCGGCAACGGCCAACTGCCGGAGCTCATCCGCATCACGCTGTGGGTGATGGCCGCCCTCACGATGACGGTGGGCAACGTGCTCGCGATATTGCAGAGCAACGTGAAGCGGATGCTGGCGTACTCGTCGATCGCGCACAGCGGCTACATGCTGGTGGGCGTCATCGCCGGTCCCGGCGACGGCACGTTTACGCACAGCGGCGTGGCGGCGGTGCTCTTTTACCTCCTCTGCTACGGCGTGATGAACGCAGGCACCTTTGCGGTGCTGGCGGCCCTGGAGCGCACTCCGGGAAAAGATGGCGAGCCCCGCGAGATCGAAACCGTGGCCGACCTCAAGGGCCTGTGCGCGACGCATCCGCAGCTGGGCTGGTCGATGGTGATCTGCAGCCTGAGCCTGCTGGGATTGCCCCCGTTGCTGGGGTTCTTTGGCAAGCTGCCATTGTTTACCGCGGGCATCTCGGCCAACGAGATGCCGCTGGTGGTGATCCTTGCCCTGAACTCTGCGATCGCGGCGTTTTACTACCTGAAGCTTGCCTTCACGCCCATGCTGGAGAAGCCCGACGCGGGTTCGGAGGCGATCCACCATGCCCCGTTCTTCTCCCGGCGCGTCGGCGCGATGGTCTCTGCGGGCGGCGTGGTGCTGCTGGCGGTGCTGGGTTCGCCCTTGATCGATCAGGCGACCAAAGCCGCCCGGGTGCCGGCCGTCACGCCCTCGGTTGGCCCGGGGGGCACCGAGGTGGTGAAGCCTGTGAAAACCGAGCCCGCCCCGCAGCTTTCGCGGCGATAATGCGACGCGATTACGGCATTCAAGCCTCGCGCCCTTGCCACACATCTATCATCGCCCGTGAGCCAGCATCTCGCGACGATTCAGCAAGCCATGAACGACCTGCAAGCCGGCCAGGCCGAGCGGGCCAAGGCGGCGCTGCGCCGCGCCTTCACGCGCTCGCCGAATGACGCCAAGGTTGCCGGTGCGCTGGCACATCTTCATGCCGCTCTGGGCGAGCAGGATCAGGCGGCCATGTTCATCGAGCGGGCGGCGACGCTGGAGCAGAACGACATTCGCCCGCAGTGGGAAGCCGCGGACTATCTGCACGCGCTGCGGCGCTTTCGTCAGGCGATGCCGTTTTACGAGCGCTGCCTGAAACTTTCGCCTCGCGAGCTGGCGGCGAGCGAAGGGCTGGCCCGCTGCCGCATGGAACTGGGCGACGATGCGGGGATGCGAGAGGCGTATGAGGGGGCGATCGCGGGTTCGCCGGAGCGACCGCAGTCGTATTGGCTGTACATGCGGGCGCTCAAGACCCTGGGCCGCATGGACGAAGCGATCGGCGTGCTCAAGCGGGGCTTGGAGCGATTGCCCGGCGACAAAGATCTTACTGAGTTCATGTGCAATCTGGTGCAGTTCAGCGAAGAGTACGGCCCCGCCGACGCGCAGCCTCGCATCCTCGACATGCATCGGAGCCTGGCGGCGGCCAACACCGCAGTGCCGCCGAACTCTGCCGCGAGCTTTACCAACACGCCCGACCCGGAGCGGCCCATCCGCGTTGGCCTCCTAAGCGGCGACTTGTGTTTCCACGCGTGCGCGTTTTTTCTGGTGCCGGTGGTGTGGGGGCTGGACCCGCAGCGCATGCCGCTGGTGATGTTCGGCACGAACACGCCCGACGAAACCACGCAGAACTTCGCGCGTAAGGGAGCGTACCGCGATTGCAGCAAGCTGTCGGACGACGAACTCGCGGGCGCCGTTCGCCGCGAAGGGATCGACGTGCTCATCGATTGCAACGGCTGGACCGATCGGCACCGACTGCCCGCCGTCTCGCGCCGCCTCGCGCCGGTGCAGGCGACGTACCTGGGCTACCCCAACACCACGGGCATGGCGGCGATGGACTGGCGAATCGTGGATGGCATCACCGATCCGCCAGAAGCTGATGCATGGACCAGTGAGCGGCTGCTGCGGCTGGAAGAGTGCTTTGTGTGCTACGGCGCGTCGGCGGCTGCCCCGCAGCCTTCGCCGCGAGCTTCCGCGGCTGGGCGCACCGTCGTCTTCGGTTCGTTCAATCGCCTGGCGAAAGTGACGGACGCCACGCTGCGCCTGTGGGCGGGCGTGCTGGCGGCCGTGCCCGGCAGCCGCCTCATGCTCAAGAGCGAGACATACGAGCTCTCGCGGCAGGACACGCTGCGCCGCTTCGCGAGCGTTGGCGGCGACGTGGCGCGTTTGGGCTTCCTGCCC
>JBAZUW010000188.1:0-7015 GCA_041661205.1 Phycisphaerales bacterium
TACGACGCGGTGCCGCCGAAGGAGCGGACGAGCGTGTACACGTGGTTTCAGTTGGCGAACGAGAGCAGCAAGACGAGCGGATCGCTGATGGGGAGTGGGATTTTCTCCGGGGCGGGGGCGGGGTTTGCGGGGTACGCGGCGGCGTTCGTGGTGTCGGCGCTCGTGCGAGGGGCGTCGGTGGGTTTGTTCATGTGGGCGACGCGCCGACTGACACCGGACCTGAGTCTTCGAAGGCGCGGGTGAGAACGCCAACACTCACCCGGAGCTTCGCAAAGCCTCAGCTCCGGCGTCAGGAGTGCGCCTTGGAGCCATCCGATCTAAGATTCGTCATGCCTGGAGCCAGCAAACCCGCGACCCGCAACACCCGCCAGCGCGATGCGGTGCGCGGCGCGATCGAGCGGGCAGGGGCGCCGGTGTCGGCTCAGGAGATTTTGGCGCTGGCGAAGAAGGGCAGCCGCGGGATCGGGCTGGCGACGGTGTACCGCACGCTCAAGCTGCTGAGCGATGCGGGGGAAATCGCGACGGTGATCATTCCCGGGCAGGCGCCGCGCTACGAGGCGGCCGGCAAGGAGCACCATCACCATTTTCATTGCCGCGAATGCGGGAAGGTGTATGAGCTCGAGGGGTGCTGCGGGCACTTTGCGGAGCTGACGCCGCCGGGGTTTGAGTTGGAGTCTCACGATGTGACGCTGTTTGGGCGCTGCGGCGAGTGTGCGGCGGGCCAATCTGGCGGGCGCCGAATCAAGGCGTGAGCGCCGAGGAGCGCCAGAGGTGCCCGGCGCGCCCGACTCCGCGAACGCGCCAAGGATGCCTCATGACCAAAGCCGCTTCGACCGCGAACTACGAGAGCCGAGTTCGCTACGACCAGGCCCGCATTCATGCCGCGGCCTTGTATTGCTCGGACGGGCGACTTGGCGAGCACTTCGATGATTTCCTGCAGAATGGGCTGGAGTTGCCGCGATATGACCGCGTGAGCCTGCCGGGCGGGCCGGCGTGTTTGGCCGGGCACCCCGAGGCGCACCTGGAAGAGCAGGGCGTGGTGGATGAGCTGAAGTTTCTGGTCGAGGTTCACAAGCTCAAGCGCGTGGTGCTGATCGCGCACCAGGGGTGCGCGTTTTACGGCACGCGTTTGGACTTGAACGAACCCCGGTTGGAGCTGGTGCAGCGGGCGGATTTGGTGCGGGCGGCGGCGTTTGTGCACCGGGTGACGGGGCTGGAGCGGATCGAGGGGTACTACGCGCGGCTTACGGAGGGAAGGGTCGTGTTTGAGCGCGTGGAGGTGTGAAACCTGGGTTCGGCCGAGTTGTTCGACCGAGTCGCGCGTAGTGTTTTCGCCATGAAACACGGCTTCACGCTGATCGAGCTTCTGGTGGTGATCGCGGTGATCGCGCTGCTGGTGGAGATTTTGCTCCCCGCGCTGGGACAGGCGCGGCGGGCCTCCAAAGCGATCGCGTGCCAGGCGAATCTTCGCGGCATCGGCCAAGGGCTGGTGCTGTACAACAACGACCATCGGGAACTGGTGATCCCGTCGTACAACATGACGGGCACGAATGGGGGCGCGGATGTGCCGCTGGATGGCTGGGGGCCGATCTTGGATCGCGACGGGTACATGAGCGGGGCGCAGTTCAAGGGCTCGAATCCGTTTTATTGCCCGGAGACGGTGGACGTAGCGGGCGTGGCGAGCGGGCAAACGGGCACGGACCCGAATAACCCGAAGGGCTGGCTGGATTGGCCGTTTGCTCGCACGGGCAGCGCCAATGTGCCGCAACTGATTCCTGAGCGGGGCTTTGAGAAGATCATTCGGGTCTCATATTGGATCAACGCGGACAACCCGATCGGAAGCGTGACCAGCGTCACGCCGGATTTGTACTACACCGGCAGCGTCGGCTATGGCCCGAGCACGGAGGGCAGGACGATCACCCAGACCAAGCTGAGCGCCTTTGGAAGGCCGACGCAACTGATCGCGGTGGCGGACGGGTTGTACGCGGGGCGGCAGCGGGATGGGCAGTTGGGCCTCACCAACAGCCGCATCGGGTTTCGCCATCCGGGCAAGCTGGGCGCCGCCAACTGCGTCTTTGGAGACGGACATGTCGCGTCGATCGGTGGGAAGGAGTTCCCGCGCGCGCTGGGCGGCGCCAACAACCCCGCCGAGGTGCGTGAAGAAAACAGCTTTGGCAAGCCCACGATCTACGCGAACCCGGAGAAGGCGCTGGGCCTGTGAACGCCCGGCGGGCGTGCTCACTCGCCTTCGTGGGCTTCGAGCATCCACAGCGACTTGTCGAGCCAGCGAGAGAAGGCCGTGAAGAGGTCGGAGGTCGAGACGTCGTCGGCATCGTCGGCGGTGTCGATCGCGTCGCGGGTGGACTTGGCGACGGCAGCGTAACGGTCGCTCAGGGCTTCGATGATTGTCTCGCCCTGCTGATGTGAAACGTTGAAATCCGTGAGGCGGCTGGCCTTGGCGGTCATGCGGGCGGTGCCCATGGCGGTGCCGCCCAGTGCAACGGCACGTTCGGCGATGTCGTCCACGTAGTCTTCCATTTCCTCGGCGAGCGTGTCAAAGAGTTGGTGCAGCGCGATGAACTGCGGGCCTTTGACGTTCCAGTGGGCGGTCTTGGTTTGCGTCCACAGATCGCTCGAGTCGGCGAGTTGCTGGTTAAGGAGGTCGACCATCGCGGCACGGGACTTGGCGGTGAGGTCGTTGCGGGTTTTGCGGAGACTCTTGGACATGACGGACGGCCTTTCTTGAAGTCCCCGAGGGGGCGAGTGCCTGAAGTGATGCAAAGCAGGCTAGCCCCACCGCCAACGTGCGGCAATTATCGAAGGAATGAATCGTGCTTCATGCCTGCCTCACTTGGCGTGCGCGGGCGACACGCGCAGGCATTTTGGGTGTCACGGAGCGTCGCTAAAGGACATCTCACAGGTCGACCTCTCGCGATGTGGCGGGCGGGGCATCAGTGTCGCTCGTGTCTTCTGGATAGAGGAGGTTGTATGAACATCAAGGGATCGACCGTGGTCGTGACCGGCGCGAATCGTGGCATCGGGCAGGCGCTGGTAGCGGCACTGCTGGCACAGGGCGCGAAGAAGGTGTATGCGGGGGCGCGGGATACCAGCAAGATCGCCAAGGGGGATGCGCGGGTGGTGCCCCTAAAGGTGGACCTGGGCGATGAGGCGGGGCTGGCGGCGGCCGCGAAGACGGCGGGGGATGCGACGCTGCTGATCAACAACGCCGGGGTGCTGGAAGGCGGCAGCCAACTGACCGCGCCGATCGATGCCCTGCGTCGCGAGTTTGAGACGAACTATTTCGGCACGCTGCGTGTCATCCGCGCGTTTGTGCCGGTGCTGGAGAAGAACAAGCCCGGGGCCATTGTGAACCTACTTTCGGTGGTGTCGTGGGCGAGCATGCCGGCGCTCGGGGCTTATAGCGCATCGAAGGCGGCGTCCAACTCCATGACCCTTGCGATTCGTGGCGAACTTGCCAAGCGCGGCATCAGCGTCTTTGGCGTGTACCCCGGCCCGGTCGATACGGACATGGCCAAGGGAATCGAGTTGACCAAGACCTCCCCTGAGGACGTCGCCAACGCGATTCTACAGGGCATCGAGAGCAAGACGCTCTATATCACCCCGGACCCCATGGCCCAGCAGGTGTACGCGGGGTGGAAGGGCGACCACGCGGCGGTTGAGGCGCAGTTTGGGAATATGTAAAAGCGCGGATCTCAAAGCACCTAAACCCGGCTGACTGCCGGGTTTTTTTATGCAACTGACATTGGAAGGGGCGCACACAGTAATCGAGTGAGGCGTGGGCCATAGAACCGACATCAGTCGACGTCACTTAGCGCAAGAGAGGGGTACCGAAGAACGTACGGTGTGTCTGCCGGTCTCCCAACTGGAAGGCGATCTCCATAGAACGCGACATGGCAGAGGTGCCGCCGTTTTTCTTTGTCCATCCAGCAGTGCACGACAATGCCGTATTCCGGGCCTGCGTCAGCTCCGTCATATCGAACTTTCGTGCCGGGTGCGAGATATCGATCTGTGGGAAAAGTGTCCATGCCGTTGAGAAGCGCCGCGTCTCGGACGAGGCGCATGAAGTCCGCGGCATCGAGCGTGTCGCCCTCGCGAATGTTGATCGCACGCCGAGTGTTTCCGCGATCATCGGCGTTGAAAAGGCCGCCGTAGTCTTGCATCGACGCGCCCTTCGCGAAGGTGAGCTTGACGTAGTCCTTGTAGGTTTCGCCGGTGCAGATGATGCCGCCGAGTGACCACACCGGCACGCCCTGCATCCCGTTGGATGGCTTGCGCCACTTGATCTCCTCGGTAGCGCTGGGCAGCGCGGCAACGATGAGTTCGCGAACCCGCGCGAGGGTGGCGCTGCGCCAGTCGGCGGAAGTTTCTGGGCTGGCCCCTGTGGCTCGGGACCGGCGAGCGACTGTTCGCGCGTTGGCTTTCGGCTTGGCCGTCTTCTTGGTCTTGGGGACGGGCTTTTTGGATCGAGGTTTGGAACTCATGTCGGCCGAGATGGTACTTGATCGCGTCGCATGTGTGGCGCAGTTGCAGAGGAAACCGCTTCCGCTTCCTCTGCAAGTCCCTCCTGCGGTGGTGGAGGCTCCATGCACATGGTCCGCGGCGGGCGCACCGCTCTCGAGAGCGGTGCCACCGATCATGGCGCTCCAAGTAGCAAATAAAAAGGCCCCTCTCGGAGAGAGGGGCTTATCAAAGACTGATTGCCGGGTCGTGCTCAGCGAGAAGTTCCACAACACGTTGGCGCGGGCGAAGGAAGTCGCCCAGTTGCCATTGAAGTTGCCGTTGTTCACGTTCACGGTGGTGCCGCTGGCGTTGATGATGATGCTGGACGCACCGCCGGTGGTTTGGTTCGATTGTCCTGGCGTCCGCCGCGGTGTTGGCGGGAGGCCGACTCCTTGACATTGTCACGGCTTGGGCAAACAATCGTTTGAAACATCCGTTTGATTCGCCGGAGCGAACCTTGCAGGTGGCGGCCGCAACTCACTGGAGCATGACGCTGGCAAAGCGACGCGCACAACCCCGAACTGCCCGAAAGCCCTCGAAGAAGCGGCCGGGTACGACCAATCGGCGCGGGGCGGAGTCGGCTCGCGCGGGCGCATTGGGGCTGTCTCGCCCTGAAGCTCGGCCTGAGGACACACATCAGCGACTTCTCATGACCGCCGGAGAAGTCTTCGCTCGCCGGGGCTTTCGCGATGCGACCGTGCGGGAGATTTCCACCCTTGCGGGGGCAAACCTGGCGGCGGTGAACTACCACTTTGGGGACAAGAAGGGGTTGTATTCGGCGGTGATCGCCTGCGGGCTCACCAGCGGCGAGGCGTTTCCGCCGGCGGAGTTCGCGATTGAAGCACCGGCGGAGGAGAAGCTGCGAGCCTATTGCCGCGCGTTTGTGCGGAAGATTCTGGATCATCGAAAGCCTGAGTGGCATAGCAAACTGATGGCCCGCGAGATGGCCGAGCCCACCGAAGCGCTGGACGAGATGGTGGAGATGATGATCCGCCCGCACTGGGAGCGGCTGAGCGGGATCGTGAGTGAGATCTTGGGAGTGGCAACGTCGCCCGAGCTCGTCCGGGTGGCGACGCGGAGCATCACGGCGCAGATGGTGTTCTTTGTGCACGCGCGACCGGTGCTGGAGCGGCTCTTTCCCGGTGAACCCTGGTCGCCCGCGAGCATTGACGAGCGGGGCGACGAAGTGGCGGCGTTTTCGCTGGCGGCGCTCGACACGCTGCGGCGCTCTGGAGGCACCCGATGATCAGCATCGCCCTGAAAATGCTCTTTCGCGACAAGGCCAAGTACTTTGGCATCATCATGGGTGTCACGCTGGCGTCGCTGGTCATCACCCAGCAGGGCGCGATCTTTGTGGGGCTCATGTCGCGCACCTTTGCGGTGCTCACCGACATGGGCGGGCCGGATATCTGGGTGATGGACCCGAAAGTCCAGTTCATTGACGATGTGAAGCCATTGCAGGACACGGCGTTGTACCGGGCGCGGAGCGTGGAGGGCGTGGCGTGGGCCAGCCCGCTGTACAAGGGCATGACGCGGGCGCGCATGGACGACGGCCAGTTTCAGAACTGCAACATCATCGGGCTGGAGGATTCGACGCTGACCGGCGGGCCGCCGCGGATGGTGAAGGGGAGCGTGGAAGACCTTCGCCGCGCCGACGCGGTGATTGTGGATCAGGTGGGCGCGAGCACGCGGCTGGCCCGCAAGAGCGCGGATGGGAAGCCGGTGCCGCTGGATGTGGGCGACGTGATGGAGCTGAACGACCATCGCGCGGTGGTGGTGGGAATCTCGGACAACACGCGGAGCTTTCAGAGCAACCCGACGATTTACACGACGTACTCGAGGGCGACGACGTTTGTGCCGCGGGAGCGGAAGCTGCTGTCGTTCGTGGTGGTGAAGGCGGTGCCGGGGGTGGACCTGCACGTGCTGTGCGACCGACTGGAACGCGAGACCGGCATGGCGGCGTACACGGCCGAAGAGTTTAAGTGGAAGACAGTGATGTACTTTGTCGAGAACACCGGCATCCCGATCAACTTCGGCATCGCGGTGGGGCTTGGGTTCATCATCGGCACCGTCATCACCGGGTTCATGTTCTTCAGCTTCACGGTGGACAACCTGCGCTACTTCGGCACGCTGAAGGCGATGGGCGCGAGCGACAACCGGCTGCTGGGGATGATCATCGTGCAGTCGATGTCGGTGGCGCTGATCGGCTTTGGGCTGGGCGTCGGGCTGGCGGCGTTGTTCGGGGCTTCGACCAAGAACAGCCCGCTGGCGTTTCGCATGCCGTGGCAACTGCTCTTCATGAGCGGCGGTGCGGTCGCGATCATCTGCACCTTGTCGGCGATGTTCAGCATCCGTAAGGTTATTGCGCTTGAGCCGGCTGTGGTTTTCAAGGGCTGATTTGCTGGCGCGGAGGGATTTTTCTGGCCTAGGGTGAAACTACCGCGGTTCGTTTTCCGAATCCCGTAGGCTGAATGAACGCTGTTCAGGTTGGCGG
>JBAZUW010000189.1:0-6985 GCA_041661205.1 Phycisphaerales bacterium
CTACCACCTCCACAAGAACCGTCGCTGGAAAAACACGCTGCGAGTGAGCGTCCCCTCCCTCGTGCTCCTCGTCCTCACATTCACCTTCTTTGCCATTCCCGGCCCGTGGACCAGCAACGTCCCGCATCCCCTGATGCGGCTCATGCTGAGAGTCGCCGCCCCCGCACCAAATACACCGGGCACTTCCAACCCTCTGCCCACGCCAAACGCGGCCTTCGACAAGTGGTCCAGCAGCCATTGGCATCGCATGGTCTGGCATTACCAGGCCAACGCCACCTTCAACGCCTGGGCACAGGCGGTGCTCGCGACCGACGGGCCGATCACCCCCGCCGAGTTTGCCCGCTTGGTGCCCCTCGCATCTCAGGCCCATGCGATATTTGTTGAATCGGGCTATTCCTACAACAATGAGGCCTGGCAGAACGACGATACCACCGGGCGTCTCGCCTCCCAGCGCGAAGCGAGCCGGGACAACCCAGACCTCCTGCTGCGGTACGACTGGATCCTCTCGGAACTTCAATACTCCGATGCCGACTACAGCCGTAATCCCGGCTTCGCGCTCTTTCCCGACTCGCTGATCGCGCTTGCGCTCGATCATCCGAGCGCCGCTGTTCGCGCGTTTGGCATCGACCGGTTTGGCCACCGCGTCCACCAACGCGTGATTACCCCATCGATGCCCATGCCGGCGGGCGGCGACACCATCGCGGCCATGGCATCAACCGACCCAGACCCGAAGACGGCCGCGCTCGCGCGCCAGATCCGCGACTATGTGAACGCGTTTTTTCCGAAGCCTTGAAGTTCCCGTCAAGGCCTGCCCCTCCACAACGGCCCACCTATCGTGCCCCGTGTGATCCACGAAGATGTCACTTCCAACCCCGGTGCCGGCCCGGACGCCCGTGAGTCCTTCCGCGACTCGCCCCCTGCGTCGGCCTCGCCCACTGCGCCTGCGGAACGGTGGCTCGCCGAGCATGGCGACATCTTGTGGCGATTCATTCTGGCCCGCACCCGCTCGCCCGACATCGCCGAGGAGATCGTCCAAGAGACCCTCCTCGCAGCCATCCAAGCCCACGCCACTTTTCAAGGCACTTCGAGCGAGCGCACCTGGCTACTTGGCATCGCTGCTCACAAAGTGGCGGATCACTTTCGGGCCCTGCGTCGTCGTGCCGAGCGGGCACCTGAGCCCCCTGCAGCCGATGCCTCCCCCGGGGCCTTTACCATCGACGGCATGTGGGCCAAGCCTCCGAAGCCCATCGAGTCGTCTACTGCGCCGGAAAACGCCGAGTTATTAGCCGCGCTTCGCCATTGCCTGAACACCCTGCCCCCGTCGCAGGCCGAAGCGATCTGGCTCCGCGACCTGCTGAACATCCCCGCCGCCGAAGTTTGCAAGGCAATGGGTGTAACGCCGACAAATCTGTGGTCTCGAATACATCGTGCCCGAGCCGCACTGCGGCTATGCGTGGAGAAGTCAGTGGGCACCAGCAAGGACGGCGCTCCATGATCGGTTTTGTCCGTGAGGTTGTCCGGGTGCTCCGCCTCCCTTGCCAGGAGCACGCCGCGCTCTTCAGCCGGCAACTTGATGAACCTCTCCCCCGTGCGACCGCCGCGGGCTTACGCGTCCACATTCTCTACTGCGCCGGGTGCAAGCAGTTCCGCACGCAAATTCGCCGCCTGCGTGACCTGACCAGGTCGCTGGGCCAGGAACTCAACGCTGGCGAATCCATGCCCGCCGCCGCAAAGCAGCGCGTGCTGAGCCACACCGCTCGCTCGTCCAAAAAAATCTAGTTCTCGCTGCAAGGGTTCGCCCGACCACAACGACTCACCAGCGAGAGAGCCAAGTCCGCGGCCACCCTCCACGGGTTGCGATGTGCCGTCGTTTTACTTGGCTCACACGTGGGCAACTCATGAGCTCGTCTCGGCGCGATTGTTCGCGCCCGGTTGTCTGCTTCACAAGTTTCTCCGGAGGATCCCCCATGCGCCGTTCTCAGTTCGTCGTCGCGTCGTTCATCGCGCTCGCAGGCCTGGCCACCGTCGCCACCGCCCAGCCTGTTCAGCTTCGCGTCACCGTGCAAAATCTTGCCCCCGCCAACAGCGTAACCGTCGCCCCGCTGCGCGTCGGCTTCAACAACGGCACCTTCGACGCCTTCAACAACGGCGCCGCCGCCAGCGCGGCCACCGTCTCCATCGCCGAAGGCGGCAGTGGCTCGGACTGGTTCCCCGCCTTCGCCGCGGCCGACCCCACCGCCCTGCTCGGCTCCGTGGTGGGCGACCCTGCCGGCCCCTTGCTCCCGGGTGCCACCGCATCGACCATTTTCACCGTCGATCCCTCGGTCAATCGTTTCTTCACCTTTGGCGCGATGGTCGTCCCCAGCAACGATCACTTCATCGGCAACGATTCGCCGACGCGGTTCGAGCTCTTCGACACTTTCGGCAACCTCAACATCACCACCATCTCGCAGTTCGGGCGCGATATCTGGGACGCCGGCTCCGAAGTCACCGACCCGATCAACGCTGCCTTCCTGCAGATCGGCACCAACGCGCTGCGCACCCCGGAGAACGGAGTGGTGAACTTCAACTTCGATCGCCTGGACGCCTTCAACGGCCTCACCACCGCCGCGGGTTACGTCTTCGATCGCCAGATCGGCGCCAACGACGAGTTCTACCGCATCACGTTCGAGGTGGTACCCGCACCCGCCAGCGCCGGCCTGCTCGGACTGGGTGGCCTGGTCGCGCTGCGTCGCCGCCGCTAAGCACTCGCTTCCAAACCTTACCAAGTCTTGCGGCACGGGCCTCCAACCGGTTTCCTTCGCGTTCAACTTCCTGTTTCTGCGCGGCGCTCCGAGGCCGATGTCAAATCTGACCACTTCAAGGCTCGAAAACACCATTCCAACGTAAAAAGCCCTCGCACTTCGCGAGGGCTTTTCATTGACGTTGTGCTCTGCGGCCTCACACCAGCAGCGTCGCCGGCTTCTCCAGCAGGTTCTTCACCGTCGCCAGATACGCCGCGGCCATCGCGCCGTCCACCACTCGGTGGTCGCTGCTCATGGTGATCGACATGATCTTGCCCGGCACCACCTTGCCGTCGCGCACCACGGGGCGGTCGAGGGCTGCGCCCACCGCCAGAATCGCCACATTGGGCGGATTAATGATCGCGTTAAAGTGGGCCACGCCGAACATGCCGAGGTTCGAGATCGTGAACGTCGAGTCGCTCATTTCCTGCGGCGAGAGCCCCTTGCCGCGAGCCTTTTCCGCGAGCTGCTTGCTCTGGGCCGAGATCTGCCGCAGACCGATCTGGTCTGCATTGCGGATCGTGGCCACCAGCAGCCCGCCGCCCTTTTCTTCGCTGAGCGCGATGGCAATGCCGATGTTCACCTGCCCGATGATCTCGATCGCCTCCTGGCCTGGCGTGCCGATCCAGCGGCTGTTCACATACGGGTGCTCGTGCATGCCCAGCGCACACGCCCGCACGATAAAGTCGTTCACGCTCAGCTTCACGCCCTGCGTCGAGAGCTGCTCGTTGAGCTGGCCACGCAGCGTGAGCAGCGCGTCCATGTCGATGTCCACCGTCACCTGGTAGTGCGGAATCGTGCTCTTGCTTTCGCTGAGGCGCTGAGCGATGACGCGGCGCATGTTGGTCATCGTGACGCGGCGGCCTTCGAGGGCCGCACCCGCGGGGGGCAACGGGGCCGGCACGCTGCGAGCCACACCGCTGCCAGCCACCGGGGCCGCCTTGGTGCCGCTGCCGCCCGCGATGGCCTGTTCCACATCCTTGCGGATAATGCGTCCGGACGGCCCGGTGCCCTGCAACGAGGCGAGGTCAACGCCCGACTCTTCCGCGATCTTCTTGGCCAATGGCGAAGCAAACACCCGCCCGCCGTTGGCATCCGCGCCGCCATGATGTCCATTGGTGCCTGCGGGCGCCGGAGCCTGCACGACCTGAGTCGCCGCGGGAGACGCCGGGGCGGGCGAGGGCCCGCCGCTCGCGCCCGCCGCCGCCTTGGCCGCAGGGGCCGCGGCCCCGCTGGAGGCCGAGGCCGCTTTCGCTGCCGGAGCCGCCGCGCCGCCAGCACTCTCTGCGGCTTTCACGTCCTCACCCTTGCCCGCCAGAACGAGAATCACCGTGCCGATGGGCACGCTCTGCCCCTCCGGCACGGGAATCGATGCGACCACGCCGTCGTCGAAGCTCTGCAGCTCCATCGTGGCCTTGTCCGTCTCGATGTCGGCGATGGCCTGCCCGCTCTTCACGGTGTCGCCCACCTTGATGTTCCACTTGACGACCGTCCCCGCCTGCATGGTGTCGGAGAGACGGGGCATTTCAACCTTGATCGGCATGAGTAAGTCCTCAAATTCTGCGGCCAGCAAGCCGGTTTTGGGCCAGTTCGCCCAGGCATCCCGGGTCCGACCCATAGCCTATGCGGGCGGCCTCTGGTCGGGGTGACACGACCTCAAACCTGCGCGCCAACCAGTCTGCGCCCCCCAACCATCAGGTACTTCGTGTGGCACGGGCGTCCAGCCCGTGTATGCGAGCGTTTTCAGCGGGGCCACCGCACAACGCAATATCTCTACGTGCGCCCCACCACATACACCACGTAGTTCTCGTCCAGTTCGTCCCCATGTGCCGGGCGAATGTGCAGCCGCCCCTCCCCATCCATCGCCCCCGCGTCCTGGTCATACATCTCCACGCTCGCAAACCCCGCCTCGCGAGCCGCGTCGGAAAACTCGGGGATGCTCCACAGCCGCCAGTGATACGTGAACGCGCGCCGGAACGCCCTGGTCTTCCCAGCCTTCCCCCGTGGCGGGGCCACCTCAAAGTGCAGCGCGTTGCGCACCAGACCCGTCGCCGGGTCGCCCTCTTCTTGCTCCCAGGTGTAGCTCACCCGCTCGCCATCGGGCCCGCGAAACCGCCGCGACATCGTCAGCGGCCGGAACGCGTCCGCCCCGCCGTACAAGTCGCCCACGAACACACCACGCCGCTTCAGCCGTCGGCGGCACAGCTTCAAGTACACCACCAGCTCGTCGCGCGTGTGCCAATACCCAAGCGGAAAGTTGAGGGCCGCGATCACATCCGCCTTGTCGGTAGCCTTGCGGACATCCGCCGCCCGCACCGTGATGCCCGGCACCTTGGCCACTCGCTTAAGCGGCGCGGGGTCGAAGTCGACCGCAATCGCGCGGCGATCATCCTCCCCCACCCACGCCCGACACAACGCCGCCCCGCCGGAAAAATCCTCTCGCAATACGAGCGGAGCGCCACCATGGGCCGCTACGAGAAATCGCACCATCGCCGGCGCGTTCTGCACACACAGTTCGTAGAGGTCGTAGCGATTCATGCGTGAGGCGAGCCTTCGTGCAAGGCGACACCTCTCACGCCTTCGCCCCCGCCACTTCCTTGTCGCTCGCGCCGATGCTCACCTTCACTGCGACAAACGACGGCTTGACGCGCTTCTCGAACTCGCTCCAGTATTTGTTCATGATCGTGCGCGTCGCCCAGTTGGTGCCGTCGGCCAGCCCGCAGATCGTCGTGCCCGGCATGCTCCCCATGCTGGTGGCGACTTCGAGGGCCAGATCAAGGTCCTTGGTCTTGCCGTTGCCTTCCTCAATGCGGCACATGAGCTGGTAAAGCCATCCCGAGCCCTCGCGGCATGGGGTGCACTGCCCGCAGCTTTCGTGCTTGAAAAACCGCGTGATATTGCGGCACACCGCCACCATGTCCGTGTCTTCGTCAAACACCGTCGGGCACGCCGTGCCTAGCCCCAGCACGTTATACTTTCGCCCAATATCGAAATCCAACTCAGCGTCGTACTGGTCAGGGCCCAGCACGCCCATGCTGATGCCGCCCGCGATCGCGCCCTTGAACTTCTTGCCGTTGCGGATGCCCCCGCACAGTTCCTCGACCATCACGCGCAGCGGAATGCCCAGCTCGCACTCAAAGACGCCCGGGCGATTCACATGCCCAGACACGCCCATGAGTTTGGTGCCGAAACTGGGCGGGGCCCCTTGGAAGGTGCTCGCCACGCCCTGCTTCATGAACCAGTCGGCACCCTTGCTGATGATGCTGGGCAGGTGGGCGAGCGTCTCGACGTTGTTGATGATCGTCGGCTTGCCGAAGAGGCCCTTGATGGCGGGGAAGGGGGGCTTGATGCGGGGCCAGCCGCGCTTGCCCTCGATGGCCTCGAGCAGACCGGTTTCTTCGCCGCAGATGTACGCGCCGGCGCCGCGATGCAGGTAGCACTCGACGGCAAAGGCCCCGCCCCGCCCGGTGCTCGCCCCGCCAAAGAGCCCTTGCTTGCCGAAGATGCCCTTGGCGTAGGCCTCCTGGATGGCCTTCTCGACGACGTGGGCCTGGTGGTGGTACTCGCCACGAATGAAGACATAGGCCGTACGAATGCGGCACGCGTAGCACGCGATCGCAATCCCCTCGAGCATCAGGTGGGGGTCAAAGTCCATCAGCAGGCGGTCTTTGAAGGTGCCGGGCTCGGATTCGTCGGCGTTGACCGCGAGGTACCGCTGCCCGGGGTCGGCCTCGTTGCCGTGCTCGTCGGTCGTGAGCTTGGGGAGGAAGGTCCACTTGAGGCCGGTCGGGAACCCCGCCCCGCCCCGCCCACGCAGCACCGACTTCTTGACCTCCTCGGTCACGGCGTCGGGCTTTAGGGCGATGGCTTTGCGCAGGCCCTCGTACCCCCCGGTGGCCATGTATTCGTCGATGCCGACGATGTGGCGGCCCTTAGGGTCGGCATAAGGCCAGCAGGGGATGCGCTGGGTCAGGATCGGCCCGCCGAGGGAATCCAGGTGCGGATTGACCTTGCCGGAGGGGGAGGACGTGGTGAGGCCTTGTGGGTGGCGTGGCATAGCGGGGAGAGGATAGGTGATTGGACGAGGTTCGGGTGGCCCGGGACGCAAGTGGTTACGACTGAAGTGTCGGCAATGATTTCGTCCCCTCGGGCGACTCCGATTCCAGCCGCCGATAATCCCCTTCGGATCACCATGCGGCGAA
>JBAZUW010000190.1:0-6985 GCA_041661205.1 Phycisphaerales bacterium
GTTTAGCCCCGCGCGAAATGGGCAACGCCTACCAGGATTTCATCCAGACCGATGCGGCGATCAATCCCGGCAACTCCGGTGGGCCGCTGCTGAACCTGCGGGGCGAAGTCGTCGGCGTGAACGCCGCCATCGCCAGCCGCACGGGCGGCTACGAGGGCTTGGGCTTTGCCATCCCCAGCAACCTCGCGAAGCAGGTGATGGACAACATCGTGTCCAACGGCCACCTCGTTCGTGGCTGGCTGGGCGTCAACCTCCGCAACGCCACCATCGATGACCTCGGCTCCACCGCGCCCCAGAGCGACACATTCCGGGGCGCCGTGATCAGCGATGTGGCGGATGGTTCACCGGCCGCGGCCGGCGGCCTCAAAGATGGCGACATCGTCACCCGTTTCCGCGATCAACCCGTCAATGCCGATCGCCTGCGCACCGCGGTCGCGGTGGCCGGGCCCGGCAGCGTGGTGCCGGTACAGATTCTGCGAGACGGCAAGCCGATGTCCCTCTCCGTCAAGATCGGCGACCTGCATGATCAGGACCGCGCCATGGGCCGGGCCTATGTTGCGGACCTTGGCCTCACGGTGCAAACCTACACCCGCGCCATGGCCCGCGGCAACGGCTATCGCGATCCCTTCGCGGGCGCTCAGGTGACCGCGGTCGATGAAGGTTCCAAAGCTGCCAAAATGCAGCTCCAGCCCGGCGACATCATCGTCGGCGTGGGCGAAGCTGACACCAGCAGTGCCGCCGACTTTGCAAAGGCTGTGGAAGGTGATGGGGGCAAATCGGGCACGCAGTTCCGGGTTATTCGCGGGCGTCAGCAAGGCTTTCTGGCTGTGCCGTAGGACTGAGTAACACGGTCACGTGCCATTGAAGTCGGCCCCGCGCCGACTTCAGTTCGTTTTGGTGGTACCCCGCCGCCGCCCGCTCACAGCGCACCCCGCAGCTCGCGTCCGAACATCGAGACCGCCACCCCGGCGAAGACCAGCGCAAAGCCCAGCCCGTCGGTCCAGCGCAGCTTCTCCTTCAGCACCAGCACAGAGAAGACTGCAAACACCGTCAGCGTGATCCCCTCCTGCAGAATCTTGAGCTGCGGCGCGGTGAGGGGGCCGCCGTGGTCCACGTGCCCGATCCGGTTGGCGGGCACCTGCAGAATGTACTCAGGGAGCGCGATGAGCCACGAAATCAAGATCGCCGCCACCAGGGTCCACTTGGTCTTCAGGTGGTAGTACCACGCCGTGGTCATGAACGTGTTCGAACCCAGGAGCAGCAGCACAGTCCAGAAAATGCGCATGCGTAAACCTTATGGAGGTCGATCTGCGGCCCCCATCTTCCCACGGCAGGGACGAGCCCAGCGCGACCCGAGATGAATGCGAATCGCCGAGCCAAACAAAGTTCAAATGCCCGCCCGGCTCGCCCTCGCCGGGGCACCTCTTGACGCCGCGTGGGCATTCCGCGACACTCCGGGTGTCCCGGCCCGCAACGTCGTGGTCGCGGCGTCACTCTTCCGGGCGTGCCTACGCTGACGCCCCTTGCCGTTGCGGCGGCCTGGGACCAGTTTTGGTATGCTTTGGAGTTCCGGTGCGGGCAATGTGTTCCGCGGCGGCTATCTGGTCGGTCATTCACTTGGAGCCCGCGTCATGGCAGGCAGAAGCAGCACGTCCTTCGGCATCGGAGCCGCGATCACCGTTCTGGCGATCGGCTTCGTCGGTTTCTTCATCGGCTTTGCCATCTTCTTCGGCAAATACAGCGACAGCCAGCGCACCCTGCGCCAGGCCCAGAGCGACCAGGCTGAGGTGGTCAAGGCTGACGAGCGGAACCGCGACGACGTTCGCGCCCTCATCGATCAGGCCAAGAAGACCGGCAACCAGAGCCTCGTCGGATTCCTGCTCAGCTCGCAGGAAGCCATGATGCAGCAGGTCACCGGCGCCCGCAAGGACACGCCCGCCGACCTTGCGACCAAGGTCTCCGGCGTCCCGGGTGCAGATTCCCAGCCCCTCTTGGGCCTCATCAACAGCAACCTCTCGCAGATCACCTCCCTGCAGAAGCAGCTCGAGCAGGCCGAATCTGCCCGCGCCAGCGCCGTGGAAGACCAGAAGTCTGAAGTCGCCCGCGTGAACGACATTCAGGCCAAGCACCAGGCCACCATCGACGCCCTGAACAAGGAAATCGATGGCCTGAAAGGCGAAATCGCCAGCTACCGCAAGGGCACCGACGACTACAAGTCCAAGGTTGATGGCCAGCTCGATAGCACGCGTCAGGCCGCCAGCGAGAACGAGAAGCGCCTCAAAGACATGCTCGACAAGCTCACGGGCGAGAAGCTGATCATCGAGAATCAGCTCGCTGTGCTGCGTGGCCAGAAGAACGAAGGCATCGTGCAGGCTGGCGACGAAGCTGCCTTGGTGGATGGCGAAGTGCTGGGCAACAACAGCACCGATGGGCAGATCTACATCAGCATCGGCAAGAAGGACAACGTCGTGCTGGGGATGACCTTCGCGGTCTATTCCAATGCCGCCGCCATGCGTCCTGACCCCAGCGGCAACACCCCCGCCGGCAAGGCCACCATCGAAGTGGTGAACATCAGCGACACCACCTCCGCCTGCCGCATCACCAGCGAAGTTCGCGGCAACCCCGTCGTCAAGGGCGATGTGATCGCCAACGCCGTCTACGACCCCCACAAGGTCTACAAGTTCGTCGTCTTCGGCAACTTTGACGCCAATCGCGACGGCCTCGCCACGCCTCTCGAGCAGACCGACGTGCAGGCCCTGATTCAGGCCTGGGGCGGCCAGGTCGTCGACACGCTCGGTGGCGACACCGACTTCCTCGTCCTGGGTCAGCGTCCCTTCCTGCCCCCGCGCCCGGATGCAGCCGCCCCCCTCGAAATCGTGCAGGAGTTCATCCGCCGCCAGAAGGAACTCGATCGCTACGACGAGCTGTATGCGAAGGCTTCCAGCACGAGTGTGCCGATCCTCAACGAGAATCGCCTGTACACGCTGATCGGCAAGACCCCAAGCCGCGTCGGCCGGTGAACGAAAACTCCAAGACCGCGATACTGACCTTTTCGCCCGATGGTGAAAACGTCAGTGCGATTAAGCGATAAACCTGCACTGACCTCGAAGCGAGGTCAGTGGCACTTCACGCGGGCACGGGCGCTGGGCTTGTTCCAGCACGCCGCGGCTTTCGCAGCGATGCCCACTGCACGAACACGCCCAGTGAGGCCAAGGCTCCAAACGACCACAGCGCCATCCGGTCGGTGCCCGCAGCATCAACACCCACATGCGGTGCCAGGACCGCCAGGCACCCCACGCACACACCCGCGCCGGCCAGCGCGGTGGTGGTGGCCATCGCCCGCGAAGGCGAGAGCACACCCATCACAAGTCCCACCAGCACGCCCAGCGTCGCGCCCCCCGCGATGTACAGGCGCCCGTCGGGCGTTGCCGCATTCCACAGGTTCTGCACCAGTTCTCCAGTGGCGCTCGCGAACGCCTTGCACCCCGTCGCCACCTGCTGGCCGAGCGTGGGGGGGGCCAGTGGATCGATCGGTGCGGCATGCACCAGGCTCGCCGCCGCAGCATCCGCCCACACCTGCGCGGCGGGCGCGGCGGCGGCTGGTGGCACAATCGTGTCGTGCTTTGAGTACGCAAACGCGATGGAAGCGATCAGGACGCCAAGTGCCGCCAGGCTGGCAGCGCTGGCCGCGGTCGCGGCGGTTCGAAACAAAAACGACGCCAGGATCGCGCCGCCGACGCCTCCCAGAGCCGCACCAATCGCCCCGGTGCTCACCCCCCACATGGCGGGCTGCGTAAAGATGGAGGGTGCGAGCAGAAAACCCAGCCCCGCCCCGGCCGCGAGCCCGGCGAGAATCAGCCCGCCCCGTACGAGCTTGCCGCCGGCCACCAGCACGATGAATCCGGCCACAAGGCCGGCCGCCGCGAGCAGCGGCGCGTGCTGGGCGGCGGGCTCCCAGAGCTTTGACCAGTTTTCGGTTTGTGCGGCCAGCAGAACCATGCATCTCCCAAAAGTCGTTCGTACCCAAAGACTTCGGCGGATTGTCCCCTTCGTTTCGCTGCCATGCCCGATTCAGGCCCGAGAATTTGCGTTTGGGGACAGACTGTGGATAGGTGCCGAGCTCCGGCCCGCATTCTGCCCCCTGGGGGTCCGCCCCGAAGCGGGCCGTGGGGGAGGTGGAATGATTTCCGAAGTCGGTCGGTCGTGTTTATCCTAACACAATACGATCAAAATTTCTCCATCGGGCGTGAAGGCATAGTATTCGATGGATATGCAATCAGATTGGGGCCGTAGTACTCCGCGCTGGCGAGGGTTGGGCATCCGTCCGCTGGCAACTCGGAGCGGGTGGACTTGTATGTCCGGCGGAACTTGTGTAACCTACGCCACGAGGCGGTGGTGCGAACGATGGTTCGCGCCGCGCTGAGGCCTTTGGACAGGCTGCGGTCGGGCTCGAAAGGGTTCTGACTGCGGCGAGCGCGAAGACGTGGCTTGACGGCTGCGTGACACGCGCGAGAGGGCCACGAGGCAACGAACTCACGGCGGTGGCGGGAGCTTCCGCGGCCAAGCCGCGGGCTTCCGTACACTCGGGGCTTGGATGTTTTCGCGTCGGCGCGCAGGAGCGCGAAAGGACGCGGGTTGATGCAAGAGGAGTCGTCATGGGTCGCAAGAACAGCTCGGGCAATCGCTATCTCCGTCAGGGTCGTCGCAGCCACGGCGCCAACCCCTCCGGCCTCCTGAACGCCAGCGGCAAAGCCGCGGCTCGCGCCGAGCGGGCGATGATCGAACAGCTCGAGCCGCGCCAGATGCTCTTCTCCCTTGCGGTCACGGCCGACTCGGTGGACCCTGCGACCGGCATCGGCACGGTGCGGGCGTACTTCGGGTACGCATTGCCGATCTTCGATTCGAACTTCATGGTCGGCACCGGCGTGGCCACCACGCAAGGCATCGATTTTCAGCAGATCAATCCGGGAACCGTCGCCAGCGGCACGTTCCTGGCCGCACAGAGCGGGTCGGTCCAGCTCCTGCACAACCTGATTCCCGCGACCGACGTTTCGATTCAGCCTCCCACAACTCAGGCGACGAACCGCTGGTTGCTGGTGCGGCCGGATCAGGCGGGAGAGTTCTACTCGTTGAGCCCCTTCGGTCAGCTCGACCAGCAAACTGGCAATCGGCCCCGCATCGCGACCACCCAGGCCGACATTCAGATTGCCGCGGACCTCACGAACGACAATACCGGCGTCGACACCGATCGGACCATCGTCGAACTGATCTCGGGCAATCAGGTGATCGCCTCGTTCACCGGCGCGGCGCTTCGCGCCACGATCTTGGGCGGGAATGGGGCACTTGGCACGGGCACCTTCAGGTTCACGAGCACGGCCGGATTTGACACCATCCGATTCCGCACGACGGCGGACACGATTCAGACG
Organism: Phycisphaerales bacterium; assembly: GCA_041661205.1. Lineage (GTDB taxonomy): Bacteria > Planctomycetota > Phycisphaerae > Phycisphaerales > UBA1924 > RI-211. The sequence continues at coordinate 5,427 of JBAZUW010000190.1, forward strand.
AACCCCTCCTACCGGATCTTGAACGCAAACTTCACCATCCCCCCTGACAACTTCGACATCGCTTCAAACTACAGCTACGGCGCGGTCGCGGTGCTCTCCGGCCCGGTGGGCGCGACGGCTGTCTTCACTGATCTCTACGGCCGCGACATCCGGCAGACGATCGCGACCGGCAAGCCTGCCTCCGGGACGGGAAGCTCGAATATCGACAACAATGGTGACGGAATTCCCAATTTCAACGATGGCATCGGCGCGATCCGGCTCACCGGTACCGATTCACGTACTGCTTTCACGCTCTGGGGCGCAAGGCTCCAGCAGGCGACCACCCAGACCGCGACGTCGGACTTCTTCCAGAACGGCTTTGAAGCCACCATCGTCCCCTCCGTCAACGGCATCCTCGACACGTTCGAAGGTGATGGGCTTGGATTCATCTCTCGCACCCAGGGCACCCAGGTTGTCGTTTCCGGCCTGCCCAGCGGGCCCGGCTCGGTGGTCGTGGGCTCCCCGTGGATTCGAGACAACACCAACACGCAGACGTACAACCCCGGTCATCGGCCTGCGGGGGTCACCAACCCGGTGACCACCGGCTTCACCCGCGCCGACCAGGGCGTCTTTGTTGATGGCGGCTCCATCGGCAGCGTCTTCATCGACGGCATTCTGTTTGGTTCGTCCCGCGTGCAGGGCACGGTGGACAAGTTCTACGCCAGCTACATGCTCGGTTCGCTCAGCGTCTCGGGTGATGCGGGCCAGCTCATCTTCGGCACCGACGCCGGCGAGTGGTCTCCCGACCCCGGGTTTGTGGGCAACCCCAACACGCAGATCGACGACATCTACAAGACCGGTTCGCAGGTCACCATCGGGCGCACCGTGGGTGAGATCGCCATCGCCGGGCGCAGCCTGGTGGACGTGACGGTCATCGGCGACACCTCCTCGCCCACTACCCGCCCGGCTCGCGACAATGTGAACTACTACGAGCGGGAGTACATCTCTCCCGCCGCGACCACGGTTCAGGAAGTGACGATCGTTCAGCAGAACATCATCAACAACAACTTTGTCACCCGCCAGCCCACCGACCTCTTCCGGGCCACCGACCAGGCTGTCCCCTTCGGCAACACCTGGTTCCGCAACGATGACATTCTCGGGGCCGAATGGGTCGGCTCTTCCTCGTCAGCGGTCACCATCCGGGGCGAGCTTTCCGGCTTCAACAGCACCACGGGCGAAGATCGCGCCGACGTCTACGCCTTCGCCTCCGACGGCTCGCAGGACATTGTGGTCGAGGGATCGCTGGGCACCGGGTCGCCCTACTTCCGGATTGTCGACCAGGACGGTCGCACCCTCGCCGCCCCGCAGCAGACCTTTGCTCAGCAGAGCGGGCAGGGCAACGCGCGGTTCGGTGTCACCCAGCTTCGCTATCGCCCCACCGGTCCGGGCGTCTACTACGTTGTGGTTTCCGACCCCAACGGCAATGACCCCAACTTTGCTGACGTCTCGTATGTTCTGAACATCGCGGGCATGGCCACCACCTCGCTGGGCGCTTATCGCACCGGTGGCGGGTCGGGCTT
>JBAZUW010000191.1:0-6941 GCA_041661205.1 Phycisphaerales bacterium
GCCGCCGGAGTAGGGGAGCGCCCAGGGGCTGCCGACGAAACTGACGTCCTCGAGGATCTGGTCGGTCTGCGCCAGAATGGTGCCGCCCGTGTCGTTGCCGAAGACGTTGCTGGTGTTGTCATAGACGACGCCGATGGTTCGGCTCTGGTAGCCACCCCGCATGGGAGGGTTGGCGAAGATGACGCGATCGGGGCTCACGACGATCTGGCCGCCGAAGGGTACGGTGGATTGCTCCTGAGCCCACGCGGGGGCGATGAAAGCCGCACCAATGAGAAGACTTGCGATGTGAGAACGATTCATTGAGAAACCTCCCTCTCTAAAAAACGTTGCGGAAAGAAAACACACTCCGCTCGGCCGGGGCTGCGCAGCAGACACCTTGGCTGCCCTTGCTTGGTGTTTGACACCCAATGCAATGCAGTCGCCCCCGGCAGAGCCTCCGTTTATCGCCGCGGCAAAGCCTTGCGGCGGTCACAACCTCCGTCAAAACAGATGAAGTGCACACAGCCAATCAACACAAACAACAACCATCCGGCGTAATAGAAGACGTCGTAGCAGAGAACAGACCCTTGATGGCGACGCAACCACCCGAAGGCAGCGGCGTAGACCCCGGTACTTACGCTGTGGTTCCTCAAGAGGTTTCGCGCAATTGAGGCAGTCGGAAAAAAATGGAGTATAAAAATCACTCAGATTTCAGTCATTTAAGGAACCTTCTTGCATTCCGGACAATCAACTCCATCGAAGGCGAGTGGATGCTGCTGCGAGTCATTGAAGCCGGCACTTGCACGCCAAATAAAAAAGCCCCGCGTCGGCGCGGGGCTGGGTGCGTTGCATGAGGTGGTGGCGGTGAGAAGCGAGAACTCCGCGCGGCCGCGCACAAGTTACGGGCAAGGCCCGCCGGCGACGACGTTCAGCAGCGCGTCGATGTCGCTTTGATCAACATTGCCGTCGTGGTTGAAGTCCGGGTCGATGGCGGTGGGGTTTTCGCCACCCGCCACGACGTTGAGGAGATAGTCGACATCGCCCTGATCCGCGTTGCCATCCTGATTGAAGTCGGGGTCGCACGTGGTGCCCCCCGAGCCGCTGGCGGTGAGGATGGCAGCGAGCGTGAGGTTGGACCCGGATGTGCCGCGAACGTGCCAGCGATGATCGGTGGGGAGGAAAGAAATGTCATCGGCGGGGAAGAGGGCCTCGGCGAGGTAGTAGGTGCCGGCGGGAAGTCCGGCGGGATCGCCACAGGAGCCGATCATGAACCCGGGGAGCAGGCCGGGACCTTCGTCATCGGAGAAGAACCGAATGTTGCCGCTGCTGTCGAAGATGTAGGCGACGCCATCGGCGCTGGGGGTGGAGAGGGTGCCGTAGTCAAGGCTCAGGCAGTGGGCGGCATCGATGGGGCTGGCCAGCGTGAAGCGGTTCCACACAACGCCACGCGTGCCGGTGTCGTGGGGGGTGGGCTGGCGGAAGTCGCCGCCTGGGAAGTTGGGGTCGACCGGAGCGCCCAGCAGCGCGTCATAGTCGACGCCATTGATGAGCGGCGCGACCGAGGGGGCCAGGGGCGTGCCGTTGGTGTTCGTACGCAGATTCAGCGTGAACGCGCCACCCGCGTTGGCGCTGGCGTTGGACGTGAAGCCGGAGCCAAAGGTGGAGCCCGCCGGCGCGACCGCGATGTAGTAGGTGCCCGCGACCAGCTCGCCGTTGCGCCCGTCATACTGAAGTCCGTCACCAACCGCCGCCCGCCGGCCAATGCCGAAGGAGAGCTGGGCGTTGGTGCCCGAGCCGCTGTTGTCATCCGAACCGATCAGCGTGCCGACACTGTCAAACAACCCCATCGCCACATTCGCGGCCGACCCCTCGGAGTCCGCGTCAAGGAACTGCAGTGAGTCGTCGGTAGCGTCGCCATTGAGGGTGAAGGTGTACCACTTGGTGGTGGAAGGATTGAGTGTGCTGTTGGTCGCGGGCTGCGTGTCACTGATCGCGCCGAGATTGATCGCCACGGGCGGCGGGGCCGCGATGTCGCCGCGAATGCCGATCTGGATGCCCGTCTGCGGCGTGACGCTCACGCCGCGATGCTCGTTGCAGGCGCTGGTGTCGGTGATCACGCGGCCGATGAACTGCCCCGCGTTGGCGCAGCACGCGGTGGCGAGAACGTCTCGCCCGTAGTCGGGCAACGTCGTTCCGACACTGGCCGGGTTGCCGTTTCCGCCCGCCAGGGTGTTGCTGCCCAGGGCCAAGCCCCGCGTGCTGGTGCTCGCGCAGGCTTCGACCAGCATCCCGTTCAGGTTCGCCCAGTTGGTGGGCGTGCCGGCCGTGGGCCGAATCCACCCGGCCTGCACACACACGGCGTTGGCTGTGGGAGGCACCGCGATGTTGAGCCCGTTGAGCGTGAACTGATAGATGAATCCCGCGGCGTTGGTCCCCGGGTCCACGATCACAAAGCCCAGGGGCGCGACCCCCGAGTGAATCATGTTCGACAGGTTGCCGGTAAAGCCGTTGAAGTTCACCTCCGCGCGATCCCAGATTACCACGAACAGACGATCGGTCGTCGTCGAAGTGGGCGTCGTGAGCACCGCGGTGCCGATGGTGACGCTGGTGATCACGCGCGGGCTGGTGTAGGGCAGGGCCCACGGGCCGCCCACAAAGCTCACGTCCTCCAGCACCTGGTTGGTCTGGGCGAGGAAGTTCCCGCCGGTGCCGTTGCCGAAGACCGCCGAGAAGTTGTCATAGACCAGCCCGACCGCGCGGCTCTGGTAGCCGCCTCTGACTGGCGGATCGGCCGCCACCACCTGCTGGGCTCCGAGAACGATTTCGCCGCCGAAAGGCAGCGGCTCGCTCTCCTGAGCCCACGCGACCCCGCCGCCCGTGAGGCCAGCCAACACAATCGCCACGCAACTGGTACGCATCGCAAATCTCCTTCGCCGCACCGACACGCAGAACGAACACGCCGACGCCAGAGTTGCCCGACGAGGCAACCCACGAATCCCCGAGCAAGAGGTTTTCGGAGCGTATCAGAAGGGGCACGCCCCGCCAGCCACCACGTTGAGAAGCGCATCCACATCGCCCTGGTCCACATTGCCGTCCTGGTTGAAGTCGGGATCGATGCCGGTGGGGTTGGGGGCACCCGCGACCACGTTGAGTAGGTAGTCCACATCGCCTTGGTCGACGTTGCCGTCTTGGTTTAGGTCGGGGTTGCATGCGGCGCCGGTGGCAATGTCGCCTTGCAAGCGGAGCTGGTAGCCAAGCTGCGTCACGGCGGCATTTGCACCGCGATGTTCATTGCACGCGACCGGGTCGATCAGTGGCCCGCCGATGAAGACGCCTGCGTGGCTGCACACCGGCGGGGTGCAGGTTCCGCTCAAGATGTCTCGCCCGTAGTCCGGCAAGGTTCTGCCCAACGTCGCCGGGTTGTCGCCGGGGCCAGCCAGCGAGTTGCTTCCAAACGCGATGAGACGAGTGCCGGCGGTCGGGCACTGAATGTCCGGATGCCAAGTGCTCCAATCGGGCGGCACCGAAGGAATACTGAACCATCCCGCTTCCACATACACCCCGTTCGCGTCGGGTGGCACCGAAATGGCGAGCCCGTCGAGTGTGAACTGGTAGACAAAGCCCGGGCTTTGGGCGCCAATCGAGACGGACGCGTATCCCAAGGGAATGGCACCGGGCCGGATCATGCTCGTGCCGGTGCCGCCGAAACCGCCAAACAAAACGTCGTCCGGGTTCCAGAAGATGAGCGAAAACTGTTCTGTAGGCCCGGTCGGGATGGAGGAAACTCCCAGGCCCCAGGAGACGCCAGAAATCACCCTCGCCCCCGAGTACGGCAACGCCCATGGCCCGCCGACAAAGCTCACGTCCTCCAGCACGTGCGGCGTGGTGATGATGGAGCCTCCCGTCCCGTTGCCAAGCACATTGCTGATGTTGTCATAGACATAGGCGAGCGCCCGCTCCCGGTAGCCACCACGCAGCGCAGGGCTTGCCGCCATCACCTGCTGGGGCGAAATCACGATTTCGCCGCCAAACGGAAGGGCAGCGTCTTCCTAGGCCATCGCCGGAGCAACGAAGGCCGCACCGATCAACAGGCACATCGCGGGATGCAGGGGCATGGGAGAGTCTCTTGGTCAGAAGCACTTTGAATGCTCTAAGGCTGCATAGTCATTGGACGCACGCGCAAGTCCCAAGATCGGGCTTCGTTTACCCGCCGTCACGGGCACGCACCGCCAGCCACAACATTCAGCAGTGAATCCACGTCCCCCTGATCGACATTGCCATCGTGGTTGAAGTCCGGATCGATGCCGGTGGGGTTTGGGGCGCCCGCGACGACGTTGAGGAGGTAGTCCACATCGCCTTGGTCGACGTTGCCATCGTGGTTTAGGTCGGGGTCGCAGGGGGTGTCGCCAACTTCGCCTGCGATTCTCAACTGAAGCCCGCCCTGGGTGGCGAAGCCGCCCGGTGGGGTGATCTGCATTGCTCGGCGTTCCACGCAGCCCCCGGTGCTCGCGCTGGATGCACCAAGAAAGCGGCCGGCGTCGGGACAGCCCAGGGGCAGGATGCAGACCGTGCCGGACAGAATGTCACGCCCGAAGTCCGGCAGTGTGGTGCCCACCGTGGCAGGGTTGCCGCCCGGAGGGCGCAGGCTGTTGCTGCCAAACGCGAGCCCGCGCTGATTGGCGGCCGGGCAATCCTCGGCCAGCAGCCCATCCAGATTGCTGAAATCCGCCGGCACTCCCGCGCTCGCCTTGAGCCAGCCCACCTGCACAAACACCCCCAACGCCGCCCGCGGCACGACGACACCCAAGTTCGGAATCGTGATCGGCCCTGGTGGGACATTGGATGGGTCAACGATGAAGGCGCCCAGCGGCGTCGCACCGGTACGGATCATGCTGGTACCGGGCCCTTGGAAACCCGCATAGCTCACGTCGGAGGCGTCCCAGAGAACCAGAAAGACTCGATCTCCGCCAACCTCGCCCAGCGCGACGGGCGTCCAGGTCACCTCTGAAATCACACGCGGACCCTCGTAGGGCAACCCCCAGGGCCCTTCCGCAAAGCTGATGTCTTCCAAGATCTGGTTGCATTGACCCAGATAGGTGCCGCCCGTGCCGTTGTTGTAAAGGAGCGAGAAGTTGTCGTATACAGGCACGCTGGCCCGGGGCTGATATCCGTTGCGAAGCGGTGGATTCGCGTACTCCACGCGGCTTGGGGAGATCACCACTTCGCCGCCGTTGGGCTGCCACGGCAGGTCTTCGTTCTGGGCGATTGCGGGACAGGCCACTCCCGCGGCCACGACAAACGCCAGAATATTGTACTTCATGGAAAGCCCCGTTGTGCGAGTCACACCACGATCCGAAGAATGCCGACGTCGAAGAACGAAACCCGCCCGCACCTACGTACTGACGCCGTGGCCTTACTTGCTTCACAAACCTCGATGAACGGACCCCCTACAAGCCTGGATCAAAGGGCGATAGCACAACCACGCCGCCGCATCCTGCAGAGGTAGACCCATGCGATACGCGGATGGCGGCGAGGCGGTTGCCTTGAAGTTGCGGAACCGGAGGCGAGCGATGACGACTTATTCAAGTGCGACGCGCGTTGCCGCGGCCCTGTGGCGGTTTTTACGGGCACGCGCCGCCAGCGATCACGTTCACCAGCGCGTCCACGTCGCCCTGGTCGACATTGCCGTCCTGGTTGAAGTCCGGGTCGATGCCGGTGGGGTTTTCGCCACCAGCCACGACGTTGAGTAGATAGTCCACGTCGCCCTGGTCGGCGTTGCCGTCCTGGTTCACGTCCGGGTCGCAGGGCGGGGCGACGAGCGTGCCCGCGGCCTGCGTCGTCACGCTCGCGTTCACCGTGGTGTCGGTGTTGGCCAGCGAAACCTGCACGATGAGGTTGCCGCTGCACAAGGGCTCGGTGAAGGGAATCGGATCCAGGGCGGTGGGGCCGAGGGTGGACTGCGTGTTGCTGAGGCTGAAGCCGCCGTTGAAGGTGGCCGTGCTGCCGTTGACGGTGAGCGTGCCCATGAAGACCACCGGCACGGTGGTGGCGGGGATGTCCAGCGGCAAGCCGTTGTAGCTCGCGGTGGCGGTGGCCTCCACGCTCAGCGGGATGTTCACGCTGTAGGTGTTGGTGCCGGTGGACATCAGCGTGCCCACGCCCCCGTTTTCGCCTTGGGCGGCGGTCAGGGTCTCCAGCGACGCCGAACCCAGGGGCAAGCTGAGGGGAATGCCCAACAGCGTGCAGGTGGGTTGGCGGGTGCGGAAGGTGCTGTAGGTGAGGTTGAGCGTGGCGCCCGCGCTGCCGCTGGTCCCGTTGAGCACATTGGCGGTAAGGCCGCTGATCATCGCGACATGCGCGGCGGGATCGATGCTGAGCGCAAATGCGCCCGCGGGATGGATGGCGGTGGAGCCGGAGTTGCCGCTGGCGCTGACGCTGCCGCTGGAGATGTTGACGGGAGTGTTGGCGTTGGTGTCGCCCCCGACGATGCCGGGCACGGTGCGGGTGCCGGTGGGGTTGGTGGTGGCGTTGTAGTTGCCGAGGATGAAAGAGGTGCCGGCGGGGGAGGTTTGGAAGGGAGCGTTAAGGCTCAGGCTCCAGGTGGCAGAAGAGGCGGCCGAGTTGACCGTGAAGTTGTACGTGTCGGCGGCATGAGCCAGGCACGCGCTGCCAGCGACCAGAGCCAGTGCCAGGTTGGAAATCGTCTTCATGGGTTTCTCCCTCTCAAGAGCGGTGAATTTCGGCGTCGGGAAGCTACACAGTATCACGCTTCAAGCCGGGGGCCTAGGCCATTTTTGCGCGCACAAACACGCACGCCGCGGGGCGTGCAAAGGGACCGATAGCCCGGGCGGCCCTTGGTTTGAAGGCCGCCCGAGCGTCGGTTGTTTGTTAAGGTCTAAGCCCGAAAGGGTTTACCAGCCGCCGCGGCCACCACCACCGCCACCGCCGCCGCCACGGGAGCC
>JBAZUW010000192.1:0-6938 GCA_041661205.1 Phycisphaerales bacterium
GATGGTGGTGAAGCGCGACGGGGCGCGGCAGCCGTTTGATCGCGAGAAGATCATGCAGGGGGTGGTGTCGGCGTGCGGGAAGCGGCCGATTGCGGAAGAGGTGAAGCAGCGCCTGGTGGACGAGGTGGATGAGGTGGTGCATCGCGAGTTTGATCGCGAGGTGCCGAGCCAGGTGATCGGCGAGAAGGTGATGGAGAAGCTGCGGGACATCGATGAGGTGGCGTATATCCGCTTTGCGAGCGAGTACTACCAGTTCCGCAGTGTGAACGAGATCCGCAAGCAGTTGGAGCTGCTGGATGGGCGGACGAAGGATGTGAAGCAGCAGACCAAGCTGTTTGAGTGAGCGTGGGGCGGGAGGAGGGCCCGCGACGGCGTCACGCGGCTGACGCGGCTGAGGCGAAGACACGGGCTGGAAGCCCGTGCCACGAGGGGCAGCGCGGCGGCCGCCGTATCAGGTCCGCGAATATTGTGCAAGGGAATCTTTATGTAATTCCGCAACCACTTTTGTGGACGGATCGAATGTTGCAGCGCATCCTAGTAGTGACACGCGGGGCGATGGCCTCGCGGGAGAGCGACGACAATGTGCCGCGGGTGGTGCCCCGATTGGTTGAGCCGCTGGAAGAAGTGCGGCGGGGGTGCCGCATGTTCTGCTTGAGGGATTGCGGGCGGATCGGACGCGGAGCGCATTGAAAAGAATGTCTTTTGCCGCGGAAAGCGGGCAACTTGGCAACCCGTGTGTTTCGGGTGCGAAGGGTTTGGGGGCGCTGGCGACGGTCGTCGCCGGGGCCGGTCTGAAATCATCTTGCGGCTGGCGCGTTGGCTGGCCTGCAAGGCGAGTGGAGATATAGAGATGATGAAGATTGCTTTGGTAGCGGCCCTCTCGGCCGGTGTTGTTGCGTCGGCCAATGCCGCGGTGTTGTTTGATTCGCAGGGCTTTGAAGCGCCCACCTACACCCTGGGCAGCCTGCCCGGCCAGAATGGCTGGCTGCTGGACAACAACCCGCCCGGGCCCTTTACGGTGCAGAACTCCCTGGCGCAGAGCGGCACGCAGGCCGTGCGGGCCACCGGTGGCGGGACGGGCACCAACTGGACCTTCCCCGACCTCAGCTACACACCCGCGGCTGGCGAGATCATCGCGATTCACGCCGACCTCGCCCGCACGCTGGGGACGACGGCGAGCTTCGGCTACCTGATTGACGTGTACTCCCCCGCGGGCCGCATCGCCCGTGCGGGGCTGGGCAACAACGCCGGCGCGATCGTGCCGGTGCTGACGACGCTGAACGCGACGGGCGTGCCCACGACGTTTCTTGCGAACAACGATACCTACCAGCCCAACCAGTGGGTGAGCTTTGACATCTTCCTGAACTTCGCGGCCCAGACGTATGACCTGAGCATCAACGGCGCTTCGGTCGCGACGGACCTGCCCTTCACGGGTGCGGGCACGAGCCTGGCGGATGCGGACTTCCAGGTGTCGACGGCGGCCGGGGCGAACGATGTGGGCTACCTCGACAACTACCGTGTGACGACGGTGCCGACCCCGGGCGCGCTGGCGCTGCTGGGGATGGGCGGGCTGGTGGCGCGGCGCCGCCGGTAAGAGGTCGGATACAGCTTGAAGTTTTCCGGGCCCCTGAGGAATCACTCAGGGGCCCGGTTTGTTTTTGCGGGTGAGATGACGGGCGCGGCGGTGGGATTGGCTGGCGCTTCGGGCTGGTTCGGCGCGTGCGCGGGCGGCCGGTTCTAGACTTTCCGCCTATGAGCAAGAAGGTGTACCCCACGTCGGCGGAGGCGTTCGCGGATCTCAAGGCCCTGGGCGTGCTGCAGGATGGCATCACCGTGATGGTCGGCGGGTTCGGGCTGTGCGGCATTCCCGAGCAGTTGATTCTTTCGCTGCGCGACAGCGGGGTGACGGGGCTCACCTGCGTCTCGAACAACGCGGGGGTGGACGACTGGGGGCTGGGGCTGCTGCTGCAGACGCGGCAGATCCGCAAGATGATCTCCAGCTACGTCGGCGAGAACGCGACCTTTGAGAAGCAGTTTTTGAGCGGCGACCTGGAGGTGGAGTTCAACCCGCAGGGGACGCTGGCCGAGCGGATTCGCGCCGGAGGCGCGGGGATTCCTGCGTTCTTTACCGCGACGGGCGTCGGCACCGTGGTGGCCGAAGGCAAGGAGACCCGGGAGTTTTTCCGCCCCCGCGATGACACGCGCCTGCACAACCGCCCGGCGGGCAAGTTTTCCGTGGCGGCCCCGGATGCATCGCTCAAGCGCGAGTATGTGATGGAGACCGGGCTCTTCGGAGACCTGGCGCTGGTGAAGGCGTGGAAGGCGGATGAGTTCGGGAACCTGGTGTACCGCAAGACGGCGCGGAACTTCAACCCGATGATGGCGAGCGCGGCACGGATGGTGTTGGCGGAGGTGGATGAGATCGTGCCGCTGGGGGCGATCGAGCCGGACCAGGTGCATACGCCCGGGAGCTTTGTGCACCGGGTGGTGCAGACGAAGAGCGTGAAGCGGATCGAGCAGCGGACGGTGCGGGCGTGATGATTTTCCGGGCTGCGTATCCACGTCGTCGGGTACTGAGAGTCCTATAATAACCGGCTTTCTCGCATTTTTCTGTTCAGTTTTGTCAAAATGAAGTCATTTTAAAGGATTGTCGTGCCATTACCGCGACAAATGTCTGCAAATCGGGGATTATAAAGACTCGTGGGGTGGAGGTGTCTCTACCCCCGCAAGGAGGGTGACGTCTGCGGTCTAGGAGCCGCGGCGCGTCACGGGAGACGAAAGGGAATTCTCCCTTTCGAGAGGAGACGGGACATGAAGATTTTTGTGTGTGCGTGCGCGCTGATTGCGGCTGCGGGTTCTGCCATGGGTCAGGTTCGGACGTTGACGTTTGAGGGCACCGCGACGCCCTTCGCCAACCCGACCGGCAACGGTCAGGGCATTGATGCCCCGAACAACTACTACAACGGCGGCTTTACCCTGGGCGGCAACGGCCCCGGTCCCAACTGGGGCATTCAGTTTGTGTCCCAGTCGCTGACGATTCTGGACAGCGACACCCCGGGCGGCTCGGGCAACTTTGCCAACGAGCCCACGGGCGAGACGGTGCTGTTCTTCATCGGCGCGGCCGGCTCGGCCGCGGTGATGAACGTGCTTCCCGGCTTTGATACCGGCTTCGCGACGTACTACTCCTCCATCACTCAGCCGGGCACGATTCGCGTGTGGGACGGCCTGAACGCCACCGGCAACGTCCTCGCGACCATTCCGCTGAACCCCTTGGGTTCGGCGGGCAATGGCGACCCGACGGGCTCGTACGACACGTGGGCACTGGTCGGCACCAACTTCGCGGGCACGGCTTTCTCCGTGTCCTTCGAAGGCGCCCCCAACTTCATCGCGTTCGACCAGGTGACCTTCGGCAGCAACATCCCCGCCCCCGGCGCGATCGCGCTGTTGGGCATGGGTGGCCTGATCGCGACGCGTCGTCGCCGGGCCTGATGCGTTGCGGGATGTACTCCCGCGATGCGGCGAAAGCCGCGTAGTGAGTCAATTGACGCGGGCGGCCTGAAGTGGGCCGCCCGCGTTTTTTTGGGCAGATTCACGTGGTCCGCGGCATCTTGGCGCTCGCCGCACCGAGGGCGCCGAGCCGTCTTTGGTGGCACGATTACATTGTGAGCTTGGCGCCCCGCTCGATGGCTTTAGGAAGTTTGGCGTGGGCGAGTTCGGCGGCGCTGGTGGCGGTGCGCGGGGAGATTTCGAGGACGCAGTCGGGCTCGCCGGTGGGGGTTTGGGGGATGGCGACGCCGCAGGATTCGAGCCAGCGGGCGGCCCGCAGGGTTTGCAGTTTGCGGCTGCTCTCCGGGCTGTCGGCACCGGTGGCGTTCTTGATGGGCGCGAACTCTTCGACGCGGTCGGTTTCCAGCACAATGCTGGCGCGGCAGAGTTCGAGGGCATCAAAGACGAACTTCTCGAGCTTGACGCCGTTGTTGGCGGCGGGAGTGATGGGCGCGCCGGTGGCGGGGTCGACGCAGGGGATTTTCTTTTCCGCGCGGTGGTAGGGAAGCGTGAAGGCCTGGTCGGTGGCGAGGCGGTGGATGAAGTCGACCCCCATGATGTGGATGGCGATGGAGCCGGCGATGAACTTGATGGAGCCGTCGGGCAGACGCTCGCGTTGCAGGTCCATGGGGAGGTCGGAGTATTCGAGGACCTGGGTCTTGCCGACGGCGTGGCAAAAGACGCCGACCTTTTCCTCGGGGGCGACTTTGGGGACCATTTTGCTGGACATCTCGGCGCTGCTGTCGAGGGCACCGGCGTGCAGGCCGAGGAAGACCGGGTCGATGACGCGCACGGTGGGGTTGTCGACCTGGAAGTAGGAGAGGTGTTTGATGCCGCGGGTGCGCATCGCGGCGAGGGCGCCGCTGGTGTGCAGGGCGCGGATGCAGCCGCCGTGGCCGTCCGGGTTGGTGGCGACTTCGGATTTGCTGGTGAGCAGCACCTTGCCGGTGGTGATGTCGAGGGAGGGCATGACGCCCTGCGGGAAGAACTGCACCACATCACGCGGCAGGCCGAAGTACTTGTGGCTCTCAAAGAAGCTCTGCGTGGCCTCGTGGTTGAGGGGGCTGGTCATGATGTACCACGGGGCCCACACGCCGTAGCGATCGTGGACGCCCAGAATGTTGTCGGCGAAGATCTGGAAGAGGGGCTTGCCGGTGACGGCGCCGGCGGGGTAGCACCCCTTGGGGCCTTCGTAGCCCAGGCGCGAGCCTTGGCCACCGGCGACGACGAACGCGGCGACCTGCCCGGCGCGAATGATGGCTTCGCCCGCGGCCTGTGCTTTGGCTTTGTCCCAGGGCTTGGTTTTGGCGGCGGCGTCGTGCGGGTAGTAGGGCGCGGGGGCCAAGTCCTGCGGCAGTACGAAGGCGGGCTTGTGGCGCACGTAGCCGTCGATGAGTGCGGGGATGTCCTCGAGGGGAAGGCTCGCGAGCTGGGCCAGAAGCGAGTGCTGCTCCGCGGGCGTGAGGGCGGGGTAGAAGTTGAGAAGGTGAGATTGATCGATGGCGGTAAGGCGTGTGCGGAGGGTGGCGAGGTCGGACATCGGGGGGGCTCCGGAGGATGAGTGGTCGAGTGGTCGAGTGGCTAAGGAGGCGCGGCGAACCATGCCGGGCACGGATCTCTGATTTGGCACTTTAGCAATTTGGCATTTAGCCATTTGGCCCGCCCGGCGGCCCCACCCGCCACCCCTTCTACCCTCGCGCATGCCATTCCCGACCGGCGCCACCCTTGTTGCTCCGTCCATTCTTTCCGCCGACTTTGCCCGCATGGGCGAGGAGTGTTCGCACATCCTGGCCGCGGGCGGCGACCTGCTGCACCTTGACGTGATGGACGGGCACTTTGTGCCGAACCTCACCATGGGGCCGGACTTGTGCCGCTGTTTGCGGCGGGCGTTGCCGCAGGCGTACCTGGATGTCCACCTGATGGTGACGGACCCGGGGCAGTATGTGGACGCGTTCGCGAAGGCAGGGGCGAACAACTTCACGTTTCATGTGGAGGTGATGGACCCGACGGCGATCGGGGCGCTGCGCGACCGTGTGAAGGCGGCGGGGATGGACGTCGGCCTGGCGATCAACCCGCCCACGCCGGTCGAGCGAATCCTGGGTGGGATGGATGGGTTTGACCTCGTGCTCGTGATGTCGGTCAATCCCGGCTTTTCCGGGCAGGCGTTCATCGAGAGCGTGCTGGAAAAGACGCGCCGGGTGCGGGCGGGGGTGAAGCCGGGCGTGCGGGTGCAGATGGACGGGGGGATCGGGCCGCTGAACGCGGGGTGGGTGCGCGAAGCGGGGTGCGACGTGCTGGTGGCGGCGTCGGCGTTGTTCGGGAAGCCGCCGGGGGAACGGGCGGGGGTGATTGGGGAGTTGCGGGGCTAGACCGCCCTCACGTCCCTCGAGATCACATGCCCAAAAAGTTGGCCAAAAGCTTCGGCCCTTCGAGCGTCAAGAAACTCTCCGGGTGAAACTGCACGCCTTCCAGGGGCTTTTTGCCCGGCGTTGCCCACACGCGGCGCAGGCCCATCACCACGCGGCGGGGCTTGCCGTTGGCTTCGTCGGCCTCTTCGGCCCAGGCCGAAACTTCGTAGCCGTCGTTGCCGGGGGTGAGCGCCGGGATGGTTTCGGGGAGGACCACCAGGGAGTGGTAGCGGGTCGCTTCGAAGGGATTGGAGAGGCCGGCGAAGATGCCGCGGCCATCGTGGTGGATCATGCTGGTCTTGCCGTGCATGGGAATGACGTGGCGGGTGACGGTCATCCCCTCCATGTCCGCCATGGTCTGGTGGCCGAGGCACACGCCCAGCACGGGTACTTTGCCAGCGAACGCGCCGATGATCTCGGCGGAGCAGCCGGCTTCTTTCGGCGTGCAGGGGCCGGGGGAGATGATGACGCGATCCGGGCCTTTACCGTGGTTGAGAGCCGCGGCTTCCTTGGCGTTGATCTCGTCGTTGCGCACCACCAGCAGGTCACGCCCGACTTCGAGTGAGCGGTCGATCTCGCCCAGGCGTTGCACGAGGTTCCAGGTGAAACTGTCGTAGTTGTCGATGAGCAGGATCACGGGCGGAGCGTAGGTGGGGAGGGAAGGGGGTCACTTTGGCCGCGTCTCCCAGCTCCAGCGCACGGCGTCGTCGAGCACGGTGATCTTGGCCTGATCGATGAGCTGGCGGCCCAGTCGATCCATCGCGATGCGTTCAAGGCGGCGGTGGGCTTTGGTGCGTACGCGTTCGACCTCGGCGTCGTTTGGCGTCGGCTGGGCGGGCGTTTTTTCTTCGACGTAGACGAGCGTCCAGCCGCGGGGCGTGTCGATGGCTTCGGGGAGGAGACCCAGGGGCGGGTCGGTGATGGCGGCGCGGAGAGCCGCGGGGAGAGAAATGTCGGCGGACGACATGGGCTCGACGACACCTC
>JBAZUW010000193.1:0-6901 GCA_041661205.1 Phycisphaerales bacterium
GTTCGTCACGAACAAGTCGTCCCCCACCAGCTGCATCTTGCTCCCCAGCTGCGCCGTGATCTTCTTCCACCCATCCCAGTCGTTCTCCGCCAACCCATCCTCGATCGACCGGATCGGGTACTTCTTCGCCCAGTCCGCCCACATGGCAATCACGTCGTCGCTCGACATCACTTCCTTGGAGCTCTTGAAGAGCTTGTACCCCTTCTTCCCCTCCGCGGCCGCCTCATTCCACAACTCACTCATCGCCGGGTCCAGCGCCACGAAAATCTGCTCGCCCCACTTGTACCCCGCCTTGCCCACCGCCTCTTCAATGATCTTCAGCGCATCCTCGTTGCTCTTGAGGTCCGGCGCAAAGCCTCCCTCATCCCCCACCGCCGTCGCCAGCTTCTTGGTGTGCAGCACCTTCTTCAGCGTGTGGTAAATCTCCACCCCCGCCCGGAAGGCCTCGCCGAAATCATCAAACCCCCACGGCTGAATCATGAACTCTTGAAAGTCCACCGTGTTGTCGGCGTGCTTGCCGCCGTTCAAGATGTTCATCATCGGCACCGGCAGCGTCTTGGCCCCCGTGCCGCCCAGGTACCGGTACAGCGGCAAGCCGCTCGCCTCCGCCGCGGCTTTCGCCACCGCCATGCTCACACCCAAGATCGCGTTCGCCCCCAACTCCGTCTTGTTCGGCGTCCCGTCCAGCCGGTTCAAGTGCTCGTCCACATCCTCCTGCTCCCGCGCGTCCATGCCGATCAGCTCGGGGGCAATCCGGTGGTTCACATTGTGTACGGCCTTGGACACACCCTTGCCCATGTACACCTTGGCGTCGCCATCCCGCAGCTCGCACGCCTCGTGCTCGCCCGTGCTGGCCCCGCTCGGCACCGCCGCCCGCCCCACCACGCCACTCTCCAGCCGCACATCCACTTCCACCGTGGGGTTGCCGCGGGAATCAAGAATCTGGCGAGCGTGAATGGCGTCAATCTCAAAGCTCATGGGTGGTCCTTTCAAGGGCGGGCTCAAAAGCGGTCAAATCCGCGGCAAGTGCCGGAAAACTACGGGCGAAAGTTTGCCACACCCTAGGCGGGGAGACGACACGCCGGGTGGCCGCGGTTGCCATGAATAACGGATGGGCACCGCCACGGAACTGTGCTGCGAAAATCGTGCCACCAAAGCCGTGCCACCGAGGTCGGTGCTCTGACCGACCTCGGTGCGAGCTCGCGGCCAATGAGCTCACCCTCAACACCCCAACGCCGCGAAGCCGCAACCGTACCGAGCCTGGGGTGGCAACCCCAGGAACCCAATCCCCTCGGTCTGCCCCAGAGCACCGAAGGTGCGCCACAAGCCCGCCAACCATCCCAACTCCAGCTTCACGCCTCGTACGGGGGACCACCAAAGCCTCCTTCACGCCCGCTTTGCGGCTCCGCACTCGGGACAAAGGCTCATACTCGCATTCAACTCGTACCCGCACTGCGGGCAGCGACCCCGGCGACGTCGCAAGGCGCGACGCAGCCCACCACCGGTCGCCGCAGCAGCCCACGAGGCCGCACCCCAAAATAAGACGTCACCGAACACCCCGGGAACAATTGGCCGATACGGAATGAGGCCGTATGTCCAAAAGGTTGCAAAAGGCACTGATTTATTCTTCGAATCTATGAGCCACCGTGTTTTTGGACTGATAGTCTCAACCGGCGACTCGACGCATCCGTAGGTGGCTCGAAATGGCCAACCCATGGTCACTTCACCCAAGATTTCGGAACGCGAAGTCGTGAGTTGTCCCATCCGAGTCCAGTAAGGTGGGACCGCGGCTCGCGCACCGCGATTCATAATCGCCCTAACCGAATCAATGAAACCAATAGTTGTCATGACATAATACATATCCGTTCTGACGGTTCTTGCACCAAAGTTCATTTGCAAGATCTGACGATTCAGACCGAGATCATGTCCAAACTCAAGCCTCTCCTCTACCACGAACTGCTCAAGTGGCTCACGCCACAGTACTCCAACCACAATTGAAGCCAGCGTGAATACAAAACCCCAGACTGTTCTCGCAGCCAATTCACGCATGAACCGACGGCAATCGAGAGCGAGAATCTTCAAAGGAAGTCCTCAACGGGTGTTCGCGGCACGATGGAGATCTTTCAACGCGGCCTATTTGTTGGAATGCTAAGGCAGCGCGATGACAGAACCGTATCGCCGAAGTCTTTTCCTCGACCAACCTCCGTGCGGCCGCCTCGCCAGGTGCCGCGTTGTGCCCTTCCCAACGCCGCAAAGCGGCGACCGTACCGAGCCTGGGGTGGCAACCCCAGGAACCCAATCCCCTCGGTCTGCCCCAGAGCACCGAAGGTACGCCACAAGCGACGCCGCAAGCTCGCACCAAAACCGGGCCACCAAGGCCGGTGCTCTGTCCGACCTCGGTGCTTCCGCGCAGCCGCCTCACTCGCGTTCCCCGCCCGCTACGCAATCCCCCCAAAGATCAGCATCACAATCCCCAAAATCGTCGCGTTGTGCAGCGAGTGCGCCACCACCGTCGGAATCAGGCTCCCCCGCCACTCCCGGATCAGCGCGAAGCACACGCCAATGGTGATCACCGGAATCAGCAGCACCCCGCTGTACCCATGCATAATCCCAAAGCACAAGCCCGAAACCGGCACCGCCACCCACACGCCCACCCGCCCGCGTAAGTGCCGGTAGAGCGCCCCGCGAAAAATCGACTCCTCCACCAGCGGCGCCCACACCGTGGCCAGCACAAAGATCAACAACAACTGCAGCGCCGACCCCCCCGACACCAGCTCGGCAATCGGGTTCGCCGGCGGCTCCGGCGTGCGATGCAGCAACTGCTCCTCGATCTGCTGCACCACCAGCGACAACGCCAGCGTCACCAACAGCGCCACGCCCAGAATCGGCAGCGACGCAAAGTACCCAAACAACCCGGCCCCGATCTCGCGCCACACACCCCTGCCGCTGTGCCAGCCGATCGCCCGCCGCCACTCCCCAAACTTCATGCCACGCAGCAGCGGATACAACGGAGTGATCACCAGCGCCCACTGGGCCGCCAGCCCCACCGTCATGCTTTGACTCGCCGAGCCCCCCATCGCCCCCACCAGCAACTCCTTCACGACGATCAGCACCAGAAAACTCGCCACGAACACGCCCACCGTCTCAATAAACACACTCCCGCCCGGCATCGGCGGCACAAACCGCCGCCGAATCTTCCCGCCGAAAATCTGCACCAGCATCACCACGCCCGCCGCCAGCCCGCCGACAAACGCAATGAAAATCGCCACGCCCGCCAGCGCCAAGCCGCCCAGCAGCCGCCCGCCATGCCCCACCAGCGCCTGCCGTTCCGACGAAGTCAGCGCCTGGTTCCGTGAGAAGAACACCTTCGCAAACCACCCATACCGGTCCGTCAGCGCCCGCTCCTCCGCCGGCGCCAGCGCCTGGCCGCTCAGCGCCTCCTGAACCTTCGCCGCATCTTCGTTGTATGGAGCCTTATCCGCAATCTTCGCGGCTTCCAAATACTTCGACGCCGCCTCATCCCCCTTGAGGTCCGCCAACACCATCGCCGCCCTCACCCGATCCGCATCCACCTTCGTCCCGCCCTCAATCTGGTCATACAGCGCGTCCAGTCCCTTTTCTTTCTTCTCCGGGTCCACCGCATACACCAGCTTCACCACCATCCGCGCGTTCATGCCGAAGGGGTCCATGTCGTCAACCACCTGCGACTGCGGGTTGCCCGCCGCCTTGCCCGCCCCCCGCGCCCCAAGCTGGTTCAGCAACACCACCGTGATGATGCACACCAGGAAGAGCGTCCACCCCAAAATGGCCCCCAGCTTCGAGCCCGGGTCCTTGGGCGCTCGCCCAGGCATTGCGCTCGACACCTCCTCCGGGGGCTGGGTAGGGGGCGTGCCCCAGGCACCGGCACGAGGCTGCTCAAACTGATAACGGGTGTCGCTGGGGTTCATGCGATAGCATCATCGGCATGGCGGAGGCGAAATGCCAGCGGCCATACGGGTGCCAGCCATCTCTCCTTTCTCACCCGGTTGATTCCCCGCCGCCGGTGGCTACACTCCCCTCCTGCCGCAAGGCACGCCCCGGCTACAGGATTGCCGGGTGAAAGCGACCTGAACTCTGTCTGCAACGGCCCTTGGAGGGGTCAGACGCAGGCCCGTCCCGCCCGGTAGGCGGCGATTCGTTCGGCTCACACACAGCCGCCGGGTGTTTCTCCCGTCGCCTGCACCAGTGATAGCCGGGGAGGTTGTCGGATGCGGATTCCCGATCCGAAGGCGTTGGGGCGTCAGACTTATCTGGCCAAGCCCGACGAAATTCGTAAGACTTGGCGCATCGTCGATGCGCAGGGCATTCCCTTGGGTCGCCTCGCGGCTGAAATCGCCCAGGTCCTCCTGGGCAAGCACCGCCCCGAGTACACCCCCCACGTCGACACCGGCGAGGGCGTGATCGTCACCAACGCGACCAAGGTCGCGCTGACGGGGCGCAAGGCCGAGCATCGCCTCAAGATGCGCTACTCCAGCCACCCCGGTGGTCTCAAGACCGAGACCTACGGCCAGGTTCGCGAGCGCAAGCCCGAGCTCCTGGTGGCCGACGCGGTCCGCCGCATGCTCCCCAAGAACCGCCTCAGCCGCGTGATGATGAAGCACCTGCTCGTGGTGCCCGGCGCCGAGCACGAATACGCGGATCGCAAGCCCACGGCCCTGACGGTGTAACCCAAAGACGAACTTTCCCCTCTGAAGAGGACCTGACACGATGACCACGATTCCTGCGATCACAATGCCCGGGCTGATCGAGACCGCCGCCGAAGCCAAGCCCGCCCGCCCGCCGCGGGTTGCCAAGCCCGCCGACAAGCGCGGCTGGTGGTGGGGCACCGGTCGCCGCAAGACCGCCATCGCCCGCGTTCGCCTGAAGCCCGCCACCGATGGCAAGGCTTCCTTCAACATCGAAGCCCCCAACGGCAAGGTCAAGACGATCGACGTCTACTTCGCAGAAGAGCGCGACCGCAACGACTGCTACGTCGCCTTCAAGGCCGCGAACGTCGAGACGAAGTTCGAAATCGTCGCCAAGGTTCATGGTGGCGGCGTCATGGGCCAGGCCGGCGCCATCCGCCTCGCCATCGCCCGCATCCTCCGCGACTTTGACCCCAGCACCGAGACCGCCCTGCGTGCCGCCGGCTTCCTCACCCGCGACTCCCGCGAAGTCGAACGTAAGAAGTACGGCCAGGCTGGTGCTCGCCGCCGGTTCCAGTTCTCGAAGCGCTAAAACGAACCCCCCGCGCACGCGTGGGGCCACCTATGCAGCGAGATCACCAAACCCCACGCCACGCGTGGGGTTTTTTCATGGGACTTAGGGCCGCTAAAGCAACATCCGGAGCCCTCCCTGACGGTCGGGCTACTGCTGGTGAGGTGACTCCGAGCACGCCCGGGATGAGCAAAGCGAATCCCGAGATCGTCAAAGGCAACCACGCGACGGCGTCCCCACGCCTCCCCGAACTCCGTCTCTCCGTCTCTCCGTCTCTTCCCCGCTACTGCCCCCGGTAAAACGCCGCGACGTAGCGGTACCACGCGTCTGTCCGCACATAGGGCACATACTCAGGGTGTGTGTCGCTGGTGTGCACCGTGGTCTTGCTGCCGTTGGGGCCGGTCACCACCGTGGTCGACGAGTTCGAGGGGTAGTAGTCGGCGCGGTAGTCGGTCTCCTGGCTCAACTGCGCAAAGCTCTTGCCCCAGTAGATGGTCGTCGCCCCGATCTTGTGGCCGAACTCTTCCAGGCGATCCAGCTCCGGCCCCGCCGACGACACAAACTCGCTGTAGCCAAGGCGCTGCGCCCCCTCCGGTGGGGCGGCCTTCAACACCTCCTCGGCGGGCATGCCGCGGATGTCGATGGTCCCGCTCGCGGGCACACTCACCGCGCCCCCGCCCGCGGCCACATACCCCGACTGCCACGAGTTCACGCACCCGCCCAGCAAGGGCAGACCGACAAAGAACACGAAACGACCGCTGCGACGAAGAAGTGAAACCCGCATGCCCGAAGTGTACGTGATGGAACCACCCAAAACCGTGCCACCATGATGCGCTTCGCATCGTGGTGTTCTTGGGGTGACTTCGTCACACTCCACCACACTCCACGACGATCCGAAGTGGATCATCGTGGTACGTTCCCACAACCCTGCTCTCTCTTCCCTAATGCTTAGTCCCTCTCTCCTCAGCTGTCCCGCCGGTGATGCTTCTTCCCCTTATCCCGGCTCTTGCTCTTCTGGCTGCGGCGTTTCGCCCCCGGCGTCTTGTCAAAGCTCCCAAACCCCGCCCCGCCCCCCGCCGTCATCCCGCCCCCGATCAGCGGCTTCTTGTCAAACACCTTCTTCGCCTTGCCCGCCGCCCGGTTCTCGGTGTCGTCCAGCACCAGCTCCATTTGGCGCTTGGAGAGGTCCACCGCCGCCACCTTTACCGTGACCATGTCACCAAAGTTAAAACTGCGGCCTGACCTGATATCCACCAGCGCGCCGGTCTTCCCATCAATCCGCCAGATAGGCGTCAGGTTCTCGCGCGTCACATCCCCCGGCAAATCCTCGCTCTTGATGAACCCGTCGGCGAGGAACTTGTCGAGCTGGACAAAGATGCCGCGATTGTTGACGCCGGTCACGACGCCCTTGAAGCTCTCGCCCACATGGCGTTCGAGCAACTGCAGCACCAGGAAACTGCGCAGTTCCTTCTCGGCCTGCTCGGCGTTGACTTCGCGCTGGGTGGCGTGGCGGCCGATTTCGGTGAGCTCCGCTTCGCCTGGGCAGGCCTTGTCATCGCACAGGTCGCGCCCGAGATCCATTCGCTGGTTGTCGTTCTTCGGGCGTTTACGCCCGTTGTCGGTGCGTTTGAGGTAGGCCGCCATGGCGCGGTGCACCGTCAAGTCG
>JBAZUW010000194.1:0-6795 GCA_041661205.1 Phycisphaerales bacterium
ATGTAGCGTCACCGGCGGCGAACGCTCCCAGCGTTCGCTGACCTTGCCGCTCTGGGTTTGATGAACTCTGTACCTGTGTTTCCCCGGGCTTATAGCGATCTGAAGGGCGTGTGAATCCCGGCTCATGGCCGCGGGTGCACTGACTTGGAAGCGAGGTCGGTGACACAAAGTGGCGCTCGTGCCCGGCCCAGATGAAGTCCGCGCTAAGGGCGTGAAAGGGCAGGACTGCCGAGGCGGGGCGATTACACTTCGCCCCATGTTCAACACCCTACGTCGTGCTTTGGTTGTTTCGGGCTCGGTGGCGTGGTTCGCGGCGGTGTCGCTGGCGGGGCCTACGGATGGTGAGCGGGCGGCGTCGCTGGCCGCGGGCGCGCCGGGGACGACGCCGTTGGGCACCCCTACGGCTTTGGAGACGTACATCCACGCCGATGACGGGGCGTTCGCGTGGACACTGGAGAAGAGCACGCATCTGGATGCTCCCGCGGCGGGCACATGGAGCGTGCTGCGGATGACCTCGCAGGTGTGGCGAGCCAAAGGCGAAGTGAACATTCCGGAGTGGACGCACTGGGTGCATGTGTGGGTGCCCGATGTGCTGCGCAGCGACAAGCCGATTCTGTTCATCACCGGGGGCAGGCGGAAGGCCGAAGTGCCGGACGCCCCGGCGGGCGAGCTGGGTTTTTTGGCCAAGGCCGGCGCGATCGCGGTGGTGGTGGACAACATTCCCAACCAGCCGATGCAGCTTGGAGATGACCCGACCGATCGCACGGAAGACGGGCTGGTGGCGAGGAGCTGGGTGAAGGCGATGGAGACGGGCGACCCGACGTGGATCGCGCGGTTTCCGATGGTGAAGGGCGCGACGCGGGCGATGGATGCGGCGACGGCGTTCCTCAAGCAGCACCCGCCGGCGAATGTGACCATGAACGGCAAGCCGCTGGCGGCGGACTTTGTGCCGGGCAAGTGGATGGTGTCGGGGGCGTCGAAGCGCGGGTGGACGACGTGGCTGACGGCGGCCGCGGACGCGCGGGTGGGGGCGTTGGCGCCGATCGTGATTGACGTGCTGGACATTCCGACGCAGATGCGGCATCACCACGCGGCGTATGGGTTCTGGTCTCCGGCGCTGAATGACTATGTGGAGACCAAGATTGTTGATCGGATGGAAGCGCACGAGGGCGGGCTGGACCCGCTGATGGCGGCGGTGCTGGCGCAGGATGATCCGATCAACTGGCTCAGCCGCGTGGGCGCCAAGCCGAAGTACTTGATTAATGCGAGCGGGGATGAGTTCTTTCTGCCGGACAGTTCGAGGTTTTACGAGGATCGCCTGCCGCGGCCGTGGGGGCTGCGGTATGTGCCCAACAGCGGGCACAACGTGAAGGAGAGCGACGCACCGGCGAACCTGGTGGCGTTCTATCTGGCGTGGGCGGAGGGGCGGCCGATGCCGCAGATCTCGTGGAAGCTGGATGTGCCGGAGAACACGGGGCGTGATGCGCTGGCGACGATTCATGCGCAGTGCAGCATGAAGCCGACGTGGGTGCGGCTGTGGCGCTGCGGGGCGAAGAAGCGCGACTTTCGAATCGAGGAGACGGGTAAGGAATGGCAGGCGAGCCACGTGGGTGCGTCGGACGCGGGCGGGCTGGACTTCGATGCGCCGATCAAGACGCCGGACAAGGGGTTCACGGCGGCGTTCCTGGAGTTCACGTACAAGAGCGAAACGCCGGGGGACCCGGACCTGGTGCTGACGAGCCGCGTGCTTGTGCTGCCGGACCGGTTGCGGTTTGAGCGGGGCGGAGCGGCGGGGGCGAAGTAGGGGCGGTTCGATGTTGCTCGCGATCCTCGAATCTCTCTGAGCGATGACGTGGGCGGCGGGCGCATTTGCAGACGGGGAATTAGACTGTGGCCATGTCGCCACGCAAAGTCGCACGCAAGCCCAAGCCCACGGCGGCCGCACAAGCCCCGCATGTTCACTTTCCTCACCGGGCAGCGCTGCGCGACTGGCTTGAGAAGCACCATGCGAGTCACCCGCCGATCTGGCTGGTGTATGACAAGGCTGGCAAGGGTGCTGCGCGGAGTCTGACGTACGACGACATCGTGGAAGAGGCGTTGTGCTTCGGGTGGATCGACAGTGTGTCGGGCTCTGTGGATGCGACGCAGGCGAAGCTGTACTTCTCGCCCCGCAAGCCCAAGAGCGGCTGGTCGGCGCGGAACAAGAAGTTGATCGAATCGCTGCGAGGGCGTGGGCTGATGATGGCGCCGGGGGAGGCGAAGATTCAGGGCGCGATGGGTGATGGAAGCTGGACGCTGCTGGATGCGATCGAGGCGTTGGAGGTGCCGCCGGACTTGGCGAAGGCGCTGAAGGCGGCACCCGAGGCGCGGGCGCACTTTGAGGCGTTCCCGCGCGGGGTTCGCAAGCGGATCCTGGCGTGGGTGTACGGCGCGAAGCGGGCCGAGACCCGGGCCACCCGGGTGGAGACGGTGGTGAGGCTGGCGGCTCAGAACATTCGGGCCACGGAGCCGACGCCGGCGAAGGGGGTTCGGGCGGGGAAGAGGTCCAAGCCGCCCCGATAACTGCGGACTTTGCGCGCCACTTTGAGGTGATGCGGGATTGGCTATTGCTGTGCATTTGAGGGCGGGTTAGACTTTGGCTCGCGGCTTGACGGCCGCTGAGGAGGAGAGATCCATGCGTACCGCGTTTGTTCTTGGCGCTATCGCCGCCATCACGTCTGTTGCCAGCGCCACGGTGAGCTATTCCGACGGGACGTTCAGCCTGAGTGGCGCGAACTCCTGGGCGGTGGAGACTTTGGGGCAGGGGAGCGCGAGCGCGTCACAGTCGGCGAGCGGCAACCCGGGCACGGCCCGTCAGGTGAACCTCACGACGGGCGGCAACGGGGGCGACACCATCTGGGCATTCAGCCGCTTTGGCAGCACGACCGCGACGCGCTACGAACCCGCGAACCAGGGTGCGATTCTGTCGCTGTCGTGGACCATCGATGCGCGTCTGACGCAAGGTGGCGGCGATGGGCAGGCGCTGTGGCTCGCGCTCAAGCAAGGCCAACTCATTTATGTCGCCGACGCCCACGTCACCGGCAGCTCGGGGCAGTGGAACACGTTCGGCGGGTCGGGGATTCTCGCGGCTGATTTCGCACGCCTGGATGGCCAGTCGGGCACGCCCGACTTCTCAGTCGCGGGTGCCCCGATTCGCTTCGGGTTTGTGAACGGCAACAGCACCACCGGCGGGTCGTACTCGACCGCGGCGTTGTATGACAACTGGAGTGTGACGGTGAACACCGTGCCCGCGCCGGCGACGTGCTTGCTGGCGGGTTCGCTGGTGATGGCGGGGCGTCGCCGGCGGGCCTGATCGCCGCGATATTTTGGATTGAACGGCGCATGCGGGCTTTGTACCTTTGAATGCATGAAGATTTTTCGCTGCGTCGCGCTGGTCGTGGTTTTGGGTTGGCTTGGGGCTACTGCCCACGCGCAGGCGGCTGCCGCGCCTTCGGCGGCAGTGTCACAGCCCGGTCCGCTGGACGTGCTGGGGTACGACGATGTCCGCGCGGATATGGCGGAGTTGGTCAGCGCTATCGCCGACCTACACCCCAATCCATTTTGGTCTCGCTCGCGCACGCAGTTGGAAGCTGATGCCGCGGCCTTGTCTGAACTGGCCCGAGGCGGCACGCTGAAGCGGCGGGAGTGCTTTCGCGAACTTGCGAAGTTGATTATCTCGCTTGACGACCCGCACTCCTGGGCGTTCACGCCGGGGTGGAAGGACTATCTGGCGGCCGGGGGCAGAGAGATGCCGCTGGAACTGCAGTTTCGTGACGGTGCCGCCACCGTGAAGTTCGCGCCACCCGACAGCGGCATCCCGAAGGCGGCCAGCGTCACGGCGATCAACGGTCTGTTGATGGCGGATCTGTACAAGGAGTTCCGGCCGCTGACCGGCCAGGCGGATGATCCATTTGGTGATGAGTTTTTGGCGACCTTCTTTTCGCGCTACCTGTGGTTTTTTCACGACTGGTCTGGGCCGTTCACGGTGACGGTGGCGGTCGATGGTTCGTCGCGCGACGTGGTGCTGCCGGGGCTGACGAGCCAGGAGCTGGATGCGGCACTGGGTGCGGCCGACGAGGAAGCCCCACTCGCCCTGCGCATGCCTCAAAGCGGGATCGCAGTGCTCGAGTTTCGCAGGTGCGCCGCCCCGGAGAAGATTCGCGCTCTTGCCGAGCCGATGTTTCGGCGACTCAAGGACGAGCACGTGGGAACTCTGATTGTCGACGCCCGCGATAACGCGGGCGGCGGCGACGATGCTTGGCGTGTGCTGCTGGAGTTTCTCACCAGCAAGCCTTACTCGGGGTATCGGGGCGGCTCGTTCCGTGTGTCGCAGCGCCTCAAGGACATGCTCGGCAAAGAGGAGATGGAGATGCGGTTCCAAACCGGCGTCTTTGATCTTGCGCCCGGCACGGTGGTGGCACACACCGTGGAGCCGGGTGACCTGATCACGCCCCCGGACAACCCGCTGCGATTTGACGGCAAGTGGGCGGTGCTCGCGGGGAGGCGCACCTTTTCGAGCGGCATGGCGTTCGTGAGCGCGGTGAAGGGGTATGACCTGGCGCCGGTGGTGGGCGAAGAGACGGGCGGCAGGGTGAAGGGGTTTGGGCAGTGGGTGCGGGTGAAGCTGCCGCGCACGGGGTTGGAGGTTGCACTGTCGACCAAGCAGTTTGATGGCGCGGTGGATGTGCCGCTGAGGCGGGGCGTGCCGCCGGATGTCCAGGTGAAGTGCCCGGCGTCGATTCCAGAGGGGAGCGAAAACGACCCGGTGGTGCGAGCGGGGATTGAGGCGGCGAGAGCCGAAGGCCAGAAGTGAGCATCCTCGCGGCGATCGGTCGTAGGATTTATTCCGAACGGGCGGGGCGCGTGTGTCACCCGGGCGGCCTGAGCGAGCGAGGCGCGAATATCGCTGGATAATCCGGGGCGGAAGACCGACCCGAACCCTATCAGATTTCCTCTCTGGTGTGACGTCTACCCCGACTTCGGCATCGAACACATGTTGGCGTCGCATACGTAGGACGCGAGTGGCTGGTGTCTGCCGGATGGGGCTACTGCCATTGAGCGCTAGTTGCGACGAGTTCGCTTGGACCATGCCGATGAACCGGCGGGGCGCTGGGTGAACGAATAAGGAGGTGCTCATGATGGGGCGCTTTGTACTGTTGTCGGTTCTGTTTTTCGCCGGTGCCGGGTTGGCAGCCGCGGCTGTCTTCTCCGCGTTCGGGCGCACGGCGCACGCGATTTCACTTACCTCCGGCGGGCCGGAGGGCAGCAAGGACAATCCAGAAACCATGAAGACGGCATCACCGGAATATTCGAAGGCGGGGTACAACGTCAAGCATCTGAGCAAGGCGGAGATTGACAAGCTCGCGTTGACCTTGAGCAAGGAAGACGCGGATGTGATCCTTGCGCGGGGCACCGAGCGGGCGTTCTGCGGCAACCTTCTCGACAACCACAAGGACGGGGTGTACGTGTGCAAGCTGTGTGGCTTGCCGCTGTTTGCGTCGAACGCCAAGTTCAACTCCGGCACGGGCTGGCCCAGCTTCTTCCAGCCCTTCGACAAGGACCACATCACGGAGATCGTGGACAAGTCGTACGGCATGACGCGCACGGAGATCGAGTGTGCACGGTGCGGCGGGCACTTGGGGCATGTCTTTGACGACGGCCCGGCGCCCACGGGGCTGCGTTACTGCCTCAACTCCGCGTCGCTGACGTTCTATGAGAAGGGTGAGGAACTGCCCGCGGCCAGCAAGCCCATTCAGGTGCAGACCGCGTACTTTGCGGGTGGGTGCTTCTGGGGCGTGGAAGATCGCTTCCAGCAGGTGCCCGGCGTGATCGACGCGGTGAGCGGGTACATGGGCGGCAAGGTGAAGGACCCGACTTACAAGCTGGTGTGCAGTGAAGAGACCGGGCACGCCGAGACGGTGAAGGTGACGTTTGACCCGGCGAAGGTGAGCTACAAGGAACTGCTGGCGTGGTTCTTCAAGCTGCACGACCCCTCGCAGCTCAACCGCCAGGGCCCGGACTATGGCACGCAGTATCGCAGCGCGATCTTCGCCGCGACGCCGGAAGAGCTGGCGGAAGCCAAGGCGTTCATCGCCGAGCAGCAGGGGACGAAGCGGTTTGAAGGACGGAAGATCGTGACGCAGGTGGAGAGTGTGGAACAGGCCGGCCAGTTCTACGCGGCGGAGGAGTACCACCAGGATTATCACCTCAAGCACGGTGGCTCGTGCCCGATGCCGGAGAAGTAGTGGGCGGCACGTGACGCATTACTGATCGGACAAGCGCAAAGACAAGCCCCCTCGATATCAGGTTGATGTTGAGGGGGCTTTTGGTTTTTGAGGGTGGTGGTGTGTGGGGGAGGGACCCGGCGGGGACCGCCGGGCCACCCAAGGATGGCCACCAAAAGAGGGCCACTCAGGCGTAGATGTAGGTGATCGGCGCGTCGACCTCGGTATGAAGGCTGGCGTGCACCGGGCAGGAGTGGCCGACTTTTTCGAGACGCTCGCGCAACTCGACGGGGACGCTGGCGGGGAGGTGCACGGTGACGGGCAGGCGGCCGATGCGGCGGGGGGAGGGGGGAGTCGTCATGTGCTTCTCGACGCTGGCGGTGGCACCGGTGATGTCGAGGTTGTGGCGCTCGCCCCACATGGCGATGGTGGTGAGGATGCAGCTGGCGAGAGCCGCGGCCACGAGGTCGGTGGGGGAGAAGGCGGTGGCGTCGCCCCCGATGTCTTTGGGTGCATCGGTGCGGAGGGTGGC
>JBAZUW010000195.1:0-6690 GCA_041661205.1 Phycisphaerales bacterium
AAACTCGTGAGCGAGGGGGTTTCGAGGAAGAACGTGGTTGATCGTTCGACACAGTTGCGATTTCCCGCGCGTCGCGTTGCTTACAGACTTAGAACTTCTCAGTGCGGGGGCGGTCCACACGGGTCTCGACGGTACCCAACTTCTGATCCGAGGGAGCGCTCGACTCGCCGCCCACCTTGATCTCGGTCGCGCCGCAATCCTCGAAGATCTTCTTGGCGCGTGAGGTCTGGTCGCCGTCGCGGGTGTGAGCGGAGATCAGGATGTTGCCGCCCTTGATCTTGCCCTCGTACAGCTTGGCCTCGTATTCGGGGATGCCCATGCCAACCAGCATGCCGGAGAGGCCGCCGAAGGCCGCACCCACCGCAGCGCCGCTGAGAGCCGCCATGATCGGGCCGGCAGCGATGAACGGGCCAAGGCCGGGAATGGCCAGGGCGCCGATGCCCACCAGCCAGCCAAGGCCGCCACCGAGAAGGCCGCCCGCGCCCGCGCCGGTCGCGGCTCCTTCGGGTGCCTTGGTGTGCTGCTCGTGGGCAAAGTCACGGGTGCCGCCCTTATCGGGCAACAGGGCCGAGATGTCGCTGCTCACGAAGCCAGCGGCACGAAGCCGATCGACGATCGTGATGGCTTGAGTCTCGGTTTGGGCGATGCAAAAAACTGCTGACATGGACATTCTCCTTTGGAGTAGAAGTCGGTGCGAGGTTGGACAGGGATTTGGAACGCTCGTCGATCGAGCGTGTTACGGCTTGCTCACTTCCAACTGGTCGTCAACGCTGGTGACGCCCGCCGTCGCCCGCGCGGCCGCGGCGATCTGCGACTTTTCGTCGGCCGTCGCCACCGGCCCACGCAGCGTGACCGCGCCGCCATTGACCACGATCTTGCAGTTCTGGCCGCTGGTGGAGAGGCCGGAGATCTTCATCACCGAGCTGCGAATGTCGGCGGCGATCTTCACGTCTGAGGAGTTCTGACCCGCATCCGTGGGCGTGGTGTTCATCCCATCGCGATCACGCGTGTTCTTGCCGGTATTGTCGGGAGCGACGGGCTTGGTCTCCTGTGCCCGCTCCCGGGCACGCGCCTCGGACGAAGTCGTAGTCGAGGAATCGCTGGTCGTCGTCGACGAAGACGAAGGGGTTTTGTCGCAGGCCGTCAGTGCGGCCATCGAGCCAATCAGTGAGGCGGCGAGGATCAGTTTCATCGTGATGCTCCTGCAATGGTTGTAAACGCTGTGCTTCCGTGATAGGTGTGGAGAGGCCGAATAAGCCCCACGTGAAATTCCACGGAAGACAGGCTCAGGCCCGCGGCGGGAGTCTGTTAGGCAACAGGGCCGGAGTGACACGACACCGCCGCGGCCGAGCCGAGGTGGGGTGGAAGTCGCCGCAGCGTTCCAGACCGTCTCAACCTCAGCCTTGGGGCCGCCCTTCCGCCAGCCGCGCCAGTTGCAGCTCTACCCGCTTGATCTCCCGCGAGTGCGTGTTGCGGTTCAGCTCCATGAGGTACCACAGCTTGAGCATCGCGATCGCCACGCCCGCGAGCAGAACAATCGCGGCGTACATGATCCAGCTCCGCGTGTCGGTCGCCCGGAAGAACGCGAACCCCGCCCACGCCGCCACGCACGTCCAGAAGAGCACGCCCACCCAGTTGATGACGACCCACAGGCGCATCCGCCCGTGAAACGTCGAAGCCACCTGCGCGATCAACCCTTCGTCCCCCGCGTTTTGCAGCGAGCTGTCGCCGCTCCCGCCCTGCATCGCCCCGCGCATGTCATCGTCAAACGTGTTCATGGTGTGCTCCTTTCCAGATTCGCCTTCAGCTGCGCCCTCGCTTCGTGCAGGCGCGACTTGATCGTGCCCACCGGCACCTCCAGCCACGCCGCGATCACCGCCAGCGGCGTTCCTTCGCCATAGTGCAGGCTCACGATCTCCCGCAGTTGCATCGGCAACTGCAGGCACGCCTGCCGGATGCGGGCCGCCTGCTCGGGGCCGCCGCTCTGGCTTTCACTCAAGATGTCGCTCGGGGCGGCACTCGGTTCACGGTTTTTCACATCGCGAACCAGCGTGCGATCAAGCCGCCGCCGGCGCACCCAGTCGGCGGCTTTATGGGTCACGATTCGCAGCATCCAGCCGTGAGCGCGAGCGGGGTCTTGCAGCCGCCCCAGCCCGCTCACCAAGGCCAGGCAGGTTTCCTGGGCCACATCCTCCGCCGCGTCAGCATCACCAGTGAGCCGCAGCGCGTGGCGCTTCATGAGGGGTAGCCACCGGCGCAGAAGCGAGGCAAACGCCGCGGCATCACCCGCTTGAGCCGCCAGGACGAGCATCTCGTCGTGGATGGTTTCGTAGGAGCGGGTCATGAAGGAGTAGTCGGTTGGGGGCGGGGGCGGTTCGGGAATCCGCGGTTGAAGGTCTGTGCTTCCGGCACTCCTATGGGCAGCGGCTGACTGCTTCGATCCTGGAGAGACTACTGGACAAAGCAGCAGGCGCGTGCCGCGACTGGCGGCACCTCGCAAGCGCGGCCGCCCGCCGCTGACTGTCCGGGATCGCTGTAGCCCGCGATTTCTATTACTCGGAGGAGATCCGGATTGACAATTCCTACCTTACTCCTTCGACGGATCAATCGTCGACTTGCCAAGCCCACTAAAGTTGGGTTTCATCACCGGCTTTGCGCCGACTTTCGGCATCGACATCGGCTTGTTTGTCTTGATGCCCCCGCCCATCATCGGCTTGGTCAGCATCCCCGGCTTGAGCACCTGGTTGGCCGATCGGATCGCAACTTGATTCAGGGGCTTCTGTGCCGGGTTGGCGGGCTTGGCGAGCTGGTTCTGAACCGCGTTCGCGGCCTGACCGATCACCGCGTTGCCTTTCTTTTCGAACTCCTTCTTGGGCTTGTCGGCCGCCAAGTCGCGAGCCAGCCCGCCCGCTTCGTGGGCGATCCGATTTGTCGTGCCCTTCATCGGATCGCCGCCTCGCGCGCCGTTCTTGAAAGAGTTGGTGGTCTCAATCATCTTGGGGCCGTGTTTTGCCATAGTCTCGGTTGCAGACTTGATGGCCGCTTTCTTGACCTCCGGCAGTTTGGCCACCTGCTTGGCCGCGGCGTTCACCGCCTGCTGCTTCACCTCAGCAACCTTGGCCTTTGCCTGATTCGCCCCCTGAGTAATCTGCTGCTTGGCCTGCATGACCTTGCCCGCAGCTTGCAGCGCGCCCTTCACCGCCGCTTCTTTCGCCTGTGCCATGCTGGGGGCGCGCTTGGCCATCTCCTGCACCGCCTTCTCACCCTGCTTCCTCACGAAGTTGGTCAACGGGTTGTTGTTCGGCGCTCGCATGGCTCGGCTCCTGGTTCGCAAAAACGTGCACCTGCCCGGGACAACACAATCGGCAGTGTGTCAGACGATACCACGCCTGCGACTCCCCCGAATCTTCTCAGCGCGGCGTGGCTTGCGCTCCCCATCTCGGGATTCGCCCTGCGGGTTCATCCCGGGCGTGCAGGCGCGTCGTGGCGTTTCCCCGCACTTGGCCACTCTGCCACTCGACCACTTCCCTCCCCCCGTACCATCCCCGCCATGTCCCGGCCCTTCCCTTCTGATGACGACACGCCCCTGGGGGGAAAAGAGCGGTTTCGGCCGGATGACTCGCTGGATCTCGCGTTGGTCGAGCAGATCCGCCGCGGCGAGCCGGCGGGCTGGACGGCCATCATCGCCCGCTATCAAAATCGCCTGTTTTCGGTCTGCCTGCGCATGGTGCACAACCGCGAGATGGCCGCCGACCTGACTCAGGATTCCTTTGTCAAGATCATCCAGGGGATCGGGTCGTTCGATGGGCGCAGCAAGCTGTCGACGTGGATGATCCGGATCACCATGAACGTGTGCCTGTCCAAGCTCAGGTCCGAGAAGCTGCGGCGGCACGCCAGTTTGGACGCGATACAGGACGGCACCGGTTCGGGGGGGCGTTCGGAGCCGGGGAGAGCCCGGGGTTTTGAGCAATCCAAGGAACTAGGGGCGGAGGAGAGCGTCGAAGCAGATGAAGAGAAGGCGCTGGTGCTGGCCGCCCTTCGCGAGCTCGATCCTGAGCAGCGGGCGGTGCTGATTCTGTGCGACAGCCAGGGGCAGAGCTACGACCAGATCGCCGAGGTGATGAACGTGGCGGTCGGAACGATCAAGAGCCGGTTGTTTCGGGCCCGGACCGCGTTGCGCGAGGCGGTGGAGGCGAAGATGGCGGCGCGGGGGCGGGCGGCGGAGTGAGTGGGGCCAAATGGCTAAATCAGCGCGGCGGCTTCGGATGGGGTGGGTACTGCGGATGGTTGGCGTCAGTCGAGTGTGTCTTTTCAGATTCCTGTCTTTGAACTTCGTCTCTTCGTCTCTTCGTCTCTTCGGAACTTCCTCTCCATGACTTCGCGTGATTCACAACCCGACCACCGCCCTCTGGATGAGGCACACTTGCTCGACTGGATCGACGGCAAGTTGTCGCCCTCCGAGCAGGCCAAGCTGGAGCAGGCCTCAGGCCGCGCCGGGTTGTCGGAGCGGATCGCGCAGATGCAAGCCCAGCGCTTGATTCTGCGGAGCCTGCCGGAAGAAGAGGCGCCGGTTGATCTTTTGGACCGCGTGCTCAACACGTTGGAGCGGGATCAACTGGTGGGTGGCGAGATGCCGCGCCACGTGGACGATGTGATCATCGGCCGCCGGGTTCGCAGCCGCTTCGCGGGGCTCGCGGTGGCCGCGGGCGTGACGTTGCTGCTGGGGGGTGGCGTCTATTTGGCCAGCGTGGCACTGCGGCCCGCAACGCCGGCCGTGCCCGGGCCTATCGCGATGAACACCACGCCGCCGCTGCTGCCGGCCGAACGGGCGCAAGCAAAGCAGTCGGAATTGGCGCAGGCCGGGACCATGCAAAAGAGCGAGGCCGACGCGGCTCCTGCAGCGGGCTCTGATGTCGAAGGGCTCCGAAGCCCACCCAGGGGCGCCATGGCCAAAGGTGCGGCACCCACGCCCCCCGCCCTGTCGGATTCGGCGATCGCCAGCGAAGTCGCCATCTCCGAACCCGCGACCCCCGAACTCACGCCCCTGGTTTCGCCCGAGCGAGCTGCGACGCTGGCCAACGAAGGGCGGCTGGTGATTCGCGTGATGGCCAGCGACACGCGTGGGCTCTCCAACATCGAGTTGGCCGGCAAGACCAATACCAAGTGGCGCTTGCGGAAGGATGTGCCGGCCGCCGTCGCCGCCGCCGTGCTGCCTACGGGACCAAAGGCCGATAGTGGACCGGATGATTCCAGCCTTGGCTTGGCGATGGCGAGCGCCGACACGCGCCGCGAAGCCGCGGCGGCCGTGCTGTCGCCCTATGTCGGCCTGCGGCCCAACTTCGATTGGACACCCCCCAACCCCAACGACCCGCTCACCAAAGTTCGCGGCACCTACTTGCTCGAGATTCCTGCCGAGGTTGGTTCGCTGCAATCGCTCAAGAAGCTCTTCGCCGATCGCCTGCACGCGGGCGTGGTTTTCGAAGAACTCCCCCCGGCGCTGGCCGTCGCCCCGCCCTCCACGCCCGACACCGTAATGTGGTGGACCATGGGCCCGGACCACTGGTCGCCGCGAGCGAGCGTGCCCGTGGTGGTTGAGCAGCGGTAGGAAGAGACGAAGTTCGGAAGCGACGAAGAGAAGCAGGTCGTTGTGCGCCAGCACCCGATCTCGCGGTGCTGATTTAGCCATTTAGTATTTAGCAATTTGCGCCCCCGTCACCCCGCACCATCCCCGGCATCCAACGTCACCGGAGGCAACCATGCTGCACACTGCGGAATCATCGCGTCGCGGGCTGGTTCGAGCATTGGCGTTCGCCGCGGCTGGCGTCGGAGCGTGCGTGGGGCTTGGTTTTACCAAGGCCACGACAGAACCCGGCGAGGCCGCCAAGAACACAAAAGCCGGTCCCGGCGTGGCGGTGGTCGAGCTTTTCACCTCCGAGGGGTGCTCTTCGTGCCCAGTCGCCGACAAGGCCCTGGCCGCGTTGCATGCGCGCACCTCGAAAGCGGGCCAGCCGGTGTACACGCTCGCCTTTCACGTGGATTACTGGAACAACCTGGGCTGGCCGGATCGGTTTTCGACGGCCGCGTACACCCAGCGTCAGCACGAGTACGCCCGCGCCTTCGGCTCTGGCAGCGTGTACACGCCGCAGGCGATCGTCAACGGCAAGGCCGAGTTCGTCGGGTCCGAGAGTGGTCGCCTCGATACCGAGGTGAGCAAAGCTGTGGCCACGCCCGCGCCGGCGAGTGTGAAGATCACACAGGAGCCCTGGGACGCAGGTGGCGCGCTCAAGATCAACGCCGCGGTGTCCAACGCCCCAGCCGGAAGCGTGCTGTGTGCCGCACTGTGCGAAGACGGGTTGGTGACGGACGTGAAACGAGGCGAAAACGGCGGCCGCAAGCTGGAGCACGAGGGCGTCGTGCGCGACTTTGTCACCAGCCCCATGAGCGGCGACGGCAACGTGAGCGTGAACCTCACGCCCCCCAAGGATCTCAACTCTGCGAAAGCTTCGATCGTGCTCTATGTGCAAGACGCCAAGACCATGAAGGTGCTGGGCGCCAACGCCGCGGCATTGCAGGCGGGCAAGGCACCTGTAAAGCTCGGCGAAAAGCCGGTCGGCGCGAAGTAAAACCGCACTGACCTCGAGGGCGAGATCATTGGCACGTTCGTTATTGCGGTGCCGCTGGGGTCTGACC
>JBAZUW010000196.1:0-6677 GCA_041661205.1 Phycisphaerales bacterium
CCGCCGTGATCGTGACCCCAACCGGCAAGCTCACGACCGGTGCCGCCGTCGTCGGCGTCGCCTGCCCGGGCATCAGTGGCCGCGCCGCCAGGCTGGTCCCCGCCACCACGCTCCGCACATTGGTCCCACTGGGCTTGAGACTCACCCGGACACTCTGCACCCGCGTGAGGTTCGTCAGCACCGGCTGCGGCCGGACCACCTTGCCATACATCGCAAACAGCGCCGAGCCGTCATTCACCACCGTCCATGTGAGCCCGCTGCTGGTCGAGTAACACACCTTGGTGTTCCCGTTCGCCACCGCGCTCTGGTACGGCATCGAGGCGCTGCCCAGCAGCACCGTCGGCGCAAACACCAGCCAAAGCCCAGTCCCGGGTGCCAGGCCCGCCACCCCGGCCACATTCGCCGACTGGTTCGTGTTCGAGTTGGCCGGCGTCGTCACACTCAGCGTCCCCGACGCGAGAACCGACCCCGGAGTTCCATCCGCCGCCTCAAGACGCAACGTATAAGGCAGCGACGTCGGGCTGTTGAACGTCACCCGCGCCGTATACCGCGTCACGCTGAAGCTCACCGCATCCGACGGCAGCACCGGCGTGAAACCAATGCCCGCCTGCTTGGTCGTCCCCAGCCCCGCCGTCGTGCTGCTTCTGTCCGTAAAGCCCACCAGCAACTGCTCGGCCCCCTCCAGGTTTGTCGTCCCGGTCTGTTCCGCGGCGGTCTTCGTAAACCACTGCAGCGTGAAGTCATCCACCTTCGCTATCCGGTTGGTCGCCACCCCGTTGTACGTCCGCACCAGCGGATCCTTCGCGTCCCCCTCCCACTCCCAGCGAATCGTCTCCGGGTTCCCGTCCGAGGTCTGGTCCGGCACCGTAAACTCGATCGCGTTGGCGTTGATCACCGTGATCGATTTGGCCAGCGCCAGGTCATTGCAAAACTCGATCGACACCGCCCGCGCGCCCACCTCGATCTCCGGTGGCGCCGCCGGGTTCGGCACCGCCCGCGCCGCCAGATGCAGCGTCGAGGTCAGCGCCGCCCCGATCACCGCGACAATCGCCAGGCTCACCACCATCTCAATGAGGGTAAAGCCGCGCGTCCTCATTTCGCCCCCAGTGCCGTGCGCTGCGCGCTACTCATCGCCTTCGGTGCCCCCACCGTCACATCCCCCGTCGATGCAAACGTCACCGTCGCAAGCGTCCACGAAGACCGCAGCTGCGCACTTCCCGAACCCAGCGGGTTGCCGTACGCATCAAACCCAAACCCGCTACCCGCCGCCAGCGTGACCGCGACAAACGACGCCTGGTACGGTTCCACCCCCAGGTCCACCGTCTGGGTGAGCGTGGTGGGCGTGTTCGACGCATCCCGCGTCGAGGTCGCCAGCCGGTAGTAATCTGCATTCGCCGACATCAGCAGCGTGCTGGGCCCGCTCTGGGCTGCCGCCGTCGGCTTCAGCCCCGCGTAGTCCGCCGCCAGCCGCTTGCACGCATTCTGCACGCGATACTGCGACCTCGCCGCCGCATACCGCGGCATCGCGATCGCCGCCACCACCCCCACGATCACCATCACAATCACCAGTTCCACCATCGAAAAACCCCGGCCGGTTAACGAGAACGCCCGAGTGTCCCTCGCGGGTGAACTCGGGCAGAGTCGCGTGTGATGTTTCATGTCAAGCTCCCTCTTCGCGACGGAGCAGCGCGCTGCCTGCCAGCGACTAGTACGCGTTGTACTTCTTACCCGCGGCATCCACCTCAGCGTCAGGCAACGCCGCCTTGATCGCCCCGGTCGACTCCGTGTACTGCCAGCCGATCCCGGCGCCCGCCGCCGCCGCGACGCCCGTCGCGCCACGCAGCGAACCCACCGGCAAAGGCGGGACGGCCGCCAGATACGTGCCGTACACGTACGTCGTGTCCTTGGTCGCCTGCGTGGCGCCCGCAATGTCGCTGAACGTCGTGAGCTGGGCCGCAAAGGTCGCCACCCTCGGGTAGTCCTTATCCGTGCCGCCATGCTCGGTTTGATACAGATCAATGGCGTTGCGCAGCACCGTGAGGTTGCCGCTGAGCGCCGCATCCGCCGCGCCCGCCGCACCCCGGCTCATACGCGGGATCGCGATCGCCGCAATCACGCCGATGATCACCACCACAATCACCAGTTCAATCAAGCTGAATCCACGACGAAGACGAGAGGTTGACATCCGTGAGGCTCCCTGGTTGAGCATCCTGGCACCCGTACTTTGGGTCAGTTGGCCAGTGCTTCCCCTACCTCCATCGTCAGCCGCCTCGCAAGCCTTCACACATGCGACCGCATCCGGGAAAGAACACTGCATTATCCACCGGGGGTACTGGAAGAGCCGTCACAAGCGGCACAAAGTGACTCCCCTGTTCAGCGGGTCCCCGCTCGCGCATCACTGTCCAGCATGAGCGTCGCCACAACCCCCTCAGATTCAATCTCGACACTCCGCCCATCCGCCGCGATGCTCCGCAGCGTGATCCCCTGCTGCGACCCGCCCAGCGTGAACGCTGTTCCGTCAATCACCACCACCTGCCTCGCACCCATCGAAACGCCCGTGAGCCGATGGCGCTTCGCCAGCAGCAGCGACTTCGCCTCCGGCGATTCAGCCGGCGGCGCCGCAGTCTTCTCCGGTACGGGCTTCCAAGATGCAGGCACCACAAACGCGTTCACCTGCGCCGCATGTTCGGCCTCTCGGGCCGATTCCAGACGATCGCGAAGCGACGGCTGCTGCACCGCCGGAGCCTTGCTCGGCGCCTTCGAGGCCGCCGCGTCCGGTGCCGGCGAAGCCACCACCGACGCCCCCGCCGACGCCGGCCCGTGCCCCGCGCCCGTCATGCGGTCCACGATCAACGCGACAATCGCCACGCCCGCCACCGCGAGACCGACCTTACGTTGTAGTTTGAGTTCCACGCCTCCAACGTGCCATTCAATCCCACGGCTGTCAAGGCTTGGGCGACGTTGTTTCGGTTCCCGCATCCGTCTGCGCCGCCTTTGCCGCCGC
Organism: Phycisphaerales bacterium; assembly: GCA_041661205.1. Lineage (GTDB taxonomy): Bacteria > Planctomycetota > Phycisphaerae > Phycisphaerales > UBA1924 > RI-211. The sequence continues at coordinate 3,005 of JBAZUW010000196.1, forward strand.
GTGCGCCCCGCCCCCTTCCGGCAGCGTGTACCACACCACATCCGCCGAAAACCTCGCCCGTCCATCCTGGTCCCCGCCTTGCGAGTAGATCGTAAACGCGGTGATCTCAATATCCGGCAGTTCCCGGTCCAGCGAGTCATAAAACGCGATCACGTCCGTATACGTCCCCTCACCGGAAAACCGGATCGGCAGCTTGGAAAATCGCTCCAGGGCCGCAATCGCACCAGGCTGAATCTCCGCCACCTTCAGCCCCGCCCGCGATGCCAGCATGGGGATCTCCGTCAGCCGCGTGCTCAGCAGCGACGCCGGAGACAGCGAAATGCTCTCCTTCGCGCGCTCCCGCGTCTGCGCAAGCGCGTTCCGCAGCGCTACCAGCTCCCGCTCGCGAGCATCCACATCCGCGCGGGTCCCCTCGAGCAACGCCTGCTCCTGCACCGCGTGCGCCCTCGCCACCCGCACCGGCTCAATCCCCCAGAAATACGCCCCGCACGAAATGATCGCGATCGCCCCCACGCCCAGCAGATCATCACGCGTCAACCACATGCGCCCGCTCATTTCGCCTTCCCCCCCTCCGACAGGCTCAGCGTCAGCGAAAACGACACCACCTCCGCCCCCGTCGGCCCATACACCGTCGCGCGGGTTTCAACCGGTGTCACCGTGTCAAACACCTTCGTCGCCTCCAGGCGGCTCACGATCTGCGCCACCCCCTCGCGCGATGCCGCGTACCCCGTGACGCCCACGGTGTAGCTGCTCCGCAGCGCCCCGCCCGCGTCACCGCTCGCCACCCGCGACCCCACCTCCACCCGCTCCAGCACCGCCTCGGGCCCCTTGGCCTTCGCGATGATGCTCAGCAGCGAGCCCCATCGCGGGTGATTGGTCACCAGATTCGACAACTCCATCCGGCCCCGCAGCCCGCTCATCTCCGCCGCGATCGCCTGCTTCTCCCGGTCCTTCTCACCCTGCTGCACCTGCAACTTGGCGATGAGCTGCGCCGGGCTCTCATGCGGGGTATGAATCTGCGCCGCCACCAGCAGCGCCAGCCCCACCACCGACGCCTGCCCAAACAGCACGCCAAACCACGCCCGCCGCCGCGCCCGCCGCCGCGACGCCGCCACTCGTTCACTCGCCAACAGGTTCACCGCGATCATGCCGCCACCTCCGAAGGCGTCAACGCGTGCCCCGGATGCATCGCCAGCCCCAGCGCCAGCAGCGCCCCCGGCCCGGCATCCGCCGCCGCCGCCCCCCCGCCCAGCGCCATCGCATCCACCGCCCGCAGCACCCTCGCCGGCACATGCAGATGCGCCTCCAGCCTCTCCCGCAGCCCGGTGACCCCCGCCCACTCCCCGCACAGCAGCAGTCGCTCCAGCTTCACACTCGGGTACCGGTGCGAGGCATACGCCGCCGAGCGCGAAACCTCCGGCACGATCGCATCGACAAAGTCACTCTGCGCCCCGCTCGCCAACCTGGTGATCTCGCTCGCATGGGGCATGTCCGGGTGCTGCAGCGCCATCGCCAGCGTCTCCTCATCCAGCCGCCACCGCTCCGCCGCCGTGTTGCACATCTTCGCCGGCGTCGCGTGCTCAATATCCCGCTCAAACACCACCCGCGACCCCAGCACCACGATGATGCTCACACCCTCCCACGTCACATCAATCAGCATGCACACGCCCGTCGGCTCCAGCCACGCCCGCGCCGCCCGCGCCATCGCCAGGCTCCGCACATCGATCGCGATCAGCTCCAGCCCCACGCTCTCCAGCAGCCCCGCGCACCCATTGCTCGCACGCTTCGTCAGCGACGCCGCCATCACATGCGTGCTCTTCCCCGCCCGCACCGGGGGCGGCACATCCCACGTCGCCACCTCGATCGCGCCCGGGTCCAGCTTCTGCACCCGCGCCATCTCCGCCCGCGCAATCTGCGCCAAGGGTGCCCCGCTGCTGCGAGGTGGCAGCTCCAGTGGCTGTACGCTCGTTGTCCCCCGCGCCGGCGCCAGCACCACCTTCGTCCCCTCAAACCCCCGCCGCTCCAGCACGCCCGCCAGTCGCTCCGCATCGCTCTGCGTAAACGGCCCCACCGCCTCGCGCGACACCGTCGCCGCCGCCTCGATCCGCACCTTCGCCGCATCCTTGGATAGCGCCGGACGCGACACCTGCAGCGCCGAGAGCGTCTTGCCCGACACCCCCACCCCAATGCACGAATGGACCCGGTGCCAATGCATCAATGTGCACCCCCCGCCGCCGTCAGATCAAACAGCGGCAGGAACATGCTGATCGCCATGCTCCCCACCACCACCCCCAGCATCATCAAAATCAACGGCTCCATCATGTTCGTCACCGTGCGCAGCAGCATGGCGTTGTCCTCGTCCATGTAATCCGCCAGCGCCACCAGCACCGTGCCCACCTGCCCACTCCGCTCCGCACTCCGCACCGCCTCGATCACGCTCGGACGAATCAGCTTCCCCGAATCCAGCGCCGTGGAAATGCTCTCCCCCCGCGTCACCGCCTCCTCCACCCGCCCCAGCAGCGCCGAATACGCCGGGTGCGACACGCTCAGCCGCGTCAGCCGAATCGCATCGATCATCGACACCCGCCCCTCCAGCAGCACCCCCAGCACCCGCGCAATCCGCGCCGTCGAAAAATCCTTCAGCAGCGTCCCCAGCAGCGGCACCCTCAGCGCCGCCCCCAGCACCATCTCCCACCCATCCCACTTCGTCACCCACATCCACCCTCCCACCACCACCGCGATCGCCCCCGCCAGGAAGTACATCCAGTCATCATGCAGCGTGTGGCTGATCTGCATCAGCACCCTCGTCGACGGCGGCAGCGGCGTATTCAGCGTCTTAAACAACCCCTCAAACCGCGGCAACACAAACGTCACCATCGTCCCCGTCACCCCAAACGCAATGCAGATCAGCAGGCACGGATACACCATCGCGCTCACCACCGTCTTGCGAATCTTCTGCTGCTCCCGCACCATCCCCGCCAGCCGCGTCAGCATCGCATCCAGCCCGCCGCCACTCTCCCCCGCCGACACCAAACTGCGGCACACCCCGTCAAACTGCTTCGGAAACGCCGCCATCGCCTCCGACAGCTGCGCCCCCTCCTCCAGCCGCGCCCGCAGCGCCGCAATCACATCCCGCCACTTCCCCGCCGCCGTCTGCCGCTCAATCGCCGTGATCGCATCAATCAATGGCGTACCCGTGCGCACCAGAATCGAAAGCTGCCTCAAGAACCCCGCCAGATTCTCCTTTGATCCCCCACCCTTCCCCGCCGCCGCCGGCCGCCTCTCCCCATCCTCCCGCGACTCCTCAATCTCCCCCGCAAACACGCCCCTGCGCAGCATCAGCTCCGCGGCCCCCGCGCGGTCCATCGCCTCCACCACCTCGCTGATGGCTTTGCCCGCCCGGTCATACCCCCTCACGCTGAACTTCACGCCGCCTCCCGCTTCATCGGGTGAACATTCGCCGCCCCCGCCTCGGGCTTCTGCTCGTCATCGTCATTCTGCGTCACCCGCAAAATCTCCTCCAGGCTCGTCTTCCCATCCAGCGCAAGCAGCACACCCTCCTCGCGCAGCGAGAGCCCGCCCAACTCCTTCATCTTCGCGCGCAGCTCGTGCGTGGGCCGCCCGTGGTGGATCATCCGCCGCAGCTCCGGCGTCACCTCAAACACCTCGTACA
>JBAZUW010000197.1:0-6665 GCA_041661205.1 Phycisphaerales bacterium
GAGTTCGCGTCGGTCATCGCCGAGACTGTGCTCAAGCGACTTTCGCCCAAGGTGCTCATCGGCGTCTCCGCGGGCACCGTCGTGGCCGACACCACCGAGCTCGAAGGCTCCGCGGGCGTCTCGCTGCTGTGTGCCAAGCTGCCCGGGGCGGAGGCGCGAAGCTTCAACGTGCTGGATTTTCCGATTCCTGACGACACGCCGGAGTCGCTGACGGCGCTGGGCCAGGCCGCGGGATACGGGCCCAACCAGCGCTGCACGATTCTGCTGGCAGATCCCTTTTCCACGCCCTTGGTGCGATTGCTCCCGGCGCTCAACGCGGCACGTCCGGAAGGGTGCACGGCTGGCATCTTCGGCGGGCTGGCGTCGGCCGCCACGCAGCCGAATGGAAACGTCTTCCTGCTCAACGACCGCGTGCTCACCAGCGGCGGCGTGGGCGTGACGCTGTCCGGCGACTTCCGTGTGGATTCGCTGGTGTCGCAGGGGTGCCGCCCCTTTGGGCCGAACCTCGTCGTCACCAAAGCGCAGCGCAACATCATCTTCGAGCTCGGCGGCCGCCCGGCCCTGGAGGCCGTGAGCGAAGCGGTGAGCGAGCTGACCGACGCGGAGCGCGAAGGCCTGAAGGGCGGGCTCTTCATCGGCCGCGTCATCAGCGAATACAAAGAACGCTTCGGGCGAAACGATTTTCTCATCCGCAATGTGATGGGTGTGGACCACAACCGCGGAGCGCTGGCGGTGGGCGAGCTCATGCACGTGGGCCAGACCATTCGCCTGCACATGCGCGACGCGGTGACCGCACACGAAGACCTCGCCCTGCTGCTCGACGCTCAGCGGCTGTATGAAACGCCCAAGGGCGTGCTGCTCTTTTCCTGCAATGGCCGGGGCCGGCGCCTGTTTACCCAGCCCAATCACGACGCTGGGCTGGTCAGCCGTGCGTTTCTTCCCAGCCCTCCGGGCGAGTCGCTGGCCAAGCCGGGTGCGGAGATCGATCCGTTGGCGGGGCCGATCGTGCCGCTGGCGGGTTTCTTTGCCAGCGCCGAAATCGGACCCATCGGGGGAAATAGCTACGTGCACGGTCAAACCGCATGCGCCGCGATCTTCCGCGAGGCTGCCGACGTAGCGGAGTAGACTTCTCGCCCGCTGCGCGAGGACTGCTCATGCCTGACGCCAACGCCACGCCCGCTTCACAATCCACACCGCTTCGCCCCGGCTTTCGCGGCTGGTTGCGTCGTCGCCGCTGGCGTGTTGCCGGGGCGGTGATCACGCTGGCTGCGGGTGGTCTGATGCTCTCAAGTTGCAACATGCCCGGACCCAAGGCGACCCCCGAGCAGATCGCCGCTCTGGCGCGCGATACGCTGCCGGAGCAGCCCGCCACCGCCGACCGCAACGAAGTGCCCGCCCTCTCGTACCTGCACTCGGGCGATGCGGCCAAGCCGCGAGTCATTTACATTCACGGAACCCCCGGCGACGCTACCGGATGGGCGGACTTTCTCGTTGACCCCGTGATGGGCTGCGAGGCGATCGCGGTGGATCGGCTGGGCTTTGGCAAGTCCGGCCCCAAGGGTGGGGGCGGGGTTGATTCCTTTGACATCCAAGCCGCGGCCATCGCGCCACTGCTTGTGAAGCAAGGCGGCAGGTGGCCGGTGGTGGTGGGGCATTCACTCGGCGGGCCGATCGCCGCGTGGATCGCCGGGGCCTACCCCGACAAGGTTTCGGGGCTGGTCATCGTGGCCGGCTCGCTCGACCCGGACCTTGAAAAGCCGGGGCTCGCGCAGGACATCGCCACGACCTCGCTCGCCCGCTGGCTGATGCCCCGGGCGCTGGACAACTCGATGGGCGAACTGGACGGTGCCAAAGCCCAGACCAAGCTGCTGGCCCCGCTGCTGGACAAGATCACCTGCCCGGTGATCGTGATTCACGGAACGACCGACGAACTGGTGCCCTACGACAACGTGAAGTACATCCAGAAGATGCTCACCCACGCCGCCAGTGTGCAGATCATCACCATCGACAAGCAAGGGCACTTTGTGCCGTGGCAGCGGGCCGACGCGATTCGCGACGCGGTGCAGCAGTTGCTGGAACTGCCTCAGGCGACGCCGGTCGCCCCGGCGGATTCGGCTCCCGCGAAGTGACCTGCCCGTCACCGGCGAAGCCGCCCCGACTTCGATAGGCTTTCGCCATGACTCACGCACACCCGCGCGCCGCAATGGCGGTTCTCTCAGGCCTGGTCGCGGCCGTTACACTTCTTTCCGCCTGTACCACCCAGCGCGGCGTGCTCATCGTGCAGGCCCCACGCACACAGGCACCACCCACCGTGAAGAACCTCGAGTTTCTCGATCAATACGCCGCGACCTACCGGTTCTCGCTCGGGCGACCGGTTGCGATCCAGGTGACCCCCAACGACAAATCGGTGCTCTTCCTGCGGGCATCCGGCCCGCGCAGCTTTGTGCAGGATCTCTGGATCTTCGACATCGCCACCGGACAAGAGCGCGTGCTCCTCACCGCCGAACAGATTTTGGGAGGCGGGCAGGAGAAGCTCACGCCCGAGGAACTCGCCCGCCGCGAGCGCATGCGTTCAGCTTCCCGCGGCATCGCGTCCTACGCGATCTCCAAAGACGGGTCCAAGGTGGTGGTGCCTCTAAGCGGGCGGCTATTTGTGATCGATCTGGCCGCGGCTCAGGCAGGTACGCCCAAGGTGCAGGAGCTCAAGTCCGACGCGGGGTTCCCGATCGATCCGCGCCTGTCGCCCGACGGCGCCAGCCTCGCGTGCGTGCGAAACGGCGAGATCTACATCACCGACCTCGCGACCGGCAACGAGCACAAGCTCACCAGCGGCGCGGGCGGCGCGATCACCAATGGTCTGGCCGAGTTCGTGGCACAAGAGGAAATGGACCGCTTCGCGGGGTACTGGTGGTCGCCGGATGGCAACGCCATGGTCTACCAGCGCACCGACACCTCGCCGGAAGAGACGTTCTACATCGCCGATCCGGTGCACCCGGAGAATGAGCCCAACCCCTGGCCATATCCGCGGGCCGGAAAGGCCAACGCGAAGGTGTCGCTGTGGCTGACGCCGGTGCGCGGCGCCGCAAAGCCCACCGAGGTTGCCTGGGATCATGACGCATTCCCATACCTGGCCCGCGTCGGCTGGCCCGAGCACGGCAAGCTGACGATCCTGGTGCAGAATCGCACGCAGACCGAGCAGGTGCTCTACAGCGTGGATCCTGCCTCCGGCGCCACGCAGGAACTCTTGCGCGAGAAGGACGACGCGTGGATCAACCTCGCGGGCGAGCCGCGTTGGTTGGACGACGGCACCAAGTTCCTTTGGATGACCGAGCAAGCCCAGGGCACCGACGACTGGCAGTTGCAACTTCGAAGTGCGGCGGGCGAGGTCGTGCGCACACTCAAGATTCCCGGCGTCGCCATCTCCGGGATCGTCGACGTGAACGAAAAAATGGGCACCGTGCGGGTGGCCGCGTCGGCCGAACCGACCGAAGGGCACGTGATGGAGATCACCCTCGATGGTGAACTGCCCAAAGACTCGGCGATCACACTCGCGACCCGCGCCCCCGGCGTGCACGGCGCGACCTTCGGACGTGGCCACGGTGCCTGGGTCCACGGCTTTAGCCTCGCGGACGGCACGATCGGCAACGAGGTCTACCGCGCCGACGGCACCAAAGCCGGCGAACTTCGTTCCATCGCCGAAGAGCCCAGCATCGCTCCCAAGGTTTCGTTCTACACACTCGGCGACCTTGGCTTCCGTGCCGCCGTCGTTCTCCCCCGCGACTTTGACCCCACCAAAAAATACCCGGTGCTGAACAGCGTCTACGGCGGGCCGCACGTGCAGACGGTGCGGGCGTCGTCCCGAAACTTCCTGCTGCAGCAGTGGCAGGCGGATCAAGGCTTCATCGTGGTGTCAATCGATGCGCGGGGCACGCCCGCCCGCGGCCGCGCTTGGGAGCGGACCATCAAGAACGATGTGATGTCTCTCCCCCTGGCCGACCAAGCCGCCGCCATGAGCCTGCTCAGCGCCAAGGTGCCGCAGATGGACCTCAGCCGCGCCGGCATCACGGGCTGGAGCTTCGGGGGTTACTTCTCCGCGATGGCCACCATGCGCCGGCCAGACGTCTTCAAGGCCGGCGTCGCCGGCGCTCCGGTGTGCGACTGGCGCGACTACGACACCCACTACACCGAACGCTACATGGGCCTCCCCGACGAAAACGCGGCGGGCTACGACAAGGCGAGCGTGCTCACCTACTGCAAAGACCTGACTGTCCCGCTGCTCATCATCCACGGGACCGCCGACGACAACGTCTACTTCCTCCACAGCCTGAAAATGACCGGATCACTCTTCCGCGCCGGGCGTCAGTTTGAGTTCCTCCCCTTGGCCGGCTTCACGCACAGCGTGCCCGACCCGGTGGTGATCAAGGGGCTGCAGACCCGCATCGTGGAGTTCTTTGAGACCCACCTCGGCGGGCCGCGTTGAGGAAGGAAAAGACGAAGAGACGTAATTCCGAAGAGCCGAAGTTCGCGGCAACAGCGCTTGTAGTGTCGCACACCACCCGCCCGCAAACGTCTGTTCCCTGGAACTTCGTCTCTCCGTCTCTCCGGAACTTCGTCTCTTCCCCTACGCCAGATCGAACACCAGCACCTCGGCCTTCTGCGTCGCCTGAAGCGTGAGCGCAGTCTCTTCGCTGACCGCCGCGCCATCGCCCGCGGCCAGCCGCTGGCCATTCAAGGTCACCTCCCCCCGCGTCACCTGCACCCACGCGTGCCGCCCGGCTGCCAGGTCCAGCGTCACGCTCTTCCCCGCGTCGAGGTTGGTGGTGTAAAGCTTGGCGTCCTGATGAATGGAGATCGACCCCTCCGCCCCGTCGGGCGAGATAACCAGGCAAAGCCGGTTGGCGCGCTGATCGTCCCCGAAGCGGCGTTGGTCGTACCCCGGCGTCACGCCCCGCCGGTCGGGCCGGATCCAGATCTGCAGGAAGTGCGTCGTCCGCGTGTCGGAGTGGTTGAACTCCGAGTGGCGGATGCCGCTGCCCGCGGACATGCGCTGCACTTCACCAGGTGAAAGACTCTTGACGGTGCCGAGCGAATCCTGATGGGCGAGGGCGCCGTCGAGGACGTACGAGATGATCTCCATGTCCTCGTGGGGGTGCTCGCCGAAGCCCTGCCCGGGGGCCACGCGATCTTCGTTGATGACCCGGAGGGACCGGAAGCCCATGAACTTGGGGTCTCGATACTGGCCGAAGCTGAAGGTGTGGTTGGTGTCCAGCCAGCCGAAGTTGAAGTGGCCTCGGTCGCTGCTCTTGCGGATGCTGATCATGGCGGATCCTCCTTGCTGTGGGCCGCAGTTGGCCCGTGTGGTTGTACTCACCTCTGAGATGCCGCGTCAACAATAGTTGTGACAACAAGGATTGTACGCCTCGGAAGACTTCTTGGTTCGCCAAGCCCAGGGCAGTCCGCCCTCACGCCCCGCCTGCCCGGTTTCCCTGCCGCGCTTTCACCAGCAGCCGGTTGAGCTCCGCCAGTTCGCCCCGGGTCAGGTGCCCCAACTGGGCCTTGTGCAGATCGAGCACCGGGCCATCCAGGTCCGCCACCACCTTCAGGCCCTTGGTCGTCAGATGCACCCGCACCACCCGCCGGTCCGCCGCAGACCTCTCCCGCATCACGAGCCCGGCCGCTTCCAGCCGGTCCACCAGGCGTGTCACATCCGGCACGCGAGCCACCAGGTGCTCGCCGATCTCATGGCACGCCCGCCCCTCCGCGCCCGCGGCTCTCAAAATCCGCAGCGTGTTGTACGCCGGCTCAGAAATATCATGCGCCCGAAATAGTAAGGCGAAGTCGCCCGCCAGCATCACGCCCGTCCGAAGCACGTTTAAAAACGCCTCTTCTTCAGCGTGCGCAAAAGGATGTCGCTTGCCGATCTCTCCCGCCAAGCCCCCCAGCGCGTGCTCCGCGCCTTTGGCGCAAGAGTTCGACATCATCGCCTGCCGCCCCAGCGCGGCCGCAGCCGCGCGCCGAGCTTTGCCCCTCGTCGCTTTATCTCGTGCCGCCATCGGGGTCTCCGAAAAACTTCCAAACTCGAATAACTGTTCCAACAGTATATGCGCCGCGAAGGTGTCTTTGGTGCCATCTCACCGCCCCGGATTCCCCGCCTCCGGCTCAAACGCCTCGCGCCTCCGGACCGATAAACTCTCTCATGCCGACCCACGAAATCCCCCTCTCCCGCCCCGACATCACCGAACTCGAAGAGCAGATGGTCCTGAAGACCCTGCGGTCCGGGCGCCTTTCCATCGGCCCCATGGTGGGGCAGTTTGAGCAGTTGGTCGCGGCCCGAGCCGGCTGCCGCCACGGTGTGGCGGTCAACTCCGGCACCTCCGGCCTGCACCTCGCGCTCCAGGCCCTGGGCATTGGCCCGGGCGACGAAGTCATCACGACGCCCTTCTCCTTCATCGCCTCGGCCAACTGCATCCTGTTTGTCGGCGCGACGCCCAAGTTCGTCGACGTGTGCCCCAGCACGCTGAACATGGATCCCACGAAGATCGAAGCCGCCATCGGCCCGCGCACCAAAGCCATCCTCGCCGTCGAGACCTTTGGCAACCCCGCGTACATGGACCAGTACGCCTCCATCGCGGCCCGCCACGAACTGCCCCTCATCGAGGACTGCT
>JBAZUW010000198.1:0-6633 GCA_041661205.1 Phycisphaerales bacterium
TGAACGTGCCGTCGGGATTGTCGTGGAACGTCGAAACGTCGTAGGCCCCCGAAAGGAAGGCGGCGGGGGCGGACGACTTGCCGTTGCACAGCCAGTTGCAGTACATGGCCGCGGTACGCCAAGTCACGGCGTATCCGGGGATCATCGCGGCGTTCGGCAGGCTCTTGAGCTGGTAGCGTTGGCCCGGGCCGCCGTACGTGACATCGCGTGTCGCACCCCAATCCAGCGGCGCTCGCAGGAACGGGAGGGGTGTCGCCCGACCCAGCGCGGCATTCACAAACTCAAGCCACTGCCCGGTGGTGATCTCCATCTGGCCAAGCCGGTACTCATAGCCCACGCTGCCGCGCCCGGTGACATACCCGAACGGGTCCGGCCCGTGGTATGCCGGGTTACTGGGCGAGCCGACGGTGACGAACTGGATGCCGCTGGGGTCTGGCTGGGCCTGGGCAGCGGCAGCGAAGGCCAACACTGCCGCGAGGGCAACAAGCGAGCGATAAGAACAGGCAGGACGCATCGGCGCAACCTCCAGGCGTCTTGATTCTCCATCCTCCCCCACCTCCACAAGATACCTCACAAACGCGGTCGTGCAAGGAAAGTGAACAGTTTGCAGGTCACTTTTTAGTCCCATGACAAGCAAGAAGAACCTCGAAGGGCGGCCGCCAGACCCGAGATCTCGATCTTTCCGGCTAGTTTCATCGACCTCGCCGCGTCGACCAACGCCCCCCCCCCAGCTTTGGCCCGGCAAACGAAGTCACCCCTTGACACCCCCCGTACACTCTCCACATGACGACGACACCGCGCGCCACCGTCAGCCCATCCCTGCCCAAGGTCGATCCCCACGCCGTGACCATCTCCGGCCTGGTGCTCGATCCTTCCTACGGCCAGCCCGTTCCCACCGCCGCGCCGGGCTCGCCGGTCTACGCCCTGCCCGAATCTCTCCGCAATCTCGCGCGCGACCTGCCCCCCCCCGGCCAATACCCCTTCACGCGCGGCCTCTTCAAAGAGGGCTATCGCACCCGCCTGTGGACCATGCGTCAGTTCGCCGGCTTCGGCTCCGCCGACGACACCAACCAGCGCTTCAAGTATCTCCTCGGCGCGGCCAAGGGCACCAAGGCCAACACCGGCCTCTCCACCGCCTTCGATCTCCCCACCCTCATGGGGCGCGACAGCGATGACCCGTTGTGCGTCGGCGAAGTTGGCAAGTGCGGCGTCGCCATCTCCACCATCGAAGACATGCACCGCCTTTACGCCGACATCCCCGTCGACAAGGTCACGGTGAGCCAGACTATCAACGGCCCGGCCGCGGTCATCTGGGCGATGTACCTCGCCCACGCCCTGCAACGCGGCATGTCGTGGGACAACCTCGGTGGCACGCTGCAAAACGACATCCTCAAAGAGTTCCACTCGCAGAACGAGTTCATCTATCCGCCCGAGCCCAGCGTCAAGCTCGTGGTCGACACCATCGAGTTCCAGAGCCGCTGCACGCCCAAATGGAACAGCGTCAGCATCTCCGGCTACCACATCCGCGAGGCCGGCAGCACCGGGCCCCAGGAGCTCGCCTTCACCCTGCGCGACGGCATGGAATACGTCGAAGCCTGCTTAGAACGCGGCATGGATATCGACAGCTTCGCCCCGCGCCTTAGTTTCTTCTTCAACGCCCACAACGAGTTCTTCGAAGAGATCTGCAAGCTGCGGGCGGCCCGTCGCATCTGGGCCCGCATGATGAAGGAACGCTACGGCGCTCCCAACGAACGCTCCTGGTTCATGAAGACCCACGTGCAGACCGCCGGGTGCTCGCTGACCGAGCAGCAGCCCATGAACAACATCGTGCGCGTGGCCTATCAGGCCATGGCCGCGGTGCTCGGCGGCTGCCAGAGCCTGCACACCGACAGCATGGACGAAACCCTCGGCCTGCCCACCGAGCAGGCCGTCACCGTCGCGCTCCGCACCCAGCAGATCCTCGCCCACGAGACCGGCGTCACCCGCGTCGCCGACCCGCTCGGCGGCTCATGGTTCATCGAGCAACTCACCGACACCATGGAACGCGAGGCCCTCAACCTCATCGACGAAATCGATCGCATGGGGATGTACGCCGACTGGAACGCCGCCCGAGCAACTTCGCCACTCCGCCACGCTGCCACTTCGCCACTTCCTGAGCACCCCGCATACCAACCCCGCCGCACCTACGGCCGTGGCGTCGTCACAGGCATCAACCGCGGCTACTTCCGCCGCTCCATCGCCGAAGCCTCCTACCGCTTCAGCGAAGAATGCGAAGCCGGCGATCGCCTCATTGTCGGCGTCAACGCATACACCGACAACAACGAAGGCCGCCCCATCGAGATCCTCACCATCCCCCACCAGGTGGAGATCGACCAGTGCGAGCGTCTGGCGGCCTTCAAAAAGCGCCGCGACGCGGGCCAAGTAGCCAAAGCCCTCGACAACATCCGCGCCGCCGCCCAGGGCAAGCCCTTCACACTGCTCAACAAGCTGCCCGGTGCCGCAGGCCAGGCGGGGAGCATGCACGCCACCAACGTCATGCCCGCGCTGGTGGACGGGGCCTTGGCCAACTGCACGCTGGGCGAAATGGTGCAGGCGATGGCCGACATCTACGGCCGCTACAGCGGCGGGCCGGAGTGGTAGCGGCTGTTACGAGCCCGAAGCGCAAGCGAGGGTCGCAGATGTAGCCGAATAGCAAACTCAAGAACCGCTTCTATTAGTCCAGGCCGAACCAACTTCTGACCCCTCACTGCTCATTCACTACATACTCGATCGCCCTCCCCAACGAATCTTCATCATTGATCCAAAGCGTGGACCCATGCTCGGTCCAGACCTTGGCGTCCCCCGCCACGAACCCGGCTTCGCGCAACCGACGCGTAGCCCACGCCTTGAACTGGCCCATCACAGCCTCGGGCGTCACCGTGCCGCACTTGCCGACAACGACGTGCACATGATTGGTGCGGACGTTGCAGGCGAGCAGCCGCCACCCCCGAAACTCGCAGTGCGCCGCGATGACTTCGGCAACCAAGGCCCGCTCAGCGTGCCCTAATTTCAACGCTCGACCCGCCGTCCGATCGGATTCATGCCGCTCGCGCTCCGCGTCGGGTTGAACCAGCGTTTGGCCCACTCTTGCGTGCGACCGATCTACGGAGCCGCGTGCATCTCCGTGAAGCCAGCTCCCGTGGGTAGTCCATGTGAGAAAGTATGCAAACACTTGAGCCATGATGGCTTAAGATACCAAAGCAACTGTGACCCTCGCTTGCGCTTCGGGCTCGTAAAGCTTGCGGCGACCTCCGCGACTCCCGCCCTACACCATCGCCCCCGCCGGCAGGCTGATCTCCGCCGCCAGTCGCTCGAACACAAAAAGCATGTTCACGTTGCTGTCCAGGGCCCGCTCGGCCTGACGAATCGCATCGAGCCTGTTGGCGGCCCTCGCCGGATCGGTGCGAGAGAGCCCCTTGCGAAGGTGGGCCGCCACCAGCCGCAGCATGCGTTCGCACGCCATGCGGTTGGCCAACTCCTTGCTCTGGCTGTCGTCCTTATCCACATACGCCTTCGCCCACGCGTCGATCAGCTCGTGCATCGCCGGGCCAAGCTCGGCGCTGTACTCGCCCTTGTCAGTCTTTGCGAGCAGGGGCGACAGGCGCTCCCACCACGCCGCCAGGTTTTCCGTCGCCGCGGCCTGCAACATCCCCGGTGAGCCAGCCGCAAAGTCCAGCAACCACGCGAGCTGCTCCTCAGGCACATCCAGCTTCGCGTGGGCCATCCAGCGCCGCATGTCCGCGTCGTTTAAAGGTCCAAAGAACACCCGCTGGCAGCGACTGCGGATGGTCGGCAGCAGATACTCCTCGGCGCTTGTCACCAGAATGATCACCGTGCGATCCGGCGGCTCTTCGAGAAACTTCAGCAGGGCGTTCTGCCCCGCGATGTTCAGCAGCTTCGCCTCGTCGATGATAAAGACCTTGGCCGCCATCGCGCTGGTGCGCACTGCGGCACTCACCGCGCTGGGGGCCAACACAAAGTCACGCAGCACATCGATCGGGATGCTCTGGAGCTTACGGGAACGCACCTGCGAATCGCCGTGGTACTTGGCAAGCTCTTTGACGACCAGATGCATGTCCGGATGCGTGCCGGATTGCAGCAAGCGCTGCGTGCCGCTCTCGGGGTCTGGCGAGATCTCCCCCGAGAAAGTCGCTTGCGATGTCGGGTCGAGCAGAATCGCGGCGAAGGCCATCGCCGCAGTACATTTTGCAACCCCGGCCTGCCCATGAAAGATCCACGCGTGGTGAATCCGCCCGCTACGCATCGCGTCCTGCAGCACCTTCGCCGCCCGGTCGTGGCCGATGAGCGAGCCCAGCGGCACCGGCGCAGGCACCAGGCGCGGCGCGGGCTTGGTGGCCTCCAGCTTGGGCGCTTTTTCGGCTTTGGTTTTGGCGGGTCGCTTGGCCACGGTCGATGGTATTCCTACGAACCCCACGCGCAGGTGTGGGGCCGCCCCTGTAACCGGCCACCTACGGCGCGACGCCGACTCATCCGGGGTGTCCCGGCAGTGTCGCCTTACTCAAACCCGCTGCCGAACTCGTCCAGCCGCTTGTGCTGCTCGCGGATGTGCAGCTTCAGGCTCTCCACCTCCAACCGCAACTTCTCAACCGCCACCGCATTGATCTGATCATTCCGCTGGCGATTGGCCAGCTCGTGCTCCGCGATCTTCACCTGCGTCTGCAGCAACTGCGTTTCGAGCTGCATTTTCTTGAGCCCGGTCTGGTTGATCAACTGGCCTTGCTCAAAGTGCATCTGCTCGCGGCGCGACTGCTCAGCGATCGCTTTGCGTTGCGATTCGGCAACACCGCGCTCTCCCCGCCTCTTGTGCCTGTTGTGCATCGCGACGCCAACAACGACGCCGACCAACACCGCCGTTGGGAGGGTGATCCAAAGCAAGTCCAGATCCGAGTACAGAGGACGCGCCGCCGTCCCCGCCGCGATGAGAAAACTCACGTTCACACGCCCTCCCGCAGCCCCGACGGCCGCTCGCCAAGGTTAGACGTTCCGCAACTTGTTGACCCCGTTGAGGGCCGCCACTTTGTAGCACTCCGCCAGCGTCGGCCAGTTGAAGACCGCATTCACGAAGTAGTCCACTGTCGCCCCAAACGCCATCGCCGCCTGCCCGATGTGAATCAACTCGGTCGCCCCGGTGCCGATGGCGTGCACACCCAGAATCGTGCGGCTCTCCTGGTGAATAAGCAACTTCAGCATGCCGATCTCATCGCCCAGCAACTGCCCGCGCGCGATCTCCCGATACTGCGCCACTCCCGCCTCATACGGAATGCCATCTTTCGTCAACTGCTCTTCCGTCCACCCCACCATGCTGATCTCCGGAATGCTGTAAATGCCATACGGCAGTGTGTTGCCATAACTCGGGCAACTCTCCCCGAACATGCTGCACGCCGCCAGGCGCCCTTGCTCCATGCTCGTGCTGGCCAGCGCCGGAAAGCCGATCACGTCCCCCACCGCGTAGATGTTCGGCACCACCGTCTGGAAAGAAGCGTTCACCTTGATCCGCCCGCGATCATCAGACGACAACCCGGCGGCTTGCAGATTCAGCCCCTTGGTCGCACCCTGCCGCCCGATCGCATACAGCAGGCAGTCAGCCCGCAAAGTCTTGCCGCTCTCGAGCACCGCCTCGGCCATCAGGTTATTGGTAGTGCGTGCCCCCGGGGGCGGCTCGACCTTGCGAATCGTCACCACCTTCTCGCCCATCCGCAGCGTCACGCCCGCCTGCCGCAGATGATACTGCAGCGCTTCGGTGATCTCCGCGTCCACAAAATCCAGCAGCTTGTTGCGCCCCTCGATGAGCGTGACCTTCACGCCAAGCGCCGCCAGCATCGAGGCGTACTCGGTGCCGATCACCCCGCCTCCCACCACGATCATGGACAGGGGCAGCTCCTTCAGGTGCAGCAGCTCGTCGCTCGTGATGACATCGACATCGTCGAAGACGATGTTGTCGGGCTTGGCCGGGCGCGTGCCCACCGCGATGCAGATCTTTTCGGCCTGAATCGCCTCGCTGACGTGCTGACCGGTCACATCGATCACATGCTCGTCGCGAAACGCCGCGGCTCCCGCAATCAGCTCGATCCCGTTGCTGCTGAAATGCCCACGCACGATCGCGATCTCGTTCTTGATGATCGCCTGGCAGGCCAGGAACAGATCCGAAAGGCTGACCCGACCCCGCGCGGAAAGAAAATCCGCAAACCGCGGCATGAATGGGCTCTTGCCCGTCGCCGCCAGAATCGCCTCGCGCAGGGCCTTGCTCGGGATGGTGCCGGTGTTCACCGCCGCCCCGCCCACCACCTCGGCCTTTTCCACGATGCACACCCGCTTGCCGAGCTTGGAGGCCTGAATCGCCGCCTTCTGCCCCGCCGGCCCGCTTCCGATGACACAGAGATCAAACGTTCGCATGGAGAGCAGACTAGCAGGGAGCGGGGCGGAATTCCGGGGGGTGTCCGCAGAGGCGTGCCACTTCTATGAAGACTGTCCGGAAGTCAAGTGATCGGCGGTCCCAATCGTCTATCCGAGCTTGGACGTGAGTCCTGCCCATGTGGGATGTGTTCGAGGCGTGTGGGTGCCGGCTGCCCTATC
>JBAZUW010000199.1:0-6585 GCA_041661205.1 Phycisphaerales bacterium
GAGGGCGGGCTCGGGTTTGCGGGCCGCGATGAGTACCTGGGAGAGGAGGCTCATGGCGGAGGGATCGGCGGGGGCTTTGGCGAGGTGGCGGCGGAGGAGTGACTCGGCGGCGGCGAAGTCGCCTTTGGAGTGTGCCTCCAGCGCGCGGGCGACGGGGGCGGGCATGGTCATGGGCAAAGTCCCGCGAGCGGCCGCCCGCGTGGTGCGGGAGTGGCGGAGCGGGTGGCGAGTGCCGGGAAATGCATCGCGTCAGCGTATCGCGCGGGAGCGCGGACGAAGCGGCATGCGCGGAGGTGCGGGAGCGCGCGCGGGGCGTCGGCGAATCAGCGGAAGAGGAGGACGACGTTGGCCGCGACGCTGGCGAGGAGAACCCAGAAGAGCCAGTTGCGCACCAGCGGGGTGGAAGTGGAGGCCTGGACGGCGATGTCGCCTTCGGCCTTGGCTTCGGCCTGGGCGAGGGTCGTCAGGTCGAGTCCGGCGATGTCTTTGTGGGCGATGGGCGGGGTTTTTCTGGAGCGGATGGCCTGGAGGTCGGTGAGGAGGTCGGCGGTGTTCTGGTAGCGGGCCCGCTGGTCTTTGGCCATCATCATTTCGACGACCTCGGAGACGCCGGCGCTGAGCTTGGGGTTCACGTGGTCGGGGGGGACGAGGTCGGCCTTGAGGTGCTTGTGCATCACGGCGGAGGGGTTTTTGGCGTCGTAGGGGACGTTGCCGGTGAGCATGTGGTAGAGCGTGGCGCCGAGGGAGTAGATGTCGGCCTGGGGGCCGATGTTGAGTTCGCCCCGGATCTGCTCGGGGGAGATGTAATAGGGCGTGCCGAAGGCCTTGCCCTGTTCGGCCTCGGCGGCTTCCTTGTCGGAGATGGCGCGGGCGAGACCCATGTCGGCGAGCTTGGCGACGCCGCTCTTGGTGAGCATGATGTTCTTGGGCTTGACGTCGCGGTGGATGAGGCCTTTGCCGTGGGCGTGCTGCAGGGCCTCGGTGACCTGGATGATGATGTCGAGCGCGTCGGTCTCGCCGAAGCGGCGCTGCTTGACGATCTCGTCGTAGACGGTGGTGCCGTCGACGAACTCCATGACGAAGTAGTGGTAGTCGCCGGCTTTGCCCACGTCGTAGGCCTGGACGATATTGGGGTGGTTGAGCTGTGCGGCGGCCCGGCCCTCGGCGTAGAAGCGCTCGATGAACTGCGGGTTGGTGGTGAACTTGCGGGGCAGGACCTTGATGGCCACCATGCGGTCGAGGCTGAGCTGCTTGCCCTTGAAGACGGTGGCCATGGCGCCGGCGCCGAGCTTGCCCATGACCTTGTAGCCGGGGATTTTCTGGCCGGAGCGCTCGGCCTGGGCCATTTCGCGCAGGCGGACCATCTGGCGGCGGGTGACGTAGTCGTTGTTGACCAGCAGGTCGGCGAGGGAGGCCTGGTTCTTGTCCTCGGCCATCTGCTTGGCCAAGGCGAGGCAGTGCTGGACTTCTTCGGCGGTGGCCAGGCCCTGGTCGATGACGAGGCGCCCGACGATGGAATCGACGTTGGTGCCTTGCTTGGCGATTTCCTGGAGAACAGCCTCGGAGTTGACGGGGCCGGTGGAGCCGGCGCCGTTGGCGAGCGGGCCGGTGCCGCCGAGGACGCGGCTGGCTTCGGAGGGGCGCGAGGCGTCGCCCCGGCTCAGCCGCGAGGTGTCACCGAGATCGGGTTGGCGAGGGTCGGCGGGCATGTGGGGGCGGGTGTGGTAGCAGTTGAGTCGGCCAAATGAGCGGAGAGCATACGCCGGAAGGTCAAGATATGGGACGAGATCGCGATGGAGGGGGGCTGGGGTGCGTGAATCCCCCGGGCGCGGCCGCCCAATGCCTCCCAGGCCCCGTACGTGAGACGTGAAGCCCTCTTCTGAAATACGGATGACGCCGGGGTTTTGTTGCATGTGCCGCGCGAAGAGGTGATTCGGCGGCGGGCGGGTCGGCCCATAACGCGAATTCCGCGCCTTTGGGGGCGTTGGCGCTGCGGGACATGATTGACGCATCATGATGCGAGCGGGCGTTGAGGGCGCGGCCTGTTGCGAGGCGAAGGAGCGGAGGGAGCGGATCAAGGCCCGGCGGGGGCCGCCGTGCCACCCGGACCTGGAAGTCGAGAGGGAAGAAGAATGAAGGGATCGACAATGTTGGCGGTGCTGGCGATCGGCGCGGGGTGCGTGGCGGCGGTCTTGGTGTGGGTGCTGATGATGGCGGGGAGCGCCAATGCATCACCCAGGTTGCTCGCGGCGATTTCCCGAATGACGTACGTGCTGGGGGCGAGCGTGGTTCTGTGCGTCGCGGGGGGCGGGGCGGCGGTGTACTTTGGACGACCGTGGGTTGCGGCCGGGCTGGGCGTGATGCCTGTGGTCGTCGGGGTTGTCGCGCTGATGGTGGTTGATCGGGCGTCGGCGTAGTCGACTGCGTGTTGTGGAGCCAGGGCTGAATCTTCGAAGCTCGGGGCGACACACAACTCTACCCGGAGCTTCGCAAGGCCTCAGCTCCGGCGTCATCGGAATTGGTTACGGGCTGCTTCGTGGTCGCAGGCGCTAGGTGCCGGGCAGGGCTGGCTGTTCGAGAGCGATCGTGCGGGTTTTGACCGTTACGAGCGGGGGGTTGGGCAGGTCGCGGCTGCTCTTGACGCCTGCGTCTTCCAACTTGCGCAGCGAGGGCTCGAGGCGGCTTTCGTAGCTGCCGACGAAGCCGTTGTAGTGATCGACGGCGCTTTCGAGGGCTTTGCCGAGCTTGGAGACTTTTTCGTAGGCGACGGCGGCACGGTCGTGAACTTCCTTGGCCAGCGCGAAGAGCTCGCCAGCTTGCTCGGAGAGGCGCTTTTCGCGCCAGCCGACCGCGACGGCGCGGAGGAGACCTATGAGCGTGGAGGGGCTCGCGAGAATCACGTTTTGCTGGGCGGCGTGGTCGAGCAGGTCGCCTTTGCGGGCGAGGGCGGCGTCGAGAAACTGGTCGCCGGGCACGAACATGACGACGAAATCCGGCGAGCCGTCGAGGTGTTCCCAGTACTTCTTGTCGGAGAGCTTGGTGACTTGTTCTTCCATGTGGCGGGCGAAGCGGTCGAGGCAGATTTCGCGGGCTTCGGGGGTGGCGGCGTCGATGGCTTCGAGATACGCGGCCACGTTGGCCTTGGCGTCGACCGCGACGACGCGCTGGTTGGGGAGGCGCACGATCATGTCGGGGCGAAGCACCTTGCCGTCGGCATTCCGGGTGCTGTCCTGCTCGGCAAAGTCGCAGTAGGCGGACATGCCGGCGAGCTCTGCGACGCGGCGGAGCTGGATTTCGCCGTAGCGCCCGCGAACTTCGGGCTTGCTGAGGGCTCGGGCGAGCTTGAGGGTTTCGGCACGCAGGCCTTCGCCGGATTCCTTCACGCCCAGCATTTGGGTTTCGAGCTTGGCGCGGTCGGCGGCCCACTCCTGCGTCATCTTGGTGAGCTGGGCGTCGGTGCGGGTGAGCGTTTCGCTCACGGGCTTGAGCAGGGCTTCGATCGCCACCTTGCGGCTGTCCATTTCGCTGGTTGCTTTGGTGCGCTCGGCTTCGAGCTTGCTCTTGGCTTCGGCGAGGAAGGCTTCGCGTGAGTCTTTGAGGGCGTCGGCGGCGAGGGCCTTGAAGCGCTCCTGCAAGGCCGCGTCGCGGGCGGCGACGTCTTTGTTGGATTGTTCGCGAAGCTGCTCGAACTGTTCGCGGGCGGCTTTGAGCTGTTCGGCGGCGGTGGCGACGTCGCGGGCGTGGAGGCGCTTATCGCCCTCGCGCCCTTCGCGCTCCTGGGCGAGCTCTTGGCCGATGCGCGAGAGTTCGTCGCGGAGCGCGGTGATGGAGGCTTCGAGCTCGCGTTCTTCGGCGAGGGCGGCGGCGCGGAGATGGTCGAGTTCGGTGCGCTGGCGGGCGCGTTCGGATTCGAGTTGTTCGCGAGCAGCGGCGGCGTCGGCGCTGGCGGCGGCGGCTTGTGCCTGGAGGGAGCCGCGACCGAAGGCGAGCCAGAGGAGGGCGGAAGCGAGAGCCGCGACGAGCAAAAGCAGCACGATGTGCGCGGTGTCCATGGAGGGCAGTGTATACCTGACATGAACCTAATGCGGGTGGGTGAGCCGGAAGCGCCAGCGCGGGTTGCAAGCGAATACCCGAAGCCGACACAACCGTGACCCTCGCTTGCGCTTCGGGCTCGTACGGGTCGTTGCTCGCCTGCCAATCCGGCACCCGGGGCGTGTGTTGGGTACCCCTTGGCAGCAACCTGTTCGCATTTGGGGCGGGCGGCGCGGGGTGGGGCTCGGCAGCGGCTCGGCACGCACTTTGCCCTCCGCCTTGGTGGATGCTGAACGCGCACACACCATCTGAGGCGGGTTGCGGGGCCTTTGGGCCTCGGCTGAACCTGCTTTTGTCGTGCGCGGGGTGGCAACTGGATTCTTGGGTCAACCACCTCCCGCGGTTGCTGGAGCCGATGGGCGTGCATTCGCTGCGGGCCCAGACCGGGGCGGAGGCGTCGCGGGTGATCAAAAGCAATCCGATCCATATCGCGGTGGTGGATTTGGGGTTGCCGCTGGATGAGAAATCGCCAGAGACCGAGCCGGTGCCGGAACTCGAAGAGGGCGGCCCGAGGCTGCTTGAGTTGCTGTCGCGATTGAGCGAGCCGCCCCCGGTGGTGGCGATCAAGCGTTGCCGCACGAGCCGTGATGACCGGCGCGACATGGGCGAGGCGTTGCGGCTGGGGGCGTTTGCGGTGATTGATCGGCCGCGGGATGTGAACGATTTGAATGTGATGTTGGAGGTGCTCCGGCGGGTGCTGGAGCGGCATTATCGCGGCAAGTGGCCGGGGTAGTGGGGTTGCTTCCAGCGAGCGAGTGAGAAGAAGCGGGCTGGAAGCCCGTGCCACAAGATTGGGTAGGTTTCGGACTCGTGAGTCAAGTACGGTGCCCGCTCCGAAGGGCGACACCAGGGTTTCAGAAAGGAAGAGCGATGAGCAAGAAGACCAGCAGCAGCATTCGTCCCCTCGGCGACAAGATCCTCGTCAAGCGCGACGAAGCGCAGACCAAGACCGACAGCGGGATTTATCTCCCCGAGTCCAGCAAGGACAAGCCCAAGACCGGCACCATCGAGGCGGTCGGCACCGGCAACATCAACACCGACACCGGCGAGCGGATTCCGCTTTCGGTCAAGAAGGGCGACAAGGTCATCTTCTCGTCGTACGCGGGTACCGAGGTGAAGCTGGAAGGGACCGAGCTGCTGATCATGTCGGAAGAGGACATTCTTGCCGTGATTGACTGAGTGGGAAGGCACGCAGAAAGGCACTAGGCACCAGGCACTAGGCATTAGGCATTAGGGAAGCATGATGCAGCAGCGGGACTTTGCATGGGCGGTGGCGGAGGCGATGGAAGCCGGGCGGCTCATTGAGTTGCCCGGGTTCAAGCCGCTGCGCGTTGCCTGTGTCGAAGTGCCCGATCAGGTTTGGGGTGGCGACGACCTGAACTGGGAGATGATTGCCGCCAATGCCCCAGAAGGCGCTCTGCGTCGCTCTGGGTTTGGCGAACGAGGCGCCTCGCTGCTGGTGCTTCACGATGCCGACTTGCCGGGGCGCGAGGTGGTGGTGGATGCCGCCTCGATTGGGGCGTTTGCCACACTGAAGGAGCTTGCATGACCCCGGAACAGCTCCGCACCGCGCTTCGCGAGCTCAACGGCGAGCGTGACGCCGTGTTTGCGTTTGCCGAGATGCCTTCGCACGAATGCCACCTGCATGTGCCCAGTGCGATTCTCATTCCCGACGAGCCGGATCATCTGGTGAAGGTCACCGACGGGAAGAACCTGTACATCATCGAGCCGGACCGCGTGGTCTGGATCAAAGTCAGCCTGAAACCCAAGCTGTCGTAGAAAAAGTTGTCGTAGGAGAGGAGAGACGAAGTTCCGGAGAGACGGAGAGACGAAGTTCGGGGCATGCGCCGGGTTGAGCGAGTGACCGACTGCAAACCTGTGTCTGGGCTACGTGCCTTGAACTTCGTCTCTTCGGAACTCCGTCTCTTCGTCTCTCGCTAAGTTCTTAGAAAGGAACACACATGGCCGCCAAATCGATCGCGTATAACACCGATGCCCGTGAGCGCATCCTCCGGGGCGTGCAGAAGCTCGCCCACGCTGTGAAGGTCACCCTTGGCCCCTCCGGGCGCGTGGTCGTCCTGGAGAAGTCGTTCGGGGCGCCGACGGTGACGAAGGACGGCGTGACCGTCGCCAAGGAGATCGAGCTGGAAGACCAGTACGAGAACCTGGGCGCTCAGATGGTCAAGGAAGTAGCCCAGAAGGCCAGCAAGGATGCGGGCGACGGCACCACCACCGCGACGATTTACGCCGAGGCGATCTACGCCGAGGGCCTCAAGGTCATCACCAGCGGGGCCAACCCCAACCTTGTGAAGCGCGGCATCGACGCGGGTGTCAACGCCATCGTTGATGAGCTCAATCGGATGTCGAAGAAGGTCGACTCCTCCAAGGAGATCGCCCAGGTCGGCACCTGCAGCGCCAACCAGGACAGCGAGATCGGCAAGATCATCGCCGAGGCGATGGACAAGGTCGGCAAGGACGGCGTGATCACGGTTG
>JBAZUW010000200.1:0-6579 GCA_041661205.1 Phycisphaerales bacterium
CGCGAAAGTTGCGCGCAAAGGGTGTAGATGTGGGGTGGTTTTGGGGGCGTTGTGCGAAGCGTCGGCACAAAGCGAGGTGGTGTGCCGGGGGACGGGTTCAATGCGACAGGGTGTGGGGCGGTCAAGATCATGGGCGGCCGTCCTGCACGCGACAGTGGCGCACCTTCGGTGCCCGGGAACAGGACACAGGGATTTGTGAGATGGCGTGGTGTCCCTGGGGCTGCCGCCCCAGGCTCGGTACGGGTGCCGCTTCACGGCGGGAGGAGAACCGCTAGGCTAGTCTAAGCCCCTCGGCCTCGCACCGAATCCGAAGCAGCCCGGCTGGGAGAGGGTGCAATTGCTCTGCGAGGAGGCCGGGCAACCGACGCTTGCCGCATCTGCGGTCGACTACTGCGAGCGCCAGTACGATCGGGTTTCTCGACGTCAATGCATTGTCGATCGCGATGTCGCAATACTGAAGGCAGGAACTGACGAAATCGTTTTGAGAAAACTCGCCGACTTCGTGAAGTGATCCTGGTGTGCGAAGGCTTTCAGAAGGGGGCGTCAACCAGGAGAGCGAAAGATCGGAATCGTGGCACGCGGGATTGTGCCGCCCGGCTCGATGTGTCATTGAGCTCAGGTTGCAGAAGTTCGTAATCTCCACGCCATCAAAAGCAAAGAAGCCCCGGCCATCGCCATCGTGCGCTCCCCGATATCCAACGACGCGAATGCGTAGCCGACCCACCAACGAATCGGCGAAGAATGACTCGACCCGAGTCTGAATGGGCGTCCATCGACGGCGTCCGCTGCTCATGCAAGTATTATTGGCGGCTACACCTTCGACCGAGTTCTCATTCCAGCTTGTTACCTAACCTGCACAACTGCAGCGGGGCCTTACTCCCACTCGATCGTTGCTGGTGGCTTGCTCGAGATGTCGTAGACCACCCGGTTCACGCCGCGAACTTCGTTGATGATGCGGTTGCTGATTCGGGCCAGCACGTCGTAGGGGATGCGGCTCCAGTCGGCGCTCATGAAGTCTTCGGTTTCTACGGCGCGAACTGCAATCGTGCCTTCGTAGGTGCGGCCGTCGCCCATCACACCCACGCTGCGCACTGGCAGGAGCACGGCGAAGACCTGGCTGGTTTTGCGGTAGAGATCGGCCGCGACGATTTCTTCGAGCAGGATCTCGTCGGCGTGGCGGAGGAGGTCCAACTGCGGCTTGGTGACTTCGCCAAGAACGCGCACGGCAAGGCCGGGACCGGGGAAGGGGTGACGCCACACGATCTGGTCGGGGAGGCCCAGCACGCTGCCGAGCTTGCGGACTTCGTCTTTGAAGAGGTCGCGAAGGGGCTCGACGAGTGTGAAGCCAAGGTCGGCGGGCAGGCCACCGACGTTGTGGTGGAGTTTGATGCCCGCGGCCTGGCCGCTGTGCCCGTGCCCGGACTCGATGACGTCGGGATAGAGCGTTCCCTGGGCGAGCATGGTGGCGTTGGGGATGCTCTTGGCCTGGGCCTTGAAGACATCGATGAACTTGGAGCCGATGCGTTTGCGTTTTTCCTGCGGGTCGGTGACTCCGGCGAGGACGCCGAGGAAGTCCTTCTCGCTGTCGGCCACGCGGAGATCGATGCGGAAGTGATCGCGGAAGGTGGTCTCGACGAGTTGGCGTTCGGCCCGGCGCAGGAGGCCGGTATCGACGAACACGCAGTGGAGTTGCGAGCCGATGGCCCGGTGCAGCAGGGCGGCGACGACGGCGGAATCGACGCCGCCCGATAAGCCGCAGATGACGTGGGCGCTGCCAACCTGCTCGCGCACGCGGGTGATGGCGGTTTCGGCGAAGTCGGTCATCCGCCAGGTGCCCTCGCACTTGCAGATGTCGTACAAGAAGTTTCGGATCATGTCGCTGCCGTGGGGTGTGTGCGTGACTTCGGGGTGAAACTGCACGCCCATGAAGGTGCGGCCGCCGGCGGGGTTCATCTCGACGGCCGCGTTGGGGCAGGTGGGTGTGCTGGCGAGGACGCTGAAGAGCCCGCCGGGGTCTTGCACCTGGTCGCCGTGGGACATCCAGACGGTGGTGCGGTCGGGGATGCCTCGGAGGAGGCGCGACGCGCCGGAGCCTTCGCTTCCGAGGGACAAGTGGGCGCGTCCGAACTCGCGATGGTCGGCCTTTTGCACCTTGCCACCGAGGAGGTGACAGGCGAGCTGCATGCCGTAGCAGATGCCGAGCACGGGGACGCCGAGATCGAAGACGGCTTTATCGATGGTGGGGGCACCGGGGTCGTAGACGCTGCTGGGGCCGCCGGAGAGGATGATGCCGCGGGGCTTGAGTGCGGCGAGCTCGCGCGGGGAGATGGTGGGGGAGACGAGGAGGGAGAAGACGCCGGCGTCGCGCACGCGGCGCGCGATGAGCTGGGCCGTCTGGCCGCCGAAATCAACGATGGGGACGATCTCGCCGGTGGCGAGGCGCGGAGTCATGAGCGACGCCTCCAAGGGGGAAAGGGATGACGTTACGGGGTGTCGGCGTTCACGTCGAGTGCGGGGACGGATTTGCGAATAGACTCTGTTGCATGCGCAACGCAAGGCAATGGCTGCTGGTGTGGGCGGCGGGGTGCTTGGTGGGGTGCGGCCCGACCGTTCGCCCGGACTTCAACTCGCCGGAGCCGGCGGCCCGCAACGACGCGATTGTGAATGCGGCGGCGACCAAAGACCGAGCGGCTGTTCCGGATTTGGTTCGCATGCTGCAGAGTGATGATCCTGCGACGCGTCTTCTGGCGATTAGTGCGCTGGAAGTGATCACTGGCGAACGTCTGGGGTACGATCCGTCCGATGACGAAGGGAAGCGGAATGCCGCGGTAGCACGCTGGAAGGCCGAGTTTCCGGGCAGGCCTTCGACACCGGACTCAGGAACGCGTACGCATGAGTGACGGCACCCAACTTCAGATCGAGCTGGTGAGCGATTCGCGCTACCTGAGCTGCGTGCGTGAGTGCATCGCGCAGGCGTCGCGGCAGCTTGGATTTTCGGACGCGCAGGCCGCCCAGGTGGCGATGGCGGTGGACGAGGCGATTGCGAATGTGATTAAGCACGGGTACGGGGAGCGACCGGACGGCAAGATCTGGGTGAAGATCACGCCGCTGCCGGACGAGCCCGTGCGCGGGTCTGGCATTCGCATCGTAATTGAGGATGAAGCCAAACAAGTGGAGCCCTCGTGCATCAAAGGTCGGGACCTGGCCGACATCCGGCCCGGGGGGCTGGGCGTACACATCATCCGAGAGGTGATGGACGAAGTTCGCTACGAGAAGCGGCAGACCACCGGGATGCGCCTTACGCTCACCAAGTGGTCGAACGGGCAGGCCGGGCGGAGCGCGATGAGCGCCTGAACGATTTTTTCGTAGCGGGGAGCAACTGCGTGCCGGATCGTGTGCCCATCATCGTAACCTTCGCCAGCCTTGACGGTGGTGCTGTGACGCTCTCGCCCGAGGGCGAAATCGGATACCACGAGGCTCCCGCGTTTCGCAATGCCATCCGGGCCGCGTACGACAAGCGCCCCAACCGGCTGATTGTGGATCTTTCCAAGGTCGGCTACATGGGCACGCCCGGGGTTGCGACGCTTGTGGAGGCGCTGCAGATCAGCAAGAAGAACGGGGTGCCGCTGGTGCTGTGCGGGATGAATGACCGCGTGCGGGGCGTGTTTGAGATCGCGCAGCTGCACAAGGTCTTCAAGATGACCTCTGACCTTGCCGGCGCGCTGGTCGCCTGAGCGAAGGCCCTGAATACTGAGTACGCTGAAGCTTCCCCGCGCGGGCGCAAGGAGCTTGAGTGTCCGACGTTACTCCATCTCGCGGCAACCGAATCGCAGCCATGGTGCGCGGCGCGCTCTCGATTGGGCCGCGGTTGTTGGCGTTTCTGGGGGCGCGGCTGCTGACGAGCCTGGACCTGATCGGCGCCAGTTGGTGGCTGCTGGTGAGCGCGGTGGGGTGGATGCTTCGGTCGGTGCACGATCGGCGCGTGCGGCTGGGGCGCCCGGCGATCATTACCCAGATGGTGCGTGTGGGCGTGCGCAGTGTGATCATCGTGTCGCTGGTCTCGGGGTGCGTGGGGCTCATTTTGGCGTTGCAGATGGCGCCGCCGCTGGACGAGTTTGGCCAGAAGGACAAGGTGGCGAACATCGTGACGGTGGCGGTGTT
This sequence comes from Phycisphaerales bacterium, assembly GCA_041661205.1. Classification (GTDB taxonomy): domain Bacteria; phylum Planctomycetota; class Phycisphaerae; order Phycisphaerales; family UBA1924; genus RI-211. The sequence goes on from JBAZUW010000200.1 coordinate 4,162, forward strand.
GCGCGAGCTTGGGCCGTTGATCGGGGCGATTGTGTTGACCGGGTTTGCGGGGGCGTCGATCGCCGCGGAGATCGGGACGATGGTGGTGAGCGAGGAGATCGAGGCGTTGGAGTCTCTGGCGCTGGATCCGGTGCGGTTTCTGGTGGTGCCGCGGGTGGTGGCGTCGGTGGTGAGCATGACGGTGCTGGCGGTGATTGCGGACATCGTGGCGGTGGCCGCGGCGATGTGGATCGCGATGGCGGCCCTGGATGTGCCGTTTACGACCTTCTGGACAAATATGCTGAGCCAAGCCAAGGTGGTGGATCTGTGGACGGGCATCAGCAAGGGGACGGTCTTTGGGCTGCTGATAGGGATTATCGCGTGTGTGAACGGGCTGCGGGTGAAGGGCGGGGCGGCGGGCGTGGGGCTGGCGACGACGAACACCGTGGTGCAGTGCGTCGTCGCGATCGTGATGGCCGACCTGGCGTTCACCGCGGTCTTCTTCGCGCTCAAGCTGGTGTAGCCGGTCCTTCATGAACAAACGCGGGCGAACGCCGGAATAGTGGCCCGGCCGGTTCTATCATCGGCCTCATGGCCAAGTCTTTGAAAAGTTCGCAGCAGCGAGTCGGCGAGATCGCGGTGATTGTCAGCCGCTATAACGCCAGTGTCACCGTTCCGATGCTCGAAGGCGCGAAGCGCGAGTACATCCGCCGGCGCGGCAGCGAGGCCGGGCTGGAGGTTTTTGAGGCGCCCGGGGCGTATGAGCTGCCGGTGCTCGCCCAGGCCGCGGCCGACTCCGAACGCTTTGATGGCATCGTCGCGCTGGGCTGCGTGATCAAGGGCGAGACCCCGCACGACAAGTACATTTCGCAGGCGGTGGCCGATGGCCTGATGCTGGTGGGGCTGTACACCGGCGTGCCTGCGGCGTTTGGTGTGCTCACGACCGAGACGGCGGCGCAGGCCATGGCCCGCGCGGGTGGCGACAAGGGCAACAAGGGTGAAGAGGCGATGGCCGCGTTGCTGGACACGCTCGACACGATCCGGGCGATCAACGGCGGCCCCAAGCCCCCCAGCACGCTGAGGCCCGACAAAGCCATCGGGGCGGCCCGATGAATCTCGATGCCCTGCGCGACATTGCATTCTCGCGGATGCTCCAACTTTCGGACGGTGAAGAGAACGCCGAGCTGTTTACGACTGCGGACTTGGAGCAGCTATCTCCGGGTGAGCGCGAGCTGGCGTTTCAGATGGCCGCCCGGCGGCTGGCGTTTCAGTTGCTCTACCTGCGTGATGCGGACAAGCTGGCGGATGAGGCGTCGGTGAAGGACGCCCTCAAGCATGTCGAAGGGCTGGGCCCGATCGCGGGGGAACGCATCGCTGAGATTGTGCACGGCGCGTTTGACGCACGCGAGGCCGCCGACAAGGAGTTTGCTGAGCTCGCTCCCGAGTGGCCGACGCACCGTTTGGCGGCGGTCGATCGCGCGATTCTGCGGCTGGCCCATCACGAGCTTGCGCTGAAGCAGACGCCGGGGCGCGTGGTCGTGAACGAGGCGGTGGAGCTGGCCAAGCACTACAGCACGGAGAAGTCGCCGTCGTTCATTAACGGCTTGCTTGACAAGGTGCTGAACCGGGATGGGGGACGCGCGTAAGCCGCGAACCAGCGCATGGCGTTCTTCAAGAACATCCTGTCGGGCTTCAAGAAGGGCCTGGAGAAGACCCGCGAGGTGCTTGTCGGGGGCGTGCGGGGCCTGCGCAACCTGCTGACCGGGCGCAAGCTCGACGACGCGCTGATCGACGAGCTGGAAACCAAGCTGCTGCAGGCGGACGTGGGCGTCAAGACCACATCGCGGCTCATCGGGCGCATTCGGGATGATTTCCACGCGGACAAGATCAAGACCGGCGACGAGGTGCTGGACTACCTCAAACGCGAAATCCGCGCGATGTGGCCGGAAGCCGACCGGGCACTGAAGGTGGCCGCGCACAAGCCGCTGGTGATCGTGATGACGGGTGTCAACGGCGTGGGCAAGACGACGAGCATCTCGAAGCTGTGCCGCCTGCTGCAGGGGCAGGGGAAGACGGTGCTGCTGGGGGCGTGCGATACCTTCCGGGCCGGGGCGGTGGCGCAGCTTGAAACCTGGGGCAACCGGCTCGGGGTCGAAGTGGTCAAGGGCCAGCAAGGGGGCGACCCGGCGGCGGTTGCTTTCGACGCGTGTGCCGCGGCCAAAGCTCGCGGGGTTGATGTGCTGATTCTCGATACCGCCGGGCGCTTGCAGACGCAAGACCCGCTGATGCGTCAGCTCACCAAGATTGTGTCGATTGCGGGGAAGCAGATCCCCGGCGCTCCGCACGAGGTGCTGCTGGTGCTCGACGCCACGAGTGGGCAAAACGCCCTGCGCCAGGCTGAAGAGTTTGGCAAAGCCGCGGGCGTCACGGGCATTTTTC
>JBAZUW010000201.1:0-662 GCA_041661205.1 Phycisphaerales bacterium
GCCCCTGACCGGATTCCCAGGAATACAGGTCGTCGATGCTTCGGGCCTTGTTCCCATTCACATCCAGGTCGTCCGGCGTTGCGCCGAACATCGTCAACCCATCCCCACCGATGCTCGCCATGCTTACCCCCGCGACGGCAACGCTCCCTCCCGCGGCCGTCGCAGAACTGCACGCATACACGAACCCCGGTGATGTCGGGTATTGATCCACATCCAGCAGATACAGCCCGTTGCTCGGATCGTTGCTCCCAAAGCCCTCCGCCTTCACGCCGATGGCCACGAAGTTGCGTCCATTCGCAGTGATCAGCACCGGCTGAGCATTCCAGCCTCCCACGCTGAAGTACTCGCCGGGATCGATGAAGCCGTTGCCGTTCAGATCCACCCAGGTCGCCAGCGAGGTATCCCACGCCATGGTCGCCATGGGCTGCGACTCGCTGGTTGACTCGACGAACATCTGAACGCTGGGTTGGTTGAACACATCGCCGGACTGCAGGCCGGTCGAGAGCACCACGCGCCGGTCGGGCAGAGGAATCGGGATGGTGGAACTGCGGTTGCACGGTACCGACCAGACAATGTCGCCGGTGAACCCGTCCAGACTGAGCATGTTCGAGCTGTTCTGTTGCTGGTCGCCGTTGAAGGCGTACGACGCCGCGTACACGCGG
>JBAZUW010000201.1:672-6223 GCA_041661205.1 Phycisphaerales bacterium
GAGCGGAGGGCGGCGCTACGGCCACGCCGCCAAAGAAGCCGGTCGCCTGAATATTGGAGGTCTGCCACATCAGCGACGGGGAGTCTTGTATGGCCGAAAACGCTCGGACGACACCAGCGACATTGATTCCGCCCGGGCCCGGCGTCGCCACATACACCAGGCCCGCGCCACCCTGGCATGTCGGCAGATACGCCGGAGTATTCCCTGCGCTGGATCCGACGGGCGTCGACCACACGATCTCACCGGGCTGGTAAGGATTCAGGGTCGCATCGAACGGGTCCGTGTTGAGGCAGTAGAGCTTGGCACCCGAGGAAAACCCGTCGTAGTCGGTCATGAACAGGCGATTGGCCTTGCCCAGGTCTGTGGTGATTGCGGGCATCGCGTTCGCGATCATCTTGGTCAGTTGCCGCTGCCAGACCATCTCGCCATCCTGCAACCGAAAGGCCGCGACCGTCTTGCCGGAGCACACGATGGCGGTGTTGTGCAGCGGGTCCACACTGACGCCGGAGAAGGACTCATTGACCGGCGCGGAAATAGGTGCTTCCCATTCCGTTTCGCCGGAGTTACGCGAAAACGCGATGAGGTAAGGCTGATTGGGTGGCCCGTTGGTTCGAGAGATTCGGCCCAGGGCCAGCACAAGGTTGCGCCGGCTTGGCGCGGTCATTGCCAGCGGCGCTTGCGAATAGAACGTGATGTCGTTCCCTTCTTCGTCTTTGTCGACGGACCACGCCGTGGTGTCAAGCCGCGGCGGCGCGGCGCCGCGCACCGCCACGCGCATTGAAGTTCCCGCCAGCGTGAGCCACTCATCAGGGCTCGGGCCGGGGCAGCTGAAGGGAACCTGCGCGAGCACGGGCGCCGCGACGACCGCTGTGGTGAACACGATTGAAGCCTGGCGACGGCGCGCGGCGTCTCCTCTTGCCGCGAACGTTGCCAAACTTTGCATCGCTTCCATCACAACCGCATGCAGCGTTTTCCAACGGTGCACGCGTGCTCTCTCTCAGTCGATCAGTGGCGGCGACGCCGCCCGAAAATCAATCCGGTCAGCACCAACCCGCCCATCGGCGAAGGCACCGGCGAAACCGCCGACACCGCATCGATGCTGAACGCTTCGGTGCCCAGGTTGGTGATCCGCAGGTAACTGGCTGAGGCAAGCCCCGCGGCACCGATGTCGATGCCCGTGCCGCCACCCGAGCCGTTGTAGCCGGCGATGATCTGCGCAAAGTTCTTGCCGAAGGGGTCGAACGCGGGATCAACCGGTTTGGAGAAGTCGCTCAGCACGCTGCCGGGGGTGGCGCTGCTGGGGTCGGTCAGGTCCAGGTAGCCGAGCGTCGGGTACAGCCCCGTCGCCTGCGCCCCCGGAACGGTGAACCAGGTTTGGCCATCGCCGCTGACTTCGACGCGGCTGTTGCCAGCCGCGGAAAACAGGGGCCCCGCGACCCCGTTGGGATAATCCTCATCGATGAAAAACTGCCCGCCAAAGATCAGCAGATCCTGGCCGAAGGGGTGGTTCGCGTCATCCGACACCGGCTGAGCAAACTGCAGCGTGAGCGATCCGCCCGCGCCAATGCTCACAATCTCGTTGCTTCCGAATGCCGGGTTGAACGGACTCACCACGGATGGAAACACGCCCTCGCCGGTGAAACGCTCGGGCGAACCCAGCGCCACCTGCGGGTTTCGATACGCGTTGGCCGCGTTCGACCCCGGCGTGTAGTTGATCACACTGCTGGCATACGTGCCCGCCAGCACTGGCAGGGCCAGCGCCAGCGACGCGAGCGCACCAAAAGATCGGGAAAACATACCGACGCACCATCTCCGCTCTCGCGGCTCGTGTTCCGTTTCGCGCGGAACAACCCCTGGCCGAAAACGCTGACCTTTCTCAGGTCAAGGGCCAAAATCGCAGAGATGCAGGGGGTACGGCGACCAACAGGGACAGACCAGCCGCCTACCGCCGGCACCCTTTGCTTTCCCTGTGCTCACCGGGCTCTCGCAACTCGCCATCTGGCCAATCGCGATCACCCAGTCAGCACCGGCAAAGCCCGCGAGGGCCCTCCAGCAAACCGTCATCGGCAGGTCTTCCGGCTTCGGGCTCCACAGGTTCAACCTTCCCGATGCTTCCTCCGGTTTCCCGGAACTCCGCATCAGTGGCTGGAACCAACCGGCGTTGAGGCTTACACCTCGCAACCCATCGGTCCCAATGAACCCGCTTCAACACCCGTTACGGCGGCGCGTCCGCGGTGGATTTAAACCACACTTCCCTTTTCACCCGGGCGGCCTTGCGGTCCCCCGGACACCGACAACAACGACGCGAGCCTAACGACTCCGCGGTGGCTGTCAAGCGGGATATATGCCAGAATCCGGGAAGGCATCCATAAAACATTGAAAAAAATAGGCTTATGAAAACCCGTGAAAGTTATGCACAGCCCGTCTGAGCCCTCGCCGGCGGCAAGGGGGCTGGCCTTTCGGACACCTCGCCGCCCGAAACTGACCTCCGCCCGCTGCCATGACGGATGGCCCTGAGAGCCTGACGCAACCTCTACACTGGGGCCATGACTCCCAGCCGCGTGGTGTTGTTCTTGGTGCTCGCCTTCGTGCTCGGCGTGCCGCTGGCGATGCGGCCAAAGACCGATAGCTCCAGCCGCAAGCCGGGCGAGGCGACGCTGATCATCGTGACGCACCACGTGCCGCAGATCCAGATCGAGTTTTCCGAGGCGTTTTCGCGTTGGCACCAGGCCAAGTACCACGAGCCGGTGTACATCGATTGGCGCACGCCCGGTGGCACCAGCGACATCATCAAGATTCTCGAATCCCACTTCATCAGCGTCGCCAAGGCCGGGGCCTTCGACTTTGCAGACCCTGCAAACCCCGCCTGCAAGCCGGGCAGCACCGCCTACGACATGATGTTCGGGGGCGGCTCGTACGAGTTCGGAAAGCTCAAAAAGGGCATCAAGGTAAAACTGCCCGGCCCCGACGGCAAGGACGTGGAGCGCACGATTCCGATGGCCGCCCAGGTGGACTTTTCGCAAGTCCAGCTCGATGACTGGTATGGCGAGAACAAGATCGGCACGCAGCAGCTCTATGACCCGCAGCGCTTCTGGTTTGGTGTGGCGCTCTCCAGCTTTGGCATCGTCTTCAATCGCGATGAGCTTGCCAAGGCGGGCATGTCGTCCATCACCAGCTTTCACGATCTGGCCGACCCGAAGTTGTTCGGGAAAGTGACCCTCGCCGACCCGCGCCAGTCCGGCTCGGTCGCGACGAGCCTGGACGCCATTCTGTCGGCCGAAGGGTGGGACAAAGGCTGGCGGCTGCTCCGCGAGATTTCCGCCAACGCGCGCTACTTCACCAACTCGTCGTCCAAGTCGCCGATTGATGTGAGCTTTGGCGAGGCGGCCGCCGGGTTGGCGATCGACTTTTACGGGCGGGGACAGGCCCAGGCCGTGGCCAAGCCCGGCGAAGACCCGGCGACCTGCCGGGTGGGTTACGTGGACCCCAAGGGGTCGGTGTACATCGATGCGGACCCGATCGCAGTGTTGCGGGGCTGCCCACACCCGGAGCTGGCCAAGCGGTTTGTTGAGTTCTGCCTGAGCGAAGATGCCCAGGCGTTGTGGCAGTTTCACGCCACCGGTTCGCCCAAGGGGGCATCCAACCCACCGGGGTTTGACGGCACGCCGATGGGCCCGCGCGAGTATGAGCTGCGCCGGATGCCGGTGCGCAGGGTGATGTATGAGAAGTACGCCAGCGCGATGGTGGACCAGTTGGCACCTTTTGAAGCCGCCAGCAAGGCCAAGCCGGCGGGCTGGCGGGATGCGCTGGGGATCATGATGGGGGCCTTTGGGGTCGACACCGGGCATGAGGTGCGTGAGGCGTGGGGGGCCTTGATCACGGCGCGGGCCGGAAGCGTGGACAAACCCACGTTGGACAAGATGGAGAGTTTGTTTTACGCCTTCCCGGAAACAGCGGGGGCCGATGGGCAGAAACTGGCGTTTTCGCCTGAGAATTTCGCGGCCATCAAGGAAATCTGGAAGAACCCGACGCTTCGCAGCCAGTGCGAGATTGAGTACACCCGCTTCTTTGCCGATAACTATCGGCGGGTGGTGGAGCTGGGGCGCTGAGCCCGGCCGAGTCCACACCGATGAACGGATTCAACATGGACGCCCGCTCTCGGAGAGAGGGGGAATCCCGGAGAGATCATGGCAACCCCAACCGGACAAGCCCCTCGCGTCGCCACCAAAGACTGCGAAATCCCCGCGCCCCCCATCCTCGCCAGCATTGTCGCCACCATCGGCCCGGCGAGTGAGTCTCCCGAAATCGTGAAGCGGCTCATCGAGACCGGCGTCGCGGTGTTTCGGTTCAATTTCAGCCACGGCGACTTTGCCGCCCACGAGAAGCGACTCAAAGTCGTTCGCGATGTCGCGGCATCTCTGGGTGTCAGCGTTGCGTGCCTTGGCGATCTGCAGGGCCCAAAGATTCGCGTTGGCAAAGTGCCCGCGGGCGTTGGCAAGGCCTCCCCGTCCGGTGGCGGCACCATCGCGGTCATCGCTGGGCAAGACGTGGTCTTCAAGCAGGGCATCACTGAAGCGATGTTGCGCCAGACCGAGCACGGTGAGGAACCTGTGCTGCCGATTACGTATCAGCCGCTGGTCGACGAAGTGGAGCCCGGGCACAAGGTGCTCATCAACGACGGCGCGATCCGCATGATCGCGGTGGAACGCAACTCCGACGCGAAGGAGCTGCGCTGCCGCGTGGTGGTGGGGGGGAACATCACCAGCGGCAAGGGGATCAACGTCCCGCATAGCAAGCTTTCGGCCCCGGCGATCACCGATCGCGATTGGGAGTGTGTGGCGTGGGCGATGAAGAACGAGCTTGATTGGCTCGCGCTCTCCTTCGTGCGTCACGCGCACGAGGTGAAGAAACTTCGCGATCACCTGGCGAGGGCGTCGGATAATGGCACGGGTCCGTGGATTCCGGTGGTCTCCAAGATTGAAATGCCGCAGGCCGTGGAGAACCTCGAAGCGATCGTGGAAGAGTCGGACGGCATCATGGTGGCGCGTGGAGACCTGGGTGTCGAGATGGACATCGCGCAGGTGCCCGTGGTGCAGAAGCGCATCGTCGAGGTGAGCGCGATGTACGGCAAACCGTGCATCGTTGCGACGCAGATGCTGGAAACGATGATCGAAAATGCGATTCCTACCCGTGCCGAGGCCAGCGATGTGGCCAACGCCATTTTCGATGGCGCCGACGCGGTGATGCTCTCTGCCGAGACCGCCAGCGGCAAGCACCCGATGCTGGTGGTCGAGACCATGGCGAGGATCGTGGCCGCCGCGGAAGCGCGACTGCGCACGCTCACGCAGGAGGACTGCCCGCCGTCGAAGCTGGTCGCATCCCATCGCGGCATCGCCGCGCTCGCGCACGGCGCGTGGGACATCGCCCGTGACCTGAGTGCGAAGGTGGTGGTGTGCTGGTCGGAAAATGGCGGTACTGCCCGGTACCTCAGCCAGAACCGCTTCCAGATTCCCATCGTCGCGTACAGCAGCGACCCGCGCAGTTTCCGACG
>JBAZUW010000201.1:6233-6559 GCA_041661205.1 Phycisphaerales bacterium
GGATGGCCATGCTTCGGGGCGTGACACCGGTGTGCACGCAGCCACCAACTGGGGGCTCCATCACCGGGTGGATTCAATGGGTGGACCAGTACTTGCTGTCGCGCTCGCTCGCGCAGCCCGGCGATCCGATCGTGCTGCTCGCGGGGCGGCCACTGGGGCAGGCGAAGAAGACCAACACCATCACCATCCACCGGGTGGCGGAGAATCTGGGATTCTCTGAGCCCCGGGGTCAAGCGGCGAAGAACTGAAGTCACCCGCGCAAACCGTGTCACTCGCGCCACCGAGGAAGCCGCTCTGGGCTTTCTCGGTGCGGAGCATCCAGAGAC
>JBAZUW010000202.1:0-6542 GCA_041661205.1 Phycisphaerales bacterium
CGGCATCGTCGTCAACGACCTCATCGACATGCGGCACGCCTCGCACCGCAAGGAGATCGAGAATCGATTCAAGGAACGCCTGAAGCGTGACCGTGCCAAAAGCACGGTGACCGGCATCAGCGAGTTCGGCATTCTTGAGATGACCCGTCAGCGCATGCGGCCGAGTCATGAAAGCACGCATTTTACGGATTGCCCCACCTGCCGCGGGCGCGGGCTCTTGCAACGCCCGGATTCCGTCGCGGGCGACGCCCTCCGCGACCTCGCGGCCATTCTCGACCTCGCGAATGTTCACAAGGTGGAAATGGCCGTGGGCCCGCGCGTGGCTGGCGAACTGCTTAGCTCGAAGCGGGCGCTGCTGGGCCGCATCGAGCGGGCTTTCGGCAAGCATGTGGATGTGCGCGTGAGCGAATCGGTCGCGGTTGATCGCGTGTCCTTCTACGCGTACGACCTCGCCGGCGCGGATGTCGACGTGACCAACCTGCCCATGCCCAAGGGCCAGAAAAACCTGGTCGCCTGGGATGACCCCAGCGCCAGCGCCGATTGGGCCCTGAGCGAAGATGAAAAGCTCGCGTTTGTGGAGCCCGAGCCCGAAGCCGATGACGGGCTGGAGGCCCACCCGATCGAGATCGATCAATCTCCCGACGACGGCGCACCCATGCCGACGTTGGAAGGCACCGGCGGCGGGCGTCGTCGCCGTCGCCGTGGTCGCGGGAAGGGCCGAGATGGAGATGCCGCGGCACCAAGTGGTGGCGGCAATGGGCGGGGCCAGCAAGGCGCTCGCCCGCCGCAGCCGCGCGATCAACCCCCGCGTGATGACATCACCGCGCTCGCCGCGGCTGACGCGAAAGACGACATGATCCGCGATGGCCACGCGCCATTGCCTCCCAACGGTGACCAGTCGCGGGACCAGGGTGCGCCAGGCGAAGGTGGCGGGCGGCGTCGCCGCCGTCGCCGCGGGCGTGGCCGTGGTGGCCGAGGTGAAGGTGATGTCCAGGGAAGCCCGGCCGGCCAGGGCGGCGCGCCCATGGGCGATCGCCCGCCCCCGCAACGTCGCGATCGCGGGCCCGCCCCCGCGCAAGGCCGCTTTGCCGAGAACACTCCCGACACGGGCGGGGACTGGGGCGATGGCTTGCCCCCCGCGCCAGAAGCGGTCGATGGCGAGGTGCCCGGTATCCAACCTCTGCAGCCTGTCGCGCCCACCGGCGGCGAGGCAGCACCCTTCGAGGCAACCACGCGCCCCGCGCCGCTTCCGGATGACGCCATCGGCCCAGACGAGATGGTGGCCGAGGACGACATGGAGACCGAGCAGGGCGGCTTCGAAGACTCCCCCGGCGGGCAGCCGCAGGGTGATGGTCAGCAGGGCGGCGAGCAGGGCGAGGGCGGGCGTCGCCGTCGCCGGCGTCGTCGCCGCGGGCGTGGTCGGGGTGGCAACACTGGTGGCCCGCAAGATGGTGGCCCGGCAGGGGCTCCGGTGCAGGGAAACGGGCAGGGCAACGCGCAGGCACGCCCGCCGCGCGAAGACCGCGCCCCACAGGCACCGCGCGGGGATCGTCCTCCTCCTCCTCCTCGTCCTCGGCCAGTTCCGGCGCCGGAGGTCAAGCCGCTGCCGGTAGTGGCTGCCGCGCCTCCCGCCGTGCCCGCAACACCCGCGGCTCCGAAAATCCGCACGCTCTACGGCGCGGTGAAGCGCAAGCTGAGCGCCAGCGAACTGAACAAGCGTCCTAAGCCGGAATAGCTTGCGGTCCTTACATTTCAGCACCTCACGGGGATGGTCACTGGACCATCCCCGGTCTTTTTTAAGGGCAGTTGCCACCCGCTACGACATTGATCAGCGAATCCACATCGCCTTGATCGGCGTTGCCGTCGCGGTTGAAATCGGGGTCAATGCCGCTGGGGTTCTCGCCGCCCGCCACGACGTTGATGAGGTAGTCGATGTCGCCCTGATCCGCGTTGCCGTCCTGGTTGACGTCTGGGTCGCATGTCACGCTGGCGCAGACGGGGTCGCTGGTGCTTCGGGACGTGAACAAGGCCTGCTCGGAAGCGACGGTCTCGCAGGAGGAACTGACCAGGCAGCGCAGCAACCACTCGCGGGACGGGACCTCGGGTGTGATAGTGACGGTCGCAGCGCTCGATCCAGCGGCTACGAACGCTACGCCCGAGAGATCGGAGTTCGTCCCCTCCATCACGGGCGTCCAGTCCGCCATGGCATTGGCCCGCCACTGCCATTGAAACCCGCTGGCACCCATTGCCTGCACCGATACGGGGGCACCAAGGTTTGGGCACGAAGTTTGGTCACTCGGCTGCCCCTGAACGGCGAGCGGCGTGGGCGGCGTGAAATCAACCCGCAACCTCGGACGCAGCGCCGGGTTGCCCACATCGCGGCTGAAGAACTGACGCACGCTCCCCGGAGATTGCTCCCCTCCCACCAAAATCCAGCCGTGGTTGGTGCTTGGGGTGGCCAGCCAGCCCTGAACATCGGAGAGCATTTGGGGCGTGGTGGACCAGGTTGCCGTGGCCGCGCCAAGGGGCACGGTGGTCGTGCCGCTCGGGGGTGTCACGAAGTCGCCCCCCGGAGTAGTCCACAAGATGCCCGGGGACACGCGTTCAAACCAGTTGGCGTCCCCGGGTTGGCTGGGGACGCCGCGACCGCCAAACGAAACCGAAGCGCCCTCGCCCCAGGCCGCGAGCAGCCGATGCAGGTCCATGGGCACGACCGCGCCGAAAGGGGGTTCGGTGCTCACGGTCAGCGTGAGTTCAACACCCGTGACGGTGGCACCGCACGGGATGGCGCCAAGATCAAACCGGATCAGCCCCCGATGCTGAATCTCGGCGTGCACCGAGGTGCGCCCGCAGAAGAGCCCTTCGCCCGCGCCGTTGCTGTAATGGTGCTCGGGGAAGTTGCGATCGCGAAAGAGCGTGTTGTCGGCGGCGGGAGCGAGGGTGATCGTGTCAGCCCCGGAAATCGTTGATGCCGCCGCGACTGCGAAGAGGAAGACGCTGCCGAACCGTCGAGTGTGACGCATGACGGGCCCCCCGAGGACCGGCGCCGCCGGGCACCTTGAGTGCCGCACGGGCGACCGGTTGCCTTTGCAGGAAAGTAAGACGCCGCCGGCTCATGTCGAGCCGGCGGCGTGGTTTGAGCGCGTTCTTGATGAGGTCTAAATGTGTCGGCAGCGACTGCGAAGCGAGCCGATTACGGGCATTCCCCGCCCGCAACCACGTTGATGAGCGCATCGACGTCGCCTTGGTCAGCGTTGCCATCCTGATTGAAGTCAGGATCAATACCGGTGGGATTTTCGCCGCCCGCGATGACGTTGATCAGGTAATCGATGTCTCCCTGGTCGGAGTTGCCGTCTTGGTTGACGTCAGGGTCGCACACCACCGGGGCGTTGCCGTACACACCGGCGGGCGACACGTTCTGAGCGAACATGTCGTACGGGGTGCCGCTGCTGAAGGCCATGAAGACGTCGCCACTGGTGCTGACGGTGCTGGTCAGGCGTGCCTTGCTGGCGATGGTGGACGAGGCGAGGCTGGACCAAGAGACCGTGGCGGTTTCGGTGTCAACGCCTGCGGCAAAGATCACGCCGGTGGTTCCACTGCGAGAATCGATTCCGGTCACAACGCAGCCGCCGGCGACGGCCTGCACCTGAACGAACGATGATTGATTTCCGGTGCCGGTGGGGAGCACGGTCAGGCCGGCGCTGCCGAAGGTACGCGTGCCGTCCGGGTTGAAGTGCTGAACGAAGGCGCTGTAGTTGCCCTGGGTGGGGCTTCCGCTCTCGGTGCTGGCGGAGTAGTACTCGCCGGTGAGGAGGTCGTAGGCGACGGTGCCACTGATGCGGATGCGATCCGACCCGGATACGGCATTGGGGAGGCCATTGGCTTGGAACTTGGCGGAACCGTCGGTGAGGATGTGCTGGATGTAGGCGTTGCGGGGGCCAGCATTTTCGTACCAGCCGTAGACGCCGCCACCGTTGCCGTCGCTCACGAAGGTGGGGAAGTAGCCATTCTGGATCGAGCCGCCTTGGGTGCCGTAGGTGCCGCCGGGGTAAGTGGAGTTTGGCTGGGGGGCGTACACGGGCACCGCGGCGTAGCCGTTGGGAGGCGTCCACACAGCGGCAAGCGCCGAGTTGTACTTCTGGGTATACAGGTACTTGCTGCTGAGAAATGAGGTGGTGAACGGGCGCACCCACAGGGCGATCACGCTGCCATTGTCGCCGGGCTGCAGGTCGCTCAGGGTGACGGTGCGACCGCTCTCACTCACGAGGGTGGGGCCGGCGATCTGGTGCCCGTCGGCAGGGTCAAGGCGCACGAGCGTGAAGCCAGAGCCCACGCTGTAACCGCTGGCGATGGAGCCATCGGAAAGGACCGCGACGTGGGGGTTGTTGGCGTTGGTGCTGCCGGTGGTCTGGATGCCCGTCGGGCCCCAGGGCTGAGTTCCGGCCGGGGTGACCTTGGTTACGGTGACCAGGGTCGTTCCCGGGCGATTGTCGCGGAACGTCACGATCGCGTTGTCGCTGGCATCGACGACCATGTCGTAGTCGACAGTGGAAGAGAAGCTGCGGTCGGCGAGCAGAATCCCGTTGTGCGGGAACTGCTCGAAGCCTTGGCGGTCGAGGCGCTGGATCTTGACGTCGTAGCCGCCGGAAGCGTTGTCGAACCAGGTGATGTAGCACCCGCCATCGCTGGTGGGTTTGATCTTGGCCTGCACCTGGTCGTTGGCCAGGTCGCCGATGGCGAGGTTGTTGGCAGGGTCTGCGGACCACTGGGCGAGGGCCGCAGGGGCCACGACGCAAAGGGCGGCTAGCACGACCAACCCACGGGCAGCGGAGGAAACGACTCGGGATGGGGTGTTCATAGTGAAGTGTTTTAGCATCCGGCGCCGGGGAAGTTTCTTTTCTCCGCGTTATTTCTGCGCTTTTTCGTGATTATGCGTGACTAGGCGGGGGCTTGCAGAACCAGCGTGATGGGCCCGTCGTTTTGCAGGTCCACGAGCATGTGGGCTCGGAAGACGCCGCTGGTCACGTGAACCCCCGCCCCGGCCGCGGCTTTGGTGAGCTCGATGAGCCGCGCGAAGAGCGGCTCGGCTTGCTCGGGACGCATGGCTCGGTCAAAGCTCGGGCGGCGGCCTTTGTTCGCGTCGCCCGCCACGGTGAAGTTGGGCACGAGAAGCAAGCCGGGAGAATGGTTGAGCGCGGCCAGGTCGAGCACGCTGAGGTTGAGCTTTCGCTCAGCGTCCGGAAACACGCGGAGGTTGGCGGCTTTGTCGGCGTTCCAGGCGGCTTGGGGCTCGGCGTCGGCGAGCTCGATGCCGACCAGCAAGACCAAACCGGTGCCGATCGCGCCGACCTCGCGGCCATCAACCGTGACGCTGGCGCGGGAGACGCGTTGGACGATGGTTCGCATGGCTCTTTCTACCTGATCTTGTGGCACAGGCCTCTGGTCTGTGTCCTTCCCATGCTCGGGTTCTCAGGGGCTGAACCTCTTCGCAAGGCGGAGATTTCTATGGAAGCGGTAGGAAGTAGATTGGGTAGGACACGGGCCGGAGGCCCGTGCCACGAGATGGGGTAGGGAAGAAGCCGCCGTCGTCACTCGCTATTCCGCCACGCCCAAGTCCCGCGTCGTGAACAGCGAATCAAACGCCAGCCCCGTCTTCTCGATGTTCTCGCGGGCGCCCTCGAGGCGGTCGATGGTGGCGATGACGCAGCGAACATCCGCCCCGCTCTCGCGAAGCGCCGCCACGGCTTCCAGGGCTTGGCCCCCGGTGGTGGCGACGTCTTCGAGCAGGGCAACCGCGTCGCCGGGGTTGATCGCGCCTTCGAGCTGCTTGGAGGTGCCGTAGTCCTTCTTTTTGTTGCGTACAAAGATGCTGGGGAGGCCTGTGTGCAGGCTGGCGGCGGTCACCAGCGGGATGCCCCCAAGCTCGGCCCCGGCCAGGCGCATGAACTTGACGCCGAGTTTGGCCTCCATGGCGTGCAGGCGCTCGCCAAAGAGCGGGGCGAGCTGGCGGAGGAGTTCAGGGCGGGTGGAGAAGAGGTACTTGTCGAGGTAGTAGGTGCTGGTGCGCCCGGAGCGAAGGGTGAAGTTGCCGCGCAGGAGTGCGACCTTGGCGATTTCGTGGGCGAGGGCAGAGGCGTAGGGGGTTGGGGAGCTCATGTGGGCAGGGTAGAGGCACGCGCGGTTCGTGGCTTAGTCGCGTCCGTCGAGGGCCGCCAACTGGTCGATCTCGAACTGCCGTCCGTCTGCGAAGCGGGCTGTCAGGTGCAGTTCGCCCCCGAGGGACTCGACATATTTGCGCAAGGTCGTGAGGTACATGTCGGCGGCGTGCTCCAGCTTGGAGACGCTGCCTTGGGCGACATCAAGTCGCCCGGCGAGTTCGGCCTGGGTGAGCCCGATCGCCTTACGGATCTCCTGCAAGGGCATGGTTCGCAGTGTGTCGGCGACGCGGGCGTCGATGCGGGCCTGGACCGCGGGGCTGAGTTTGGTTTTGAGGTTTTTCCAGGGTTGAGCCATGAACTTTCTCCCGTTACAGCAGGCCTTCT
>JBAZUW010000203.1:0-6423 GCA_041661205.1 Phycisphaerales bacterium
CTCCATCAGCGTCGCGGCCACCACCAGAACCTCGCCGGCGAGATCGATGTCGATCAGTGCCGAGCCGTGCACGCGAAGATCGTCGAGGTATTTCAGGTACTGGTCGGTGATCGAGGAGATTGGAATGTCGTGAATATCGACCTCATCCTTGCGGATGAGGAACAGCAGGAGGTCCATCGGACCTTCGAAGACGTCAAGCCGCACGCGATAGTCGTGATCCGTCACGAGCCGAAGGCCTCCATTGGGCTGCGGCGGGCAAGGCCGCGGCCGACACCTGAAGGTATGACCCCCCGCGCCCGGACGCCCCGACCGGTTTACCCTTGCAATCATGGCCAATGCCCCTCGGGCTTCAGCCCCGGTTCATCCCCCCCACCGCACGCCGGATGGCCTCTCCCACCCGGTCGATGCGCTCGACGAACTCGCCTTCGCGCGGGGCGTGGTGCGCGAACAGTCCGACGCGCTCGCCCACCTCGCCTCGATTCTCGGGGCCGACTTCACGCTCGCGGTAGACCTGGTGGTGGCATGCGCCGACGCGGGCGGCACGCTGATCGTCTCCGGGCTGGGCAAGTCCGGACTGGTGGGCGCCAAGATTTCCGCCACGCTGGCGTCCCTGGGCATTCCGTCGCACGCGGTGCATCCGTCTGAGGCGGCCCACGGCGACCTCGGGCGGTTCCGGCACACGGATACCGCAGTGTGTATTTCGTGTTCCGGTGAGACGGATGAGGTGGTGGCACTGGCCGCGGCTCTTAAGCAGGATGGCCTGCCGATCATCGCGATCGTGGGAGGCGACAAGAGCAGTGAGCCCGGCCACAAGGTGTCGAGCCTGGAGCGCCTCGCCACCGTGACGCTGCATTTGGGTGTGAAGGTCGAGGCGGGTGCGCCGTACTTTGTGGCCCCAACGTCATCGACGACGGCGACGCTGGCGGTGGGTGATGCCTTGGCACTCGCCGCGGCCAAACGCCGCAACTTCACCGATGAGGATTTTGCACGCCGCCATCCGGGCGGGTCGCTGGGCGAGCTCTTGCGGCCTGTGACAGAATTGCTGCGGTACACCGTGCCCAAGAATCTGCCGCTGGTGCCGCAGGGTGTGAGCGTTGGGGAAGCGTTGCAACAGGCACAAGGCAGCGGGCGACGACCGGGCGCGATCATGCTGGTGGATGAACAAGGCCACCTGTCGGGGATCTTCACCGATGGCGACCTTCGCCGGCTCATTCTGCGCGACCCCACGGAGCTTTCGCGTCCGGTGCGCGAAGTGATGACCAAAGCCCCGCGCACGCTGCCTGACACGGCGCTGGTGCGCGACGCGGTGAACATGATCCGCGAGTTCCGGCAGGATGAGATTCCCGTGGTGGATCGCGCGAACCATCCCGTGGGCCTGCTGGATGTGCAGGATTTGATCGCGATGAAGCTGGTGCGGGACTGATGCGCGAACTGAAACGAAAGCTTGGTTTGGCGGGGGTCCGGCGCGGCTCGGTGCGGGCCCGCGGGCTGATCGCGGCGGCGGTGCTCCTGCTCGGCTTTGGCGGGTTTGTGGCGTTCATGGCCATGCGCCAGCGGGCGGCGGCGGCCGCCCCGGCCCCACTTTTCGATACCACGCTCACCCCGGATATTACGAAGATCTCTCCCAACTCCGGGGGCAGCATGGCCTCGGGGCTCGTGCAGGGCAGCGCCATGAACGTGCAGTTGGTGGATGACAAGGACCCCTCGCGCGTGCAGGCGGAGATCAGCGCCGAGCGATCCCAGCCCTTGGCGGGCAGCGAGTTCAGCCTGACCAAGCCGAAGGCGAGAATCTTTCTGCGGGATGGGCGCACGATGCTGGTGGACGCGGACAAAGGACGAGCGCGGATGCCGCAGGGCGTGACGGGCGGGCGGCCCCAAGATGGGCTGCTGGAAGGCAACGTGCTGATCCGGCTCTTTCCCGAGACGAAGGGGCATGTGATCGGGGCGAACGACAAGCCGCTGCTCACGATGAAAGCGCCGTTGCTGAAGTTTGACGCGACGCTGGGGCGGATCGAGTTTCCCGCGAATGTCACGGCCAAGGGCGATCAGCTGGACTTTGAAGGCGACGGGTTAATCGTGCTGTACGACGAGGCGAAGAAGCGCATCGACGGCGTGCACCTGGACCACTTGGCGAGGCTGGTGCTGCTCCCGGGGACGCGCGAGGCGAAAAAGGCGGCGCCGCAGCAAACAGGTGCTGTTCCCGCGACGGGGGGCGGGACGATTGCGGCAGGCGGCGCGGAAGCACCCGTGAAAGCGGCGGTGCCGGTGGAGTCGCTGTATCGCATGGTGGCGCGAGATCACGTTAGCGTAAAGCAGGGACCAAAGTCGATCACTTCTGACGAAGTGCTGGCGTGGCTGCGACTGGTGGACGGCAAGCTACGGCCGGCCGCGGTGGCGTCGCTCGCGCCGCTGGGGGCCGAGCCGGTCGCGATGCGTAGCGCAGGCTCGAGCGGCGCGATCAGGCTGGCGGCGTTTCAACCGGTGGGCGATGCGGTGAAGCTGCCCACGCCCCCCAAGCCCGCGCCGGTGGACGCCAACGATCAACCCATCGAGATTCATTGGTCGGGGCCGATGGACGCGGCGCTGGAAAGCTCCACACCCGGTGAGTTGAATCGCAACGATGTCTTCGCGCGGTTCACGTCGGGCATGCCGCTGGGCGTAATCGCTAAGGACGAAGTGGCGCGGGCGACGGCGAAGGGATCGATGATTGAGTACGGCGCGACGGTGCGCGAGGCGACGGTGGCGGGGCCGGGCAGCAGCGGGGCGATATTAGAAGCGGACGAACGGGGTGATGCGCGCGGGAGCCGCTTTGAGATTGCGATGGCGACGGGGCGGATCCGGTCGCCGGGCGAGGGCGTGATTCACGGCAAGCCGGCGAAGCCCAACGAGCCGGAGGCGCCGCGGGGATCGATCGCGTGGAAGTCGGACGCGGAGTTTCAGCTCGCGATGGAGCGAGGCGTGATGCAGGCCCGCCCCGTGAGCGCGAAACTCACCGGGGGGGTCGAGGCGAACGATGGTTTGGCCATGGTGAGCGCCGAGTCGCTGGACGCGACGTTTTTTCCCGGCTCGAGCGCGCTGAAACACGTGCTGATGGTGGGGAACGCGGCGGCGACGGATGGCAAGGCGGGTACCGACGCCGGGCGGCTGAGCGCCGATACGCTCGACCTTGCCTTTGAGGCCCTGCCCGGGGGGCAGTCTCGCGCCAGCCGGATTGATCTCAATGGGCGGGCCAACGCTGAGCAGCGTGAGCAGCACCTCGCGGCCAGCCGCATCATTGCCGACCTGGAGCCGGCGCCCAACGGACGTACCGAGGTGGCGGCCCTGGTGGCCCGCGATCAGGTGGCGTACACCGGCAAAGGGGGCACCACCATCACAGGCGACAAGCTGAACGCCACGCCCAGCGATGACTGGGCGGAGGTGACGAGCAGCGCGCCGGACGGGGTCACGATGTGCCAGGGGCTGTCGACGATCCGAACCTCGCGCGTGCAGTTTGATGGACGGGGAAAACTGGTGCACGTGCCCGCGCCGGGCACGCTGTGGCACCAGAAGGTCGGGGAGGGCGAGGTCGGGAGTGTCCTCAAACTGACATGGGCGGATCGGCTGGATTATGACGACGCGGCCGGGGTCGGCCGCTGCGACGGGGCCACCGTGGCGGTGCTGACCAAGCCCGGGGTGTCGCGTGATGTGCTGGTGTCGGACAGCGCCGAGATACATCTGGCCAGCGGCGGCGACCAGAACAAGCGCACGCTCGACACGGCGGTGGCGATCGGTACGGACGCGCGTCCGGCGCGGGTCGAATCCAAGCGCTTCGGCCCCGACGGCATGGTCGTGGACCAGGCCATGGTGGTGGAGGGCGCGAGAATCGCGGTCGACGAAACGCATGGCGTATTTGAAGTGCCCACGGCGGGCAAGATGCTGCTGGCCGATCGCCGGGCGCCGGCGGAACCGACTTCGGCGGCGACGGAGGCCACCCCGCCCGCGATGGCGCTGAGGCCGACGTCCAGCCGCGGCGACACGCTGGTGAGCTGGACGGGAACCATGAAGTACGACCGCGCGGAAGGTCGCATTCACGCGACGGATGGCGTCCGCGCGATTCATGTAGTGGATCAGGAGAGCATGCAACTGGACTGCGACGACCTGCTGGCGTTTGTGTCGACGCAGGCGAGCGAAGTCAACGGCACGCTGGTGCAGGCGGGGCAACTGAAGTCCGCGCTGGCGACGGGGCGGGCGTGGCTGCGGACGCGGCGGAAAGACGGGGCCCAGAGCCGCGAGCTGAGCGCTGGCCAGGTGGCCTATGACGCGGTGACGACGGTGGCTCAGGCGGATGCGAGCATTGGGGGGCCGGTGACAATCAGCGATTCAAAGACGGGCGCGCCGGTCAAGGCACGCCGCATCGTGTGGAATCTCAAAGGCGATCGCGTAGAGGCGGATGGCGTGCAGCAGTTTGCCGCACCGAAATAGGGCGCGGGGCCTGGCCCAGCACGGCATCGAGCAGGCCGGGGAACCGGGCGTCGACGTCCGGGGCTCTGAGCGAGTTGAGGCGGCGAACGCCGTCCCCCCGCTGATGCACGAGCCCTGCGAGGCGCAGCACGCGCCAGTGGTGCGAGAGGGTGCTCTTGGGGATGTCTCGAAAATGCTCGTGGCACGGCACTTCGCCCCGCTCGCGCACCACTCGCACGATGCGGAGGCGTACCGGATCGGCGAGCGCCTTCAGGACCGCGATGATGCTGTACTTCTGACGGGATGATCGGGACGGACGTTCCACTGCGTATGCACTCCGGACTCGGGGGGGGCCCACCCCCCGGGTTGCTATTTCTACGAACTTCGAACTGCCCACGCCGTGACGTGTGCCTCGTGGGTGGCATCTGACCACTCACCAGGCCGGGCTCACGCCCGGTGGGGCGACAGCATGGATTCTCTTTTTGACGCGGCGACACCCGCAACAGGGGCATGTGCCGCGGCGATTCAGCCGGATCAGGTCATTCCATTCACCATCTTGAGAGAGGCGAACTCATGAAAGCTTTCCGCATCACCAGCGACAAGGGCATCGGGGCGATCGAACTGGTGGACGCGGGCGTGCCGGCGGTTGGTCCGGGCGAGGTGCGCGTGACGCTGAAGGCCGCGTCGCTGAACTATCGCGACCTGGTCATCGCCAAGGGCGGCTACCTCCGCAATCAGACCAGGCCCGTAACTCCGCTCTCGGATGGCGCGGGCGTGGTCGACGCCGTGGGCGCCGGGGTGAGCCGCTGGAAGGTGGGCGACCGGGTGGCCGCCAACTTCATGCGAGATTGGGTGAGCGGAGCGCTGCATGAAGCGGTGCTGCACACGGCCCTCGGCGGGGCGATTGATGGCGTGCTGGCCGAGCAGTTTGTCGTACCCCAGCACGCGCTCGTGCGCGTGCCCGGCCACCTGGACTTTGCCGAAGCCGCCACGTTGCCGTGCGCGGCGTTGACGGCCTGGAATGCGTTGATGGCCGCGGGAACCAAGGCGGGGGACACGGTGCTGGTGCTGGGCTCCGGAGGCGTGAGCATCTTCGCGTTGCAGTTTGCACGGGCGATGGGCGCCCGCGTCATCGCCACTTCGGCGAGCGATGAGAAGCTGGCCCGCGTCCGGGGCCTGGGGGCGGCTGAGACTATCAACTACAAGGTCCATCCGAAGTGGCACGAGCAGGTCCTTCAACTGACGGGCGGGAAGGGTGTCGATCACGTGATCGAAATCGGCGGCACGGGCACCTTTGAGTCTTCGCTGCAGTCCACCCGCGTCGGGGGCACCATCAGCCTCATCGGTTTCCTCGCCGGCGGCGACAACCCCTCGGTCATCCCCGCCATCCTCAACGCCCAAACTGTTCGTGGTATTTACGTCGGCTCTGTTGAAATGTTCGAGGCGATGAATCGGGCGATCGAAGTGAACCAACTTAAGCCCGTGATTGACAAGCGTTTCGCGTTCGCTGATTCGCTCAAGGCGTATGCGTACTTCGAATCGCAGGCACACGTCGGCAAGGTCGTTATCACGCGGGACTAGGAAAAACGCGGAAATCTGATACTTTTTGACCCGCCGTAACCGGCTCGTTCGTGCGGCATCCAAAGTGGTGCGATGCCACGGTCGAAGGTTTTTGTCGCGCCATGCAAGATGGCTTTCCGCGCGTGCTCAGCTTCTTTCCCTGTAGCGTGTTATATATTGCGGGCCATCGCCACTTAGGACTTGCACGTGCCACTACTGATACGTGCCACCGAGGACGGCTTTGCGTCCTCGGTGTTTCTAATGCGCACGAGTGTCTCTGGATGCTCCGCACCGAGAAAGCCCAGAGCGGCTTCCTCGGTGGCGCGAGTGACACGGTTTGCGCGGGTGACTTCAGTTCTTCGCCGCTTGACCCCGGGGCTCAGAGAATCCCAGATTCTCTGAGCCCCGGGGTCAAGCGGCGAA
>JBAZUW010000204.1:0-6405 GCA_041661205.1 Phycisphaerales bacterium
GAGGGCGATGGCGCGGCATCCGGGAGGTCGGGGAGCTTCACGCCGATGACGCGCTCCAACTCGGCGCGTGCGGTCCAGTAGTCCTGCACGGCCCGGGCTTGGTCGATGCCCACGCGTGTCTCCGCCGACTTGGCCGAGAGCAGGTCCGGAACGCCCACGATCATGGCGTTGTACTCGGCCTGCGTAAGCCCGACGATCTTCTGGCGCAGGGGCACGATCGAGCGCTCGTAGCGCTCGGCGGCACGGCGGGCCAGTGACATCCGCTCGGCGGCGATGCGGACCTCGGCACGGGCCGCGCCTCGCCGACCCGCGAGCCGGTCCTCGGCCTGGCGGATCAACGCCTCGCGCCGGGCATAGACCGCCTGGTGCTGGTGGAAGATGGGGAGCTCGAAGCTGATGTGGGGGCCCGTGCCCTGCACGCCGTCGGAACTGCGCTCCGTCTCGACACCGACCGCGCCCGTGGTCAGGAACCACTTCTTGTCCATGTCCAGGCCCAGACGCTGCAACTCGATCTCCCGACCCAGCAGGGCGATGTCCACGCGCTTGTCGAGCGATGTGGCGACCAGCGTCTCGGCGTCGGGGTCCGCGGCCGGAAGTGCGGCGACGGACTCGTCGATGGTCCACCGGATGTCAGAGTCGGTCAGGTCGAGCAGGCGGCGGAGCGTCTCGCGGCTGATCCTGGCCTCGGCCTCGGCGCGGTCCAGGGCCAGTCCGGCTTCCTCCGCGGCGGCCAGTTCGTTGGCGGAATCAAGATCGGCGATGTGGCCCTGGGCCTGCTGACGCTTCGTCAGCTCGGCCGCAACATCCGCAAACTCGGCGAGCTCCCGTTGGTGGACGAGCACACGCGTGTCGGCGAGGTACTGGTAGTAGGCCCGGCGAACCTGCGTGGCCTTGTCGAGCACCGCGTCTGTCACGCGGAGCAGCGACGCCTCTAACTCGGCCCCGGCGATTTTCTTCCGGAGCGGCACGAGGAAGATGTCCAGCCAGAAGTCGAGCCCCACGTTCCAGTTCGGCGATGAGGGGCCGCTGTCGGGAAAGCGGATGAAACCAGCGAGGTCGGGGTTCTTGAGCAGCCCCGCGTGGACGAGGTCGGCCTGAGCGACGCCGAGGTCTTCGTACACGGCCTGCAAGTCCCGGCTGCGGAGCAGGGCCACCTGAACAGCCCCCTCGGGCGTGAGCGGTCGAGCGAGCAGGTCGTCCACAAGGGCATCGACCTGCTGGTCTTCCGGCGCTACCAGCCGCCAGTGAACGCGTGTCATCCCTGGCCCGAGTCGGTCGCTGACCTGACTCTGCACATCGGGGAAGCGCTCGTCGGGCTTGACCGACACACAGCCCGCCAGCCCGGCGAGGATCACGCCCCATGCGGCAAGATAGAGATGAGGAAAGCGGACTGGTCTCATGGTGCGAATCCTCGAACATCAGGGGCATCACTCGCGGTGGTGATGCGGGCAGGAACTTAATGCCGCCACCGATGCGGGTCAGCGGTGCCCGTCCATGCCCGGCCCTCCCGGACCCATTGGGCCGCCCATCCCTCCCATACCGCGGCGGTGCTCGCCCATCTCCGACCACATCCCGCCGCGGGCGCGACCGCCGGACCAGCAGTTGGCCCACGCGAAATCCTGGCGCGTGCCCTGACCGCCGCAGCAGCGGAGCCAGCCGGTCTTGATCGACCCGCCGCGCATCCAGTCGGCCTGACCGTAGAAGCGGCTGCACTTGCCCGCCGGGTCGGAGGCGAGCGGGTGCGGCTCAAGCTCGACAGTGTGATCGCCGCTGCCGAGCGTCATGGGCTGGGCGTCGATGGGCTGTTGGCTCTTGAGGTTCTGGTCCCACATGTGGACCATGACCTCGCCTGTGTCGGCGTTGGTGACGACCTCCGCCTTGGCCCCTGCCGCGCCGTTCTGAATGGGGACAACATCACCGCCGTTGGGGCCGACGACGGCCTTCGTTTCGGAGCATGATGAAAGCATCGCGATAGACACGATCACGCCGATCGCGACCACGATAGGGATAAGCATTTTCATTGACGGTAGTCCTTTGAAGACGCACCCGAGCCACGCGCCGGACGGCGCACCGGGTCACTTGGTTTGCATGTTGGACGAAACGCATCTATCCCACGCGACACCGTCACGGGCACACCCTTCGCACTTGACCATGTGAGTGCCGTCCTTGATGTAAACCGACATTTCGGTCTTGCAGCAAGGACACTGGGAGGTGCTGAGAATCTGGGTGCCGCTCGCGGACGAGGCCGGGTGATCGCGGCGTGCGGCGATCACCGCGGTGTAGCACTCTTTGCAGACCATCGTCTTGCCGGTCGCGGAATCGACCATTGTGTGCTTATCGCTCTGGCAGGCGCCCGGAGCGAGGCCGCAGGCGGCGAGGGCGGTGAACAGGAAAGGACGGTGGATGCGGCTGGTCACGCGAGACTCCTTGCTCAGTGCCGACCCCCTCGACTCCTCCGACAGCGCGGAGGATGAGTTGGCCAATGGAGTGATTCTCTCCCGAGCGATGCGCTGGGGCCGTGCGGACGTTTCCCCAATCGCCGCTGGCAAACTCACGGCTTCTTGTTCAACATCTTCATGATGGCGACGACCAGCAGGACCACCACGAGCACGCCGACCACCGCCCGGATCCACATCCCGCCCCCCGACCAGTCATTCATCCATCCGTTGTTGTGGTTCATCGGTGAGGCCCTTTCTTACAGGGATGACGGCTTGGGTGTACGTGCCTGACTGGGACAACGGCTCCGGCGTGCGTGCTCGGGGCGAGAAAACGGCCCGGCGGATGTTCTCCGCCGGGCCGTTGATCGATCCGGTCTTTCCGGATTCTCAATGGTGCGGCTTGTCGCACGCCACGAGGAAGAGGGCCATCGCGAGCGCCGCGGTGATGCGGGCCGCTACGTAGAGCCCCGGCATTCGAGCCGAAGCCGAGGCGAAGAGACGATTCAGGTGAGTGATGGTGTTCATGGACGTGCTCCTTGGGAAAGGTTTTCGACGACTTGGGAAGCGTTTCAGACGACGTGGGTCCAACCTCAGACGGCCGCGCCGGCCATCTTCTCGCACGTCTGGGCGCACTTGCGGCAGACCTGGGCGCACTGCGTCATCAGCTTGTCGCCCTTGGCGAGTTTCTCGCACGAGTCGGCGCAGGCGTTGCAGATCTCGGCGCACTCCTTGCAGATGTGCGGGGCGTGCTCGGAGTTGCGGGCGGTGAAGCAGGCGGCCAGGCCGCAGATCTGCTTGCAGTCCTGCAAGATGCCCTGATGCTCGGGCGAGGCGTGCGGGCCGCCCAGATGCAGGCAGTGGTGCGCGGTCTGCGCGCAGATGGTGGCGCACTCGCCGCAGGCCTTCATACAGTCGAGCGTGTCCTTGGAGGGGGCTTCGTGATTCATGGTCAGATTCCTTTGTTCGGCGTGAGAGAACAGGTCACGGCGGCACAGCGTCGTCTGACCAGTGAATGACTTGTACACGGAGGGAAGGAGCGGACACAGGTGGACTTTTCCCCAATCCCCCAAGGGCCATCCGGCCATCCATCGCATCCAGCCCCCGGCGAATCCCCATCGGGCGGCTTGAAGCGGCGTCGCCGGGCTTCTCGCGGCTTCACCGATGAGCAACCCGGCCGTCTGCGGCGTTGTTTGTCGCGTCCGCCTAGTGAAGTGTCGCGCCCGACGGGCCGATGATCGCGTCCTCCCCTCCACCCGGCGCGTCGCGGATGCGGCGCATTCCACCCCGGGCGATTCGCTTGGGGCCGTGGTTTTGCGGCTTGGAACGCCGTCCGCAGGGCGCGCCACGGATTCATCGGCGTTTGGAGGCCTGGACACGCCGCCCGGGTAAGCCAGCTCCACGCCCCAGGCCGCGCGGAGCGAACGGCGGAGATAGAAGCCGCCGGATGCTCAACGCCCGTACGGGCGCTGCGGCCGCCAGACTTTTCTCTTCGCCACCTCGCGTACCGCCTGCAACACCGTGTCCGGCTCATCGCCCTTTGAGACATACCGCCCCCAGGCCCGTGCGGCGAAGACGCGGTCGATGAATATCGCATCGCTGTGTCCGCTGAGGATGATCGTGCGGACGTGCGGGAACGCCGCGTCGAGTTCGCGGAGGGCCTCCAGCGGGCTCTTGCCGGGCATGGTCGCGGGTCACTGAGGACCGCGGCGTGGGGACGTGTATCACTTCGTGGCGGGCGGGACGTAATCCTTAGGGGGCAGGCACTTGTCGCAAGCCAAGCCCTCGGGCGCGCACGTGGCGCACTTGACCTTGGTCACGCCGTTCTCGGTGTAAATGGACATCTCCGTCTTGCAGGAAGGGCACTCGTGCCGCGTGTGGGTTTCAGTGCGGGTGGTCCCCCACCGCGAGCCTGTGGAGTGCTGCATTTTGTAGACCTCGTCGTAACACTCTTTGCACACGATCACCGTGCCGTCCTTGGGCTCGACCATCGTGTGCTTGTCGGACTGGCAGCCGGTCAGGGCTGCCCCGGCCAATGCGAGGCAGGCGAGGATGTATGAACGCGTGTTGAACCTTGTCATGCGAAACTCCTTGTTCTCGTGCGGAGGGCGCCGACCATCGGCGACCTTGACCTGTGAGTGGTGGGACTGGAAAACGATGAGCGCGCCCGCGATGCTTCGCGGGCAGTGCTGAGAAGTGGATTCTCGCGGGCATACGACTGGCGTTCGATAAACGTCGCATCAAGAATGGCACCGCTCTCGTAAGGACGTCGCAAAATGGGCGGGATGGGGCGGCGAATCGTCATGGCTTGCTCAGTGGTGCTTGTACCACCCCACGCCCTTGATGTCGTTCCACGAGTTGGTCTGGTGGCAGAGGAAGCACTGCGTCACATCGGCGTGCTCGACGCCCGCGATCTTCATCGAGACCATGCTGAAGTGCATCATGTAGTGGCTCGGCGGGGCGGAGTGGCATTGGTTGCAGTCGGTCGAGAGGGGTGAGGGGTGGCGGAACTCGGGGATGGTCCAGCCGCCTTGGGCAACGCTCGTCGCGTGGCACGAGGCGCAGTCGGTGCCCAGGAGCGTGCGGTGCCGGTCCTGGTTCGCGTGGCAGGCGTTGCAGTCGAGGAGGGTCTCGGCGGGCGTGATGCGTGGGTGCTGGACCGGGAGCGAGGCGAGCGACAGGCCGGGCGGGAGCGGGTGGGCCTTCAGGCCGAGTGCGGCGAGGATGGTGTGGTCCATCGTGACGGGGCGGAGGCCCACGCTGTCCGCCACGCCCCCCATGTCCGGCATCCCCATGTTCTGATGCTCGATGTGGCAGCCGCGGCAGTCGCCGATGTTGGCGTGAAAGGCCGTCGATTGCTTGGAGAGGAGCGGTCCGTTGTTGGCGTGGCAGGCGATGCACTTGTCGGCCACGATGCCTTGGTGCGGCGTGTGGCAGGCCTCGCAGCTGCTCGCGAGGAACTGGTGCTTGGCGGAGAGGGGACCGGGGCTGGCCATCGCCTGCCAGCCGATCACAGAGGCGGAGCCGCGTTCGTGGGTCAGGAACGGGATAGTGATGGCGACGCCCAGGGCGCCGGTGATGACAATGCCGTAGATGATCTCGATGGTCTTCATGGGTTAGGTCCACCACCGCAGGCCGAAGTAGAAGCCCGACCAGATGTGCAGGGCGAGCAGGGCGTAAAGGATGATGGAAAGCACGATGTGCAGCACCAGCGCGCGGCCGAACCAGCGCTTGAACACCTCGTGCGTGCGGACGGCGTACTCCAGGTCCGCCACGGACTCGGCAAGACGGGTGACATCGCCGGAGGGGCCGCCGGGCGAAAGATCGAACCCGAACGCCGCAAGACCGGCCGCGAGCAGGGGCGCTTTCGGGAGGGCGCTCGCGTCGGCGGGGGAGTTTTCGAGCACGCCCCACGCGCTGTCGAGATCGCCGCGTGCGGTCTGGAGCAGGAGCAACTTGTCCTTGATCTCCTGGCCCGCGTAGATGAGGAGATAGCGAACCGTGAACCCGCTCACGACGACGAGCAGCATCGCGGTCGTCAGGGCGATGCCCAGCCGGCTGTCGAACTTGTGGCCGGTGTGGATGATGGCGAACAACGGGCCGAAGATGCCCGCGTAGACGTGCAAGGTGAGGAGCGACTGCATCGAGAGGTGCGGGGTGATGCGGGTGTTGATGAAGGGAATGCGTTTCACGATCGGGTACGCGAGCGGGATGAGCATGAGCGCGGCCCCTGTGATGCCGAACACCGCGCCGACTCCGCTGCCCGCGAAGCGCGGCGAACTGTGAAAGAAAAAGCCGAGCCAGACCACCACCAGGATGCTGAGGACGGCGGAGACGACGACGCGTTCACGTTCGTTCATGGGCTACGCCTCCACCGCGACATCGCTCTTGGGCTTGGCCTGGCAGGCGAGGATGATGCCGTTGGTCTTGTCGCTTTCATCGAGCGCATCCTGGACCGCCATGTCAACTT
>JBAZUW010000205.1:0-6396 GCA_041661205.1 Phycisphaerales bacterium
CGCGGGGCTCTGGTTGCGGGTTTGTGATGAATGGTTGGTTATGGGTGCGTTGGGACGGCAGGGCAGAAACAGCGAGAGGTGCGCCGAGAGCATCAATATCTTTGATGCGTTCAGACAAAGACATCGATTCGGTTCATGCCGATACGATGCTACGTTTGCATGAGGGCGGAATCTGATGGGTTCTGCCGCCGGTTGGTTTGGAATCAAGTCGCCTGCCCCGAAGCCCGTGTCCTGTAAGGAGGTTGCCATGTCTCGACCCGACCCGTTTGCCGCCCGCAAGACCCTGACCACCAAGCACGGGAGCTACACGTACTTTGACCTGGGCGCCCTGAGCGCAAAGGGGATCGGGAAGGTCGACAAGCTGCCGTATTCGATCAAGGTGCTCCTCGAGAGCATGCTGCGGAACCTGGACGGGTTCATCGTGACCGCCGACGACGTGTCGGGGTTGGCCAACTGGAACGCCAAGGCGCCGCTGAAGGAAGAAATCCCCTTCATGCCCGGGCGGGTGGTGCTGCAGGATTTCACCGGTGTGCCGTGCGTGGTTGACCTGGCCGCGATGCGTGACGCCATGAAGGCCCTCGGCGGCGACCCCAAGGCCATCAACCCTCTGGTGAAGTGCGACCTCGTGATCGATCACAGCGTGCAGGTCGACGCCTTCGGCAGCGCCCAGGCCCTGACCATCAACGCGGGGATGGAGTTTGAGCGCAACAACGAGCGGTATGAGTTCCTGAAGTGGGGCCAGCAGAGTCTGAACAACTTCACGTGTGTGCCGCCGGCCACGGGGATCGTGCACCAGGTGAACCTCGAGTACCTGGCCAGCGGCGTTCTCAAACGCGATAAAGACGGCCAGACCGAGGTCTACCCCGACTCCTGCGTCGGCACCGACAGCCACACGACCATGATCAACGGCCTGGGCGTCGTCGGCTGGGGCGTGGGCGGCATCGAGGCCGAGGCGGTCATGCTCGGCCAACCGATCTACATGCTCACGCCTGAGGTGATCGGCTTCAGGCTCAAAGGCAAGCTGCCTGAAGGCACCACCGCCACCGACATGGTGCTCACCGTGACGCAAATGCTCCGCAAGAAGGGCGTCGTCGACAAGTTTGTCGAGTTCTTTGGCGACGGCCTGGCGGGCATGACGGTGCCCGATCGCGCCACGATCGCCAACATGGCTCCCGAGTACGGCGCCACCATGGGCTTCTTCCCGATCGATCAGGCGACGCTGGACTACATGCGGTTCACCGGGCGCGACGAAGCGACCTTGGCCCTGGTCGAGGCCTACGCCAAGGCCAACGGGCTCTTCTGGAAGCCCGGCACGCCGGAGCCGGAGTTCACCGATGTGCTGGAACTGGATCTGAGCACCGTGCAGCCGAGTCTGGCCGGACCCAAGCGCCCGCAAGACCGCGTTGAACTCAAGAACATGAAGGCCGGGTGGCAGAAGGACCTGGTTGATAGCTTTGGCAAGAAGCTGCCCGCCGAGTCTGTAAACCTGGGCCGCTGGGCGAACGAAGGGGGCGGCACCTCCGGCAGCGCCCAGAACCCCTCCAATGGCAACGACAGCGAAGGCGGCGGCGTGAAGGTCACCGCCAAAGACGGCAAGACTTACACGCTCTATCACGGCGACGTCGTGATCGCGGCCATCACCAGCTGCACCAACACCAGCAACCCGGATGTGATGATCGCCGCCGGGCTGGTCGCTCGCAAGGCCCGCGAAAAAGGCCTCACCCGCAAGCCCTGGGTCAAGACCAGCTTGGCCCCCGGCTCCAAGGTCGTCACCGAGTACTACGACAAGGCGGGCCTTACTGAAGACTTGAACGCCCTGGGCTTTAACACGGTGGGGTACGGATGTACGACGTGCATCGGCAACTCCGGCCCGCTGCCCGAAGAGATCGATGCCGCCATCAAGCAGGGCGACCTGGTCGTCGCCAGCGTGCTCAGCGGCAACCGCAACTTTGAAGGGCGCGTGCACCAGAACGTGAAGGCCAACTACCTGGCCAGCCCGCCACTGGTGGTGGCGTATGCCATCGCCGGCAGCGTCTCGCGCGACCTGACCACCGAGCCGCTGGGCATGGGCAAGGACGGCAAGCCGGTGTTCCTGAAGGACATCTGGCCCACGCAGAAGGAAGTGCTGGAGACCAAGGCCAAGTGCCTCACGCCCGAGCAGTTCCGCACGCAGTACGCGAATGTGTTCACCGGCAACCCGCAGTGGAACGCCGTGGGCGTCTCCGAGAGCGAGCAGTACCACTGGCGGCCGGATTCCACTTATATCCAGAACCCGCCCTACTTCACCGGCATGAGCGACAAGCCCGGCGTGCCGACCAACATCAAGGGCGCCCGCGTACTCGCCTTCCTGGGCGACAGCGTGACCACCGACCACATTTCGCCCGCCGGCGACATCGCCGAGAACAGCCCCGCAGGTGATTACCTCAAGAGCCTGGGTGTAAAGAAGACTGACTTCAACAGCTACGGCAGCAGGCGTGGCAACGACCGCATCATGACCCGCGGCACCTACGCCAACGTGCGCATCAAGAACAAGCTCGCGATGGAGCCCCCGGCGCAAGCCGGGGGGTCGCCCAAGATCAAAGAAGGCGGCTACACCCGCGACATGTCAAAGGCCGGCGCGGGCAAGATCGACTTCATCTACAACGCCGCGATGAACTACAAGAAAGACGGCACGCCGCTTGTGGTTCTCGCCGGCAAGGACTACGGCATGGGCAGCAGCCGCGACTGGGCGGCCAAGGGCACGCTGCTGCTGGGCGTCCGGGCCGTCATCTCCGAGAGCTTCGAGCGCATCCATCGCTCCAACCTGGTGGGCATGGGCGTGCTGCCCTTGAACTTCCTCGAAGGGCAGAGCGCCGCGAGCGTGGGACTGACGGGTGAGGAAACCTTCGACATCGACCTGCCGGTGACGACCAGCGGCGAAAACGCGGGGCTGATCGAGCCGCGCTGCGAGATCGCCGTCACCGCCACCTCGCCCGACGGCACGAAGAAGAACTTCAAGGTGCGCTGCCGCATCGATACGCCGGTGGAAGCGGAGTACTACCGCAACAGCGGCGTGTTGCACACGGTATTGAGGCGGCTGCTGAATGAGAGCCGCAAGGGGGCGATGGCGGGGGTGTAAACTCCCGGCCATGACCGAACCTGAGAGCCCGCCGATGTCGTTGGTTTCGCCGGTCGATCACGCGCCAGAGTTGGCGCCGGGGTCGCCCATGGACCCAACGCCATCGGGCAAGGATCGCGCACGCTGGACCGGCGAGTTGCTTGCCGTCCTCGGCGTGTATCTGATTCCTGCGGTGATTCGATCGCTGGCTGGCTACCTGTTGCCGCAGGAGCACGCAGGTGGCGATTTTCTTCTTGGCGAAATCTCCAGTTTTGTGCACTCGAGTTCAATCGTTTGCTTTGGCATTTTCCTGATGTGGCGCAGCGGCGAGCCCGCCCGTGCGTTTGGATTTGTCCGGCCCCACCTAGGTATCGACGGCGTGCTAGCGCTGGCCGCGTTCTTTGGTGCGAGAGTGGCCTATTACGCGTACGCCTACGCATTCTGGTTTATCGTGCCGGAGCTCTATCCGCGCCGCACCGAAGCGTACAACTTCGGCCATGCCGAAACCCCTGCGGACTATGCCGCAACGTTTCTGCACGCCGCCACCAACGGCACGGCGGAGGAAATCATGCTGTGGGGCCTCCTGTTCACGCGTTTGTGCTTATTAAGCAAGCAGCGGATTGCTCCCGCGATTCTGGTGGCCGCGTTCTTCGCGTCCTACCACCTCTACCAGGGCCCCTTCGTGGTGGGCGGCGTCTTTTGCATGGGCCTGGTACACGCGGCGATATTTTTGAGGTTCCCCAGATTGTGGCCGCTGATCCTCGCGCACGTGCTGGCGGACATGCGGCTTTTGTGGCGGTGAGACCCGCAGGAGCAGGACGCGTATGGGTGATCAACGCGAGCGTGTGGGCGGCGAAACCCTGGCGGAAGTCTCCTTCACGCTCGAACTGGAGGACATGGCCGCCTTTCACTCCGTTCTGTTGAGCCAACAGGCTCGGCAGGCCTGGGGCCGCGGCAATATCCGGCGCCTGCTCACTTGGGCGATCGCGAGCGGGGCAATGTCGATTTGTATCGCTATTGTCGCGTTCAACAACCACCGCACGCTCGTCGGGCCAAATCTCCTGATACCAGTTGTTGTGCTTCTCGCGCTTGTCGCGTACTTTTGGTCTCGTGCGGCGTTTACCCAGCACTCATCCCGATCCAAGTCGGGGTACGAATCGGGCGTTTGGGACCTCGCACGGCAGGGATACCTCCGTGGCGATTTCAGCCGACAAACCATTCGCATCAGTACGGAGGGGCTAGTTCAGATCAATCGCGACGGCGGCTCCGAACGGCGCTGGTCGGGTATCGCCAGGATCGAGGACACAGCCTCCATCTTCATCATTCGACTTCACGAGTCGGCAGCCTATCCAGTACCGATTCGAGCATTTCAATCGCGAGAGGCCGCGTACGCGTTCTTTGATGTGTGCCAGGTGCAGATTGCCGCACACAAAAGTCACATTGATTCCGCGGTTGTGGAATTTCTTGCAGCCAGCGAAGTTGCTTGCCCCGGCTGCAATTACACCCTTCGCGGACTCGAGGATTCCAAGTGCCCGGAGTGTGGCATGCAATTGAACCTGGGTTTGCTCAGAATGGCCGCAAAGTCTCAGGTTGTAGTGCCCTCGAGTCGATAGGGAAGCCCCTTCCGGTATCATCCCGCCCCATCTCATGCACATCCTCCACGTCATCAACACCCTCGACCCCAAGACCGGCGGCCCCCCCGCCGTCGCCACGCGCCTGGCCGCGGCTCAGGCTTCGCTGGGCCATGAAGTCGGCATCGTCTGCTACGCCGACCCGGCCGCCGACGCTCGCATCGCCTCGTCGCTCGCACCCATCCCCGGCATGAGCGCGGTGACGATTCACACGATCGCCCCGGAGGTCGGCGGGCGTGGGCGGCTGGTGGCTCCAAACGCGCATGCGTGGTTCGACGCCAACTTTCCCAAGCAATCCTTCATCCACATCCACGGGGTGTGGGATCGCCTGCTGCTGCGAGCCGCGCGGGCCGCGGCCCGCCTCCGCGTGCCCTACGTCATCGTCCCCCACGGCATGCTCGACCCCTGGTCCATCAGCGGCCAGGGCATTGCCAAGACCATCAAGAAGCGCGTGGGGTTGCTGGTGGCCTATCGCTCCATGCTCGCCAAAGCCGCGTTCGTGCACGTGTTGAACCCGTACGAAGCCGCGGCCATCAAGGCGTTCAATCTGCCGGCACCAACCGAGATCATCCCCAACGGCATCTTCGAGGCCGAGGTGAGCCCGCTGCCCGCCCCCGGCGCATTCCGGGCCAAGCACCCGGAGCTCGGGGCCGACCCGTACGTGCTGTTCCTGTCGCGCGTGCACTTCAAGAAGGGGCTGGATTTTCTGGTCGAGGCCTTCGCGACACTATCGGCCGCACACCCCGCGCTGCGCTTGGTCATCGCCGGGCCGGACGATGGGTATCTCGCGACGCTGAAGGAGCTCATTCAACGCGCGGGCGTCGCCGACCACGTGCATGTGGTCGGCCCGCTCTACGGCACGGACAAGCTTGCGGCCTTCATCGATGCGACCGCCTTCTGCCTCCCCAGCCGCCAAGAGGGGTTCAGCGTGGCCATTCTCGAGGCCATGGCCTGCGGCATTCCCGTCGTCATCACGGAGGAGTGCCGCTTTCCGCAGGTAGGTCCTGCGGGTGCGGGGTTTGTGGTGCCGCTGGGTGCTGCCCATACCGCCGCGGCTCTTGGTCGCGTGCTGAAACTGCCCGACCCCAAGGCCATGGGCGCCAAGGGTCGCGACCTGGTGCTGTCGCAGTTCACCTGGCCAAGAATCGCCGAGCAGACGATCGAGGCCTACGGGCGCC
This sequence comes from Phycisphaerales bacterium, assembly GCA_041661205.1. Classification (GTDB taxonomy): domain Bacteria; phylum Planctomycetota; class Phycisphaerae; order Phycisphaerales; family UBA1924; genus RI-211. The sequence goes on from JBAZUW010000205.1 coordinate 5,907, forward strand.
GCTCCGCCGTCGCGAAGGCTCGGTGAATCAAGACGCCGGACGTGAGTCCTCGAACGTCCGGGTGATGCAGCCACTACCCGGAGCTTCGCAGAGCCTCAGCTCCGGCGTCAGATCACGGATTCAAGCGCAAGCTGGCCTACTTCGCCACAGGCCCGGCAATAGCAACGCTTCGGGTCCCCGGCCCGTAATACCCTCTGGCCATGCCCCCCGGCCCTGACAGCGTGCGCGAAGTCGTCCAGCGCCACTGGGGCTTTGACACGCTTCGCCCGCTGCAATCCGAAGCCATCGAGGCGACGCTCGCGGGGCGCGATTCGGTGATCGTCATGCCCACCGGGGGCGGCAAATCCCTCTGCTATCAGGTGCCGCCCATCGTCATGGAGCGCGTGAGCCTCGTCGTCTCGCCGCTGATCGCACTGATGCAAGACCAGGTGGCCCGCTTGCGTCTTTGTGGCGTCGCGGCCGCCGCGGTGCGCAGCCACACGTCGGCCGC
>JBAZUW010000206.1:0-6367 GCA_041661205.1 Phycisphaerales bacterium
CACTTTGCCACTTTGCCACTTTGCCACTTTGCCACTTTGCCACTTTGCCACTTTGCCACTTTGCCACTTTGCCACTTTGCCACTTTGCCACTTTGCCACTTTGCCACTTTGCCGAAGCCGCTCACGCCGGCTGGGGCGTCGCGGCTGGGCGTGCGTGCGGGGCGCGCTCGGGGGCTTCGTCGTCGATCAGGCTCGCCAGTGTCGCGTTTCGCAGGGCGTCGCGCCGGGCGCGGGCCAGCAACTGGCCGACGTTGAGTTCCTGGGCGCGGTTGGAGCCTTGGGCCAGGGAGTCGGCGACGTCCAGCACTTCGATCGCGCGGATGTGCTCGGCGGGTTTGGCGAGGGAGTAGATCATCTGGCGATCTCCCTCGGCGACGCGGAGGAGCAGCCCCGCGCCGGCGAGTTGTTCGAGCATGGCCGCGGCGGCGACCGCGTCGAGCCCGGTGCGATCGGCGATGGATCCGTGGTCGCTGCGCAGACCTTTGGCAAAGCGCTCGGCGACGGCGACCATGACCAGGAGGGGCGCGGAACCGTCGATGAGGCGCGGGCGGCCCGGGGGGTCGGGGTCGGGCTTGAGGCCCAAGGCAATGAGCACGCGCTCGGTGAGGCCTTTGGCGGTGGCCGCCCGGTAGATCTGCATCGAGTACGCCAGTTGCAGGCCCACCAGGACGATGAGCCAGCTCACGTAGAGCCACATCAGGAAGAGGGGCAGGATGGCGAGGGCGCCGTAGAGGCGCTGGTAGCCGGCGGAGAAGTGAACGAACTGGGTGATGCCCAGCTTGCCGGTCTCCCAGGCGATGGCGGCGGCAAAGGCGCCCAACGCCGCGGGGGCGACCAGGATGCGCGTGTTGGGCACGCGGGTGTAAATGACGGTGAGGAGGGCGGTGGTGGTGAGGCACGCGGAGACGAAGCCGAGGATGCCGAGCAGGACTTTTTTGACTTCGTCGTCGTGCGTGATGGGCAACCTTCCGGCGAGGGAGCTCAGGTACTCTGTGATGAAGAAGCTGAGAAAGAGCAGCAGCGGGCCGAGGGTGAGCAGGAACCAGTACTGCACCACACGCAGTGTCCAACTGCGCCCTTCCGGGGCGTTGCATATCTGGTTGAAGGCTTTTTCGATCTCCACCATCATGCTGAGTGCGGCGTAGAGGAGCGTGAGGAAGCCGATCAACTGCACCGGGCCCTTCAGGCTCTTGGCACGGTCCACGGCTTCGCCGATGAAGCGATCCAGCTTCGAGGGGGGCCTCGCCCCCGGGAGCATGGGGCCGACGAAGGTGGGATCAGGCACGTCGGCGGCTGAGGCGGTCGCGGAGGGGGAGAGGGTCGAGTCGCTTGCGTCGGCCGCGGGGTTGGTGTCGGAAAGGGGTGGGTCCTCGCCGGGGTTCCGCTGGCGGCGGCCTCGATCGCCTTCCCCATCATCGCCTTGGATCGAGATTTGATCGACGCCCGCGTAGCTGAGCAGCTTGTGCACGGCGTCGCGCTGTTCTTCGGGGCTGGAGAATGACGCGAGCGTCACGAGCCCGACGACGAGGACGGGAATGAGGCCGAACAGCGTTCGGTAGGTGAGGGCGGCCGCCATGCGGGTGAGTTGGCTTTGCCGCAAACCGGCGATGACCATGCGCCCGGTGAGAAAGACGTGGCGAAGAATGCCGGGACGCGTACCGGGGGGCGGGGGGTCGGAAAGGGCGAAGAAGCCACGCGTCCACGCGGGCATGTGGATGGCGGGCTTGCGGCCACTGGGTTGGGTTGGTTGCTCGTCCAAACCGATGCCTGCCTTTCGCGGGGGAATGAATCAGCCGCCAATGACGCGGGGCCTGACCTTGGCCACGTCGTCGGTGCTCTTGGTTCTCTTGGTCATCGTTCCCTTGGAAGCGGGCCGCTGTGACGGGCGGGACGATTGGCCCGCACCGTTCATCGGCCGACTGGATGGGGCGGGATTTCCGTTCTCGCGGGGCGGCTGTGCCTTTCTTGGCATTTCCGCCCGCGGGGTTTTCTTGCGGAGGGCGAACTCAAGTGAGCCGTCGTCGAAGGTCTGGGGGGAGGGACGGCGGGTGGCGGTTTCCGCAGGGACGGGTCGTTGCTCGATCCCTGGTGCGGGGTTTTTGCCCGCGCCGGACTTGCCCCCGGTCGCCTTGCGCAGCATGGAGAGCTCGTCGCGGGTCAGCTCGCGCCAGTTGCCCATCGCTACGCCAGAGAGCTCCAAGGGCCCGATCGCCACGCGATCGAGCTTTTTGACCGGCATGCCGAGGTGGGCCAGCACATCGCGAAGCTGGCGGTTGCGGGCCTCGCGCAGCGTGACGCGGAGGACGGTTTTGTCCTTCTCGCGCTTGTGGATCGTGATCTCGGGGGCGGGGTCGTGGCGCAGGGAGCGGGTGCTGCCGGATTCGACGTCTGCCCGCTTGGCGGTGGCGCGGAACTTCACCCGAATCGCGTCGATCGCGGCCTGATCCAGCGAACCCCGCACCGCCACGTCGTAGGTCTTGGCGACGCCATAGCGCGGGTGCGTCAGGCGGTTGGCCATCTCGCCGTCGTTGGTGAGGAGCACCAGGCCGGTGGATTCGATATCGAGGCGGCCGACGGGGAAGAGGCGGGAACCGGAGGGGTGATCGACCAGTTGGGCGACGGTGGCGCGGTCGAACCCCGGCTCGTCGAAGTTGACGACCAGCACCCCGGCGGGCTTGTGGAGCATCACATAGAGGTGCCGCTGGGTCTCGCGGATGCCCACGCCATCGACATCGATGCGGTCGGTGGAGGGGTCGACAAAGACCGGCAAGCGGGTGACCTTCTCGCCGTTGACCCGCACGCGCCCGTCCTCGATCATCTTCTCACACACCCGGCGGGCGGCGACCCCCGCATCGGCCAGGAACCTCTGGAGGCGGACCTTTCCGGCGGGGGCGGAGCTTGCGCCGGACTTGGCGGCGGCACGATGTGGGCGAGACCTTGTCACAAGCTGATGCTATGCGGATGGTTAGGATGCGCCCGAGCGGCGACATGAAGGGCGCGCGCAACACCCGGACATGTGACGAAAAAAGTCACGGCCCAGGTGCCAGATAACCGAACATGGACCGATGCGCCCCGGAGGGGCGCGAGTTTGGGAGGATCCCATGGCAAATCAAGCCGCGCCCCGCATGCCCCGTGCCACGAGGCCGGAACCTACGAGTCCTTCGACGCCGGTGGCGAACGGCGCGCCGATGGCGAGCGCCCTGGCCATGGAAGCGTCTCGCTCCAGCCGCAGCAACGGTGAGGGCGTGGTGATGGCCACGCCCGTGAAGCGTGACGAACCCGGCGTCGAGGCCTTGCTGGAGAAGGTCTTTCTGACCCCGCGCGTGGTGGACCAGCGGGCGATTGATGAGCTTTCGGGGTCGCTGCGAACGCTGGTGCGCGAGGCGGCGGTGCAGAACAAGGCATTGGTGACCACCACGGTGGAAGTGAAGGCCTTGAGCGAGCAGCTGCGCGGGGCGTCGCGCGAGTTGCAGACTCACTTGCAGGCGGCCGCCAAGAGCCCGGTGCGGCCGGGCGTGAAGGCGGCGATCGACGCGGAGCAACTTGAGGCGCTGGTGGCCAAGCGCGTGGCGGAGACGGTGCAGCAGGCGGTGGATGCGGCGGTGGCGGCGGCGGTGCAGGGAGCGGTGGACGCCGCGTTGCAGCGTGTGCTGCAGCCAGCGGTAGATGCGACAATTGGCGCGAGCATTCCGGTCGCGGTGCAAGCCGCGGTGGAGCAGGCGGTGCGCCCGGCGGTCGACGAGTGCGTGCACGCGACGGTCACCAACACGACCGACCAGATGCTGCTGGCCTTGCGGGCCGACGCGGAAGCGCGGCAGGAGCGGACGATTGAGGCGGCGAAAGCCGCGGCGGCGGAGATCGCCAAGGAAGCCGCGCAGGATGGGCTCACGACCGCGCTCATCGGCCTTCCCCCGGGGCCGGACCTGACGGTGATTCAAGAGGCCGAAGAGCGGGTGGTCTCCACGCTGGAGCGGGTGCTGAAGGCGCAGCAGATGCTCGCGGAATCTGCGGAAGTGGTCGAGGGGCGGCTGGCGATCGTCGCGGACGCTTCGGATGAGATTCTGGAACGCGGGCGGCGGGCGAGAGTGGAGATCGAGCTGGTGACTGAGGAGGGGGAGAAGAAGCTGTCGGCGGCTGGCGCGAGAATCGAAACCCTCGTGGCCAAGGGCGAGAGCGCTCACACGGAGATCTCACAGGCGGTGCAGGTCGGCGCGACGCAACTTGCGGAGATGATGGAAAAGGCCCAAGCCCTGCTGGATCGCGGCGGCGCCGCGCAGGCGGAGCTGCTTCGCGCCACCGACCTCGTGACCACTCAGCTTGAACCGACGATGGCGAAAGCCGAAGAGCTGCTGGCGCGCAGCGCGGGGGTGCGGGCCGAGGTGGAGCGGACAACCGAGGAGGTCGAAACTCGCCTGGCGGGCACGACGGCCCGGGCCGAGGAGTTGTTCTCCCGCGCGGCGAGCGTGCAGGAGACGTTGGAAGCCGCGGCGGATGTGTGCCTGCAACGCGCCAACACGCGCTTGCGCGACGCGGCGGATGAGGTTTCAGCCCGCGTGGGCGCTGTGACGGGACAGGCGGAAGAGTTGCTCTCGCGGGCGGCCAGCGCGCAGGCGGCGATCGATCGCGCGGCGGACAGCGGCGTGCTGCGAGTGGCGTCGCTGGCCGAGCAGACGCAGGCCGCGGCGGCGCGGGTCGAATCGCTGCTCGCGGCCTTTGACGAGGGTGTGCAGGCGAGCGAGGTGCGGGCTGGGGCGGCGGCCGCGAGCCTGGAGGACCGCATCTCGCAGTCGCAGCGCCAGGTGAACGCGGCGCGGGACGAGGCTGATGAGTGTGCGGTGCGGCTGGGGGCGGCGATCTCTGAGTTGGAGCGTCGTGCCAGCACGGTTGCGACCGGGCTGGAGGCGGCGTTGGCGGACTTCGCGCGGCGCGAGCAGGAACTCTCCAAGCATCACGAGGAGAAGACGCTGAGCACGATGTTCGCCGCGGCTTCGCAGCTGGAGGTGGCGGCCGACGAGTTTGGCGGGAAGCTGGCGGGAATGCGCGACATGCACGAGCGAGACGCGAAGGGGGCCACGCAGGACGCGGCCAGCCGGCTTGACGCGGCGGTGGCGGACTTTGCCCGGCGCCTGCGCGAGCTGGATGTGCGGGCGATGAACGACGCCTTTGGCGAAGCGGACAGGGCGGCGGAGCGAGTGCTTGAAGCGGCGCGACGGGCGCAGGCGTGCGCGGTGGGCGCGGAGCAGGCCGCGGCCCGGTGTGAATCGATTGTGGGCCAGACCGAGATGGCGAGGTCGCAGCTTTCGCAGACGCTGCTGAACGGGGCGAGCGCGGCGGACGCGCTGGCGGCCCGGGTGGACAAGGCTCACGCGGCCCACGAGGCGTGGGTGGCGAAGGCGACGACGCCGCTGAGCGAGGCGACAGAGTCGATCGCGAAGTTGGAGCAGATGTTGCCGAGCGCACGCCGAGTGGGCGATGGGCTGGCGCGGCTGGTGAGCCAGGCCGACGCAGTGGGAGAGGGGCTGGACAAGCTGATGCGCAAGGCGGGTGGGAAGGCGTAGCCACCGGGCGCGATGTTCTACATCCGCTTCTGAGCGACTTTCGGCGTCTGCTGACGTGCACCGAGCAGGGTGCTCTGACCTTCCTTGGTCAGGCTTGGACACTGCGCCAGGCACCGAGGACTCAAAGCAGTCCTCGGTGACACGGTTTGCGGCGGACCCAGCCCTTATTTTGCAGCCACGCCAAGCCGATTATCGCTCCATCGGGCGAGGATGCCAAAGGCGGCCCCATCGCTCCTACGCTTTCGCCCGCTTCACATTTACGCAAGGAACCCGCCCACATGACGAGCAAACTCACCATCGCGCTGGCCCCCGGGGACGGCATCGGTCCGGAGATCATGGACGCCACGCTGGCGCTGTTCAAGGCCGCCGGTGTATTGGAGATCGCCGACTTTGTACCGGTGGAGATGGGTGCCAGCGTGTTTGCCAAGGGCAACTCGCGGGGTATCAGCGATCAGGCGGTGCGCACGGTAGAAGACTGCGGGATTCTGTTCAAGGGACCGATGGAGACGCCCAAGGGGGGCGGGGGCAAGAGCATCAACGTGACGGCCCGCAAGCTGTGGAGTGCGTACGCGAACTATCGGGTGTTCAAGACGCTGCCGGGGGTGGACACGGTGTACAGCCGCGCGGGCATGAACATTGATATGTGCATCGTGCGTGAGAACATCGAAGACACGTACGGGGGCGTGGAACACCGGCTGAGCAACGACATGATCCAGTGCAAGCGCCTGATCTCCGCGCCCGGCAGCGACGAGGTTCACCGGTTCGCGCTGCAGACGGCCCGCAAGCTGGGCCTGAAGAAGGTTCACTGC
>JBAZUW010000207.1:0-6355 GCA_041661205.1 Phycisphaerales bacterium
CACCGAGGAACTCACCCTGCAAGACGCAGCCCGCAATAAAGACCTGCGGGTGAAGGTGCGCGTGCCCAAGCCACGCACGCAGGGGAAGGAAAACGCCACATACCCGATGCTGGTCTTTTCGCACGGGCTGGGGGGCTCAAAGGATGCCTTCGGCGACTTGTGCGATCACCTGTGCAGTTGGGGGTATGTGGTGGTGTGCCCTTCGCACGCGGATTCGATCGTGGAGCGAAAGCGTTCGGGCGAGAAGGTGAGCCGCGACAACGCGTTCGACATCAAGCAGATGGACCCGAAGGGGCGGCTCAATCGCGTGCTCGACTGCAAGTTCATTCTCGATTCGATCCCCACGCTGGAGGAAAAAATCTCCGGGCTCAAGGGCGAAGATGGCAAAGGCAAGATCGACCTGAATCGCCTGGCGATGGCCGGGCATTCTGCGGGCGCCTACACCGCGGAGGTGTTGGGAGGTATGAAGATTGCGCAGATCGGGGCACTCAAGGAACAGACGCTCGTCGAGCCGCGGTTCAAGGCGGTGGTCGTCATCAGTGGCAGCGGCGTGAACAAGCTCGGGATCAAAGAGAGTGCGTGGAACGACGTGAAGAACCCCTGGTTGGTGATCACCGGGTCGCAGGATTTTGCCTCCATCAGCAGCGAAACGCCCGAAACTCGCAAGCATCCGTTCAAGTACGCCAAGGGCACGGAGAAGGGCGGGCCTCCCGCGTATCTCTTGTTCATCGAGGGGGCGACGCATTCGTCGTACGGCGGCAAGGAGACTTCGTCGAAGTTGCGGGAGAAGCCGACGACCGACATCAAGGTCATCCAGAACTGCGTCGCCAGCAGCGTGCTCGCGTTTCTGGATGGATACGTGAAGGGTGAGAAGGCCGGGACGCAGTACCTGGCCAAGGGCGAAGGGATTGCCACGTTGAGCGACGGGAAAGCGACGCTGGAAAAGAAGTAAGCGGAGGCAAGGGGTGAGAACGAACCTGGCGAGGCCTTCGCTCGCGTGGTGAGGGCGCGGGGCGATTACTTGGCGTGGGACGCGAGGACGACCGCAGAGTTGATGATCGCCGCGTGCGAGTAGGCCTGCGGGAAGTTGCCCATGCCGGTTTTTTCGTTGGGGCACCATTGTTCAGGCAAGAGCCCGGTGGGTCCCGCGGCGGCGCACAGGTTGTCGAAGAGCTTGGCGGCGTCATCATGGCGGCCAATGAGAGCGAGGCTTTCGATGAGCCAGCTCGTGCAGAGGTGGAAGCCTCCTTCGGGGCCGGGAAGGGCGTCGTCGTAGCGGTAGCGGTAGACGGTGCCGCGGTCGAGCAACGTGGCGCACACGGCGTTGACGGTGTTGATGAATCGCGGGTCGTCGGGTGGCAGCATTCCGGAAAGGCCGACGGAGAGTGCCCCGGCGTCGATTTCTCGGTGCTCGAAGGCGGCCACGAAGGACTTCTTTGACTCGTCGTAACCGAGCTGCAGCACATCGGCTCTCATCTTGTCGCGCAGGGCTTCCCAGGGTTCGCGACGGGCGCCGATGAAGTGCTCCGCGAGACGGGTGGCGCGGTCGAGGGCCATCCAGCACATGACTTTCGAGTGGACGTGATGGTGGCGGTCGCCGCGAATTTCCCAGATGCCGTGGTCGGGCTCGGACCAGGAGCGTTCCACGGCGACGGCCATGGCCTCCACGAGGCGCCAGTGGTCGGGCGAGATGGGAGCGCCGGCGTCGGCAAGGGCGTAGATGAGATCGACGATGGGGCCGAAGACGTCGACCTGGACCTGCTGGGCCGCGGCGTTGCCGATGCGCACGGGGCGGCTGGCGCGGTAGCCGGTGAGGTGGGAGAGCTCGGCTTCGTGGCCGAGTTCCTCACCGGTCACGGTGTAGATGGGGCGGAGCTTCTCAGGGCCGCTGCAGCGGTCGACGATCGCCAGCAACCAGTCCATGAACTTCATCGCGACGCCGGTGTTGCCCAGGCGAACCAGGGACTGGCAGGCGATGGAGGCGTCGCGGGGCCAGCAGTGGCGGTAGTCCCAGTTGCGGGTGCCCCCGAAGGTTTCTGGGAGACTTGAAGTTGCCGCGGCGGGCAGTGCGCCGGTGGGGCCGTGAAAGAGGGCGCGAAGCACGAGGGCGCTGCGCCGGCAAAGGTCGGTGGCGATGGGCGGGAGGGTGAGCGAGGCGGCCCAGGACGCCCAGGCGTGATCGGTCTGTTTGCGGCGCTGCTCCTGGCTGATGCGGGCGGGGGCGAGGGAACGCGTGCCGACGCGAAGCTCCAGCACGACGGGCTGGTCGCTGAGCGGAATCTCAGTGTGGGCGCTGTGACCGTTTTTGGTTTCTTCAATGGCCCAATGAACCCCGGGAGAGAAGAGCGCGAGGGGGTCTGACGTGCCTTCCACAATGAGGCCGTTGTCGGCGGGGATAAGTCGGGTCTTCACGCGGCCGAAATCCAGGCGGGGGGAGAAGACAACCTTGGCGACACCCCGGCCTTGAATAACGCGGAGCAAATCGGTGCGCCCGGCGCGTTGGAATGAGCGACCCCCCGAGCCGTCGAGGTAGTCGACCACGGTCATGGTGGGCCAGGACGTTTCAAGCGTGAAGGTGTCGCCCAGATAGCGCTGTCCGGTGGGCGGCGCGTCGTCGGCGGGGGTCACGGACCATTCGCCGACGGAGACGCCATTGAGTAGCGAGGCGAAGATGGCGCCCGAGTCGATGCGGGGGGCGCACATCCAGGAGATGTGGGCGTCGGGACGGACGATCGCGATTGTGCGTTGGTCGGAGAGCATGGAGTGCGACTCGATCGCCGGGGCACGCGTCTCTTGCAGCCATGCCTCGCGTTCGTCGAGAAGCGTGTTGAGCGTCGCGAGAGCGGCGGCGATATCCGGAACACACAGGTCGGCCTGCGTTTCGCCGGGTCCGACCTTCACCGCGAGGTCGTTGGGCGAGAGCATCTTGAAGGCGTCTTCGTCGGTGGCGTCATCGCCCGCGTAATACGTGGCAGTGGCACCGGCGGCGAAGGCGACGCGTTCGAGCGCGGAGCCCTTGTCGGCGTCGACGGCAATCAGTTCGATGACCATCTTGCCACGGCGGATGTTCAGGTTAGAACTGGCGGCGAGTGCTTCGAGCGGCGCGAGCACAGGGGCGGCGACCGCCGGGTCGACTTCGCGAAAGTGCACGGCGATGGAAGACGGCTTGCGTTCCAGCCGAAAGCCGAGTTTGGCGGGCGCGAGGTTGGCGAGCTTCTCTTCGAGGGGGTCAAGCAGCGTGGTGAGAGCGGAGATGGCACGGGAGAGGCGGGGGCCTTCGATTTCCGCACCGTGGCTGCCGACGAGCCAGGCGCCGGGAAGGCTGCCGACACGCACGCGAAGGTCCGCCAGGGCGCGGCCGGAGACGATCGCGACGCAGGTTTGCGGCAGCGAGAGGGCGCGGCGGAGGAGGGCGAGGCCATCTGGGTGGGCTTTGGCGGCGTCGTGGTCGGTCACGATTTCGGCAAGGGTGCCGTCGAAGTCGGTCGCGACGAGCATTCGCGGGGTTTGGGCGATGGCGAGCGTGGGGCTTTTCATCGGGGTCCTTTGGGTTCACACGCCGCGAGCTCGGCACAGGGAGGTGGCGGGTGCGGCTGGGGTGAGGCGAACTAGTTTCTCCCAGAACGCAGGGCGGCCAGGAACTCATCGCTCCAGGCGTAGACGTCATGGCGTTTGACGCGGCTGCGCAGGATGGAGATGCGCAGGCGGGCCGCGTCTTTGGGCATGTGGAGGGCGGTGCGCAGAGTTTCGACGAAGCTGGTCTGGTCGCGCGGGTTGACGAGCAGCGCGCGCGTGAGCTCGTGGGCGGCCCCGGCAAACTCGCTGAGCACCAGCACGCCGTCGTTGTTGGGGCGGCAGGCGATGTACTCCTTGGCGACCAGGTTCATGCCGTCGCGCAGGGGCGTGACGAGCATGACGTCGGCCGCGACGTAGTAGGCAATGAGCTCTTCGCGCGTGAGGTTGCGGCGGAAGTACTGCACCGCGACGCGTCCGGGCTGGCTGAACTTTCCGTTGATGCGACCTACGGCCAGTTCCACCTCATCACGCAGGGCGGAATAGTCGGAGACCGTTTCGCGGCTGGGTGTGGCGATCTGCACAAAGACGGAGTTTTCCGCGTCGGCGTGGCCCTGGTTGAGGAGCTCCTCGTAGGCTTGTAGACGCCGCAGGACGCCCTTGGTGTAGTCCAGGCGGTCGATGGCAAGCAGCACCTTTCGTTGTTCCCCCAGCCTATGACGCAGTTCGACGGCTTTGGCGCGAGTTTCGGACAACTTGGCGCGACTGTCGAACCAGTCAAAGTCGATGGAAATGGGGAACGCCCGGCACACGATCCGACGACCCTTGTAGTGCAGCTCGGTGTCGGTGCCGTCGGCGTCGGTGAGGGCGCGGCACAGGCGGGAGAAGTTCTGCACCGCCTTATGGGTCTGGAAGCCGACCACGTCGGCCCCCAACAGACCCCGTAGAATTTCGCCGCGCCACGGGAGCCACTCGAAGAGTTCCTCGGGCGGAAACGGAATGTGCAGAAAAAACCCGATGCGCAGGTCCGGGCGAAGCGCCCGGAGCATCTCGGGGACGAGCTGCAAGTGATAGTCGTGAACCCAGACGAGAGAGTCTTTGGGGGAGCCTTGAGCGGCGGCTTTGGCGAAGCGTCGGTTGACGTCGACGTATTTCTCCCACCACGAGCGCTGAAAGTCGGGTGTACGGATCGCGTCGTGGTACAGGGGCCACAGGGTGCGATTTGACATGCCGTTGTAAAACTTCTCGACTTCTTCGCGCGAAATGGAGACGGGGCGGATGCGCACGCCCTCATGGGTGAAGGGTTTGGCTTCGGTTGTGCCCCCTGGCCATCCGACCCAAGAGCCCTTGACTCGTTGGAGGACGGGCGCCATGGCGGTGACGAGCCCGCCCGCGGACGACTCCCAGCGGCCGCCGCCAGCGCTGTTGACGCGATGGACCGGGAGGCGATTGGCGACGACGGTGAGTGCGGTGGAGGGGGGAATCTGGTTGAACCCCCGGGAGTTGTTGTGGGAGCGGGGAGCGCTGATGGTGAGCGTGGTGCGCTCTGGCGATTGAGGTTGTGGTGTCACGTTTGGCTCCTCTGGGGCCTGCGGGTTGAAGGGTGACGCCAAGATGATTTCGCGACCCGGTGCTCAGAGATTTGGCACGTGCCGCGCGGTGGCGAAGGGTATGAGGCCCCGGCTTGCTTTGCCCAAATTTCGAGTCATTTTCGAAGGTTTCTATTCTCTGAAAAGAAGACAAATGAGGCCAAATAAATCGAGGCTGGCGCGACTTTGGCCGCAACCGATTCGCTCCGCCGGCATCGAAGTGAGCCTCTCAAGGGCATTCAAGACTCGCATCGGGTGAACCGGCGTATGAAACGACCATGCGGGCGGGCTAGCGTGAGAGGTGCGTGCGGCGTCGGGGCTGGCACGCCTATAAGGACAGGGAGCATCGGAGGAGGAACCCAGTGACAACGCTCAACAACCATCCCAAGATGAACAGTGCGCGGATTCGGGACGTGAAGGCGGCGGACTTGCCCGAGGTGGTGATGCCCGCGTGCGAGGTGCGGCCCATTCTCAAGGGGCAAACCGCAATCGTGACCGGCTCGGCCTCGGGCATCGGCAAGGGGATCGCGGTGGCGCTGTGTGCGGCGGGTGCCAACGTGGTGATCAACTACATCGGTGCCGCGGCCCAGGCGGAAGAGGTGGTGCATGAGGCCACGCACTGCGGCTGCGAGAATCGCGGCGACGCGGTGGCGATTCAGGCAGACGTCTCCGACGAAGGCCAGGTGCAGGGCATGTTCGCCCAGGCGATCAAGAAGTTCGGCACCGTCGACATCATGGTGAACAACGCCGGGCTGCAGCAGGATGCCCCGCTGGAGGAGATGACCCTCGCCCAGTGGCGCAAGGTGATCGATGTGAATCTCACCGGGCAGTTCCTGTGCTCGCGCGAGGCGGTGCGGGAGTTCAAGCGCCGGGGCGTAAACGAGGCGGTTTCGTGTGCCGCGGGCAAGATCGTGTGCATCTCCAGCGTGCACGAGGTGATTCCCTGGGCGGGGCACGTGAACTACGCGGCCAGCAAGGGCGGGGTGATGCTGATGATGAAGAGCATCGCGCAGGAGGTGGCGCCCTGGCGCATCCGCGTGAACAGCATCTGCCCGGGGGCGATCCGCACGCCGATCAATCGCAGCGCGTGGGAGACGCCCCAGGCGTACAACGACCTCATGAAGCTGATCCCGTACAAGCGGATCGGCGAGCCGCAGGACATCGCGAGGCTCGCAGTGTGGCTGTGCAGCGACGAGGCGGATTACATCACGGGCGCGAGCTTGTTTGTGGATGGCGGCATGACGCTCTACCCG
>JBAZUW010000208.1:0-6352 GCA_041661205.1 Phycisphaerales bacterium
TTCAACGAGCCGAAACCACCGGCGTCTTCCAGTTCGAATCCGGCGGCATGCGCCGGCTGCTCACCGAGATGAAGCCGGACCGGCTTGAAGACCTGATCGCCGCCAACGCGTTGTTCCGGCCCGGGCCTATGGACCTGATTCCCGATTACAACCGGCGCAAGCACGGCACCGAGGAAGTTCCCAAGGTTCACGACATCGTGGACACCTACACCGCCGAGACCTACGGCGTGATGGTCTACCAAGAGCAGGTCATGCAGATCGTGCATGGCCTGGGCGGCATCAAGCTGCGCGACGCCTACACGCTCATCAAGAACATCTCGAAGAAGAAGCACGACAAGATCGAGAAGGAACGCCCCAAGTTCGTGGAAGGGGCGCAGAAGCAGGGACTCAGCAAGCAGGCCGCCGAGGACCTCTTCGAGCTCATCTTGAAGTTCGCCGGATACGGCTTCAACAAGAGCCACTCCACCGGCTACGCCATCGTCGCGTACCAGACGGCGTATCTCAAGACCTATTTCCCGCACCAGTACATGGCGGCCTTCCTCACCTACGAAAGCCAGGCCAACAAGGCGTCGGACTGGATTCCGTATCTGGAAGATTGTCGGCGCACGCGGCGGATTGATCCGGCGACGGGCGAGACGGTGGGTGTGGGCGTGGAAGTGAAGCCGCCGGACATCAACTTGTCGCAGGCGGAGTTTGCGGTGGTGCGGGAAGGCACTAGGCAACAGGCACTAGGCATTAGGGAAGAGACTTCGAAACCAGCGATAACCGCGTCAGCAGGTGCAGCCCCTAGTGCCCAGTGCCTAATGCCTAGTGCCTCCTCCGCCTCTCACATCCGCTTTGGCCTCAAGGCCATCAAGGGCGTGGGCGACAAGGCGATCGAGTCGGTCGTGGTCGAGCGCACCAAGGGCGGGGCGTTCACCAGCATCTTTGACTTCTGCGAGCGCATGCCGCCGGGGGTGATTACCAAGTCGATGCTCGAGAGCCTTGTGACCTGCGGGGCGTTTGACAGCGTGCACGGGCGGCAGAACCGGGCGGCGATGTTGGGGACCATTGAGGGGGCGCTCAGCGCCGGGCAGCGGATGGCGGCGGACAAAGCCGCCGGGCAGAGCGGGCTGTTTGGGGCGCCATCTGGCGAGACCAAAGCCGCGGCCAAAGCGGCGACGCCACTCGCACGCGCGGAAGCGTGGAGCGAGGCGGAAACCCTGCGCCGCGAAAAAGAAACCCTGGGCTTCTATGTGAGCAGTCACCCGCTGGAACGCTGGCGGGCGTGGGGGAGCGCGTTTGCGACGACCACGACAGCCGCGGCGAAGGAGCTCACGCAGGACCAGCGGGTGGTGTTGGCCGCGATGGTGCAGTCGACGCGCACCATTGTGATCCGCAACGGCAAGAACGCCGGGCAGAAGATGGCGATTCTGACGGTGGAAGATCTGGCCGGGGCGTGCGAGGTCGTGCTGTTTTCTGACGCGTACACGAAGTTTCAGCACCTGGCGACCGAAGAGGCGGTGCTCTTCGTGCTCGGGCGGCTTGATCTGTCGCGGGGCGACCCGCAGGTGATCGCCGACCGGCTGGTGCCCATCGACTGCGTGCCGGTCGACGCGGGCAAGCTGCGGCTGTTTCTCGACGAGACCAAGCTCAACGGTCACGCCGGCGAGGCACTCTCGATGGTCGCCAAGACGCTGCACGAGCGGACCAGCGTGCCGGGGGCGGCGGCCAAGCCAGCGAAGGAGATCAAAGGCGAGGGTGCGCCCAGTCTCTTCTCGGTCGAGGTGGTGCTGGGTCTTACGGATTCGGTAGCGGTGCTGAGCGCGGACCCGAAGCTGCGGGTGACGTTGGCGCCGGCGGCGGTGGAGAGCATGGAGGCGGCGCTGGGGGTGGGCATGGTGAAGGTGGCCGCGTCGCTGGCGTTTGAGAAGGCAGAGCCCAAGAAGAAATGGGAACGGCGTCGCGGCGGGGGAGACGACGAGTAGATTCCCCGCACAAACCCGGGGTGCGCTCGCAGTTTCGACGAGTGCCGGCTCCGACAGCCATCCCGACGGCACGCGCACGGGCATGGGGCGTGACAATTCGGCGAATGCTGCCGGAAGATGCCGCCCTCGGTACATCAGTTTGTGGTTAGAGCGTGGAGCGGCCGGGATTCCGGCCACTCGGTGCCGACGTGGCACAGCGCTGAACATGAGCTGGCTCTGCGTTACATTCGCCCGCGCGGGGAGTGTGAGCCAAGGACCTTTGACCCGGCCCGGTCAAACCCATTGGAGGTGACTGATGTTGAAGCGTTTGCTTGATTGTCTGTGTGCGCCGTCGGCGGCCTCGAACTTCGAGAACCTGGAGGGCAGGCTCGTTCTGTCTGCGGGGGATCTTCTTTCCTCCGACGGCCTTCGCGATGCGCTGGAGCGCTCGCACGGAGCGGTGACGATCCAGTTTGCCCAGCTCCCCTCCGTGATTCAGCAGGGGATTGACACGCTGGCGGGCCAGCGCGGCCTCACGCCTCCGGCGGCGGATTCCACCGAGATCGTGTTCCTCAACAATCGCAATGGCGTTGAGACGTTCTCGTTCGACTTTGCCGGTACCGACACGCACACGATTCTCACGGTGGACCAGAACGGCAACGCGGTGACGCCGCCGGCCAGGAGCACCTCCACGTGGGCGGTGCTGAACGGCACCGGCGCGGGCAGCAACGCGGCCGCGGCCAGCGAGATCGGGGCGATCGCAAGCGCGCTCAGGCTGAACGTCCCCACCGACAGCACGGTGGTGAAGGTGACCACGAACGCGTCGGGCGACTCGACCTACTCGGTTTCTCTGCGCGCTGCCGCCGGGCGGGGCCGCTCCACCACCATCACGGTTGATCAGAATGGCAACCCGGTGGGCAAGCAGGACCTTCCCTTCAGCGTGCTTCCGGTTGCGATCCGCACCGGCCTCAACAACGCCCGCCCGGCGGGCGCGGCGGCCTTGGACGATGCTTCGATCCAGAAGGTGACGGTGGCCACCAAGAACGGCGTGACCAGCTACTCCACGATCTTTACGGCCAACGGCGCTCGGACCACCGTGACGGTGAACGCCGCGGGCTCGCTCCCGTCGCTGCCTTCCCGCTCCAAGACCACGTTCGGGGTCATTCCGGTCGCGGCCAAGGGGGAGCTGCTGTCTCGGGCCCTCGCGGCCGGCGTGCCCAACGGCATTCCCGATTCGCAGCAGGTCAGCATCTATGACGAAGCCAACGGCACGGTGCTTTACACGGTGAACCTCAAGGCGCAGAAGACCCTGCTGAACGGGCGGACCGCGAACGTGAACGTCTACTTCACGGTTGATCAGAACGGCAACCCCACCTCGCTGCCGGGGCACTCTGAGCATGAGTTCCTGCCGGATTCCTTCGAGGTTGAGCGGCACCACTCGCTGGATGAAGCGATTGAGGAGCTTTCTCGCCGTGGGTCGTCGGGAGGCGGCTCGTCGAACAGTGGTTCGTCGAACAGTGGTTCGTCAAATAGCGGGTCGTCAAATAGCGGGTCGTCCAACAGTGGTTCTTCCGGCGGGGGAAGTTCAGGCTCTTCCGGTCGCGGTGTCGAGGACTCTTCGCATGGCTCGCGCACCTCGCCGCTGCTCGGGCGCCATCGCTAACGATGGTCTCACTTACTAAAACAAAGCCACCCCGCAGGAATGCGGGGTGGCTTTTTTTGGTGGCTTGATCGCGGCCGTGGGTCGCGAGGCTCTCGATTACGGGCAGCTGCCGCCCGCGACCACATCGATCAGCGCGTCGATGTCGCCCTGGTCGACGTTGCCGTCCAGGTTGAAGTCGGGGTCGATGCTGGTGTAGTTATCGCCGCCGGCCACGACGTCGATGAGGTAGTCGATGTCGCCTTGGTCGGCGTTGCCGTCCTGGTTGAGGTCGGGGTCGCAGGCGGGGGGCGGCGGGGGCGGGGGCGGCACGTTGTGGCCGGTGATGAAGACCAGCGCCGAGTCGCTGACGAGGCTGCCGCAGGTGTTGGAGACCCGCACCTGATAGAAGCCTTCGCTGGTCGCATCGAGCGGATCGATGGTCAGTCCATCGGTCGTGACGCCGCTGTACATGGAGTTGTTGACGAGGTCGACGCCCTCTTTCATCCACTGGTAGGAGAGCGTGAGATCGTTGCCGTCGGCGTCGACCCGAAGGTCAACCGAGCGACCTTCGGCCGCATCCGTGCTCATGGGTTGGACAAGGATGAACGGCGAGCTGACGCTGCAGCTGGACTGCGGGCTGGCGAGCGCGGCGGTCATCACGTTGCCCAGTTCGGGGCCGCGTGTGTGCGTGGGGTTGAAGGGGCCGCCGACGAAGAGGTCCTGGTAGTAGGTTGCGGCGAAAACGGCGGACTGGTTGTCCTCGGCCTCGATGAGGTCGTTGTTGTAAGACACGGAGGCGCCGGGGCCGAGCAGGAAGGGAGAGGCGTCCAGCTGAATGGTGTTCGTTACCACTGGGTCGTTGGGCATGAGGGCTTCGAGCGTGACGTTGCCCATGGAGACCAGAGCGCGGCTCTGAATCCAGATAGCTTGGCCCGGGTCGTTGTTGGTCACGGTCACGCTGATGGAGTCGCCACCGGTCGACCCCGTGCTGAGGTCGGTCGTGATCGAGGGGAGCATCGGCTGGGTGGCCGGGGCGGAGCCGCCACCGGGGGTGGGAACCTGGCCGTTGACGGTGGCGGGCATGCCGTTGCGCTTCCAGCGCACGGAAATGGGGGTCGTGGCGCTGAGCTGGCGGAGCGACACGCCGAAGTGCTCGATGCTGTTGACGGCGGTGAGGTGCTGCGGGTTGCGATAGTCGATGATGGTGGAGAGGCCGCTGGGCGAGAGCGTGACGGTGGGTGCGCCGTAGTTGCCGTTGTGGTAGGTGTGCACCACGTCCTGGGGGCGAATGTCCTCGATCTCGATTTCGAACTCATCGCAGGGGTCATCGCAGCGGTTGTGGCAATCGAAGTTCGAAAGCCCACCTGAAATGGAGTACCCGGTCTGCGCGAACGACAAGGTCGGAAGGGCCAGAAGGACCAACGCGACAACATCCAGTCGTTTCATAACGACCTCCTCTTGATTTGATGAGTACCGAGTTGGACCCGCCGAACACCGAAGACGTCGGTGTCCGTTGGCGCTGTGCCCTTACGCCACGGGGTACGACTGAGAGACTTACACAATACCGCGTGGGCACAGATGTCAAGAGCGAGTCATGATGAGATCATGCAAATGTGGTGGGCATTTCGAAGTTTATTTTGAGTTCCGGGATTTATGCTTGGCTCAAGGCGCAAGATTTAGCGGGCGATGCCCACGCTTTTCCCGGGGCTGTGCTCGTGCGGGGCACGAAAAACCCCACGCGGGGCGTGGGGTTTGGGGGTGACGGGGATTGCTATCGGTGCCTCGCGCGTGGTTACGGATGCGTTCCGCTGCTCACGGGCAGTTGCCACCCGCGACTACGTTGAGGAGTGCGTCGATGTCGGACGCGTCGACGTTGCCGTCGCGGTTGAAGTCGGGCTCGGCACCGGTGGGGTTGGGCCCGCCGGCGACGACACCGATGAGGTAGTCAATATCGTCCTGGTCGGAGTTGCCGTCCGCGTTGACGTCGGGGTTGCAGACGTCGATGCACTGCGGGGCGATGATGGTGATCTCATCCACCGCGGCTTCAACGATTGAGCCGCTGATGTCTGCGGCCCTGAAGCGCAGGCGGGTGGTGGCGGAGGGGGTAATGAAGTCGCCAACCCTGAAGGTGCGCTGGTTCCAGCCGCCCGTGGTGCCGGGGCCGCTGGGGCCGAAGGTTTCGACCCGCGTCCAGATGGTGTTGTCCGGTGAGATGTCGACCGTGAAGGTGTTCATCGCGCCGCCGCCGTTGTAGAACCAGCGGTTGTAGGAGATGGTGGCTTCGGGTGCACGATCGAGGTTGTAGGGGGCGCTCAGCAGCGTGGTGTAGCCATTGTCAACGTCGAAGGTACCGGCGGCGGTGCCGGGGCGGCCATCCGTCACCCAGCAGTTCACGCCCGCGCCTGGCGTCACGTCGTTTTCCGGCTGAGCGTTGAAGCGTCCATCCGGGTCCTGACGGTTCCACTGGCCGGTGGTGGCGGTGTCACCGGGTTGGCCGCCCACCCAGCCCGCGTCGCTGGCCTCGAAGTCTTCGTGGTAACGCACGGCCAGTTCGCCCGGCGAGGCCACGTACGCGGCGCTGGGACCACCGGCGGGCAGGGTCTTGGCGCCCGAGATGGTTCCCGCAGCTTCGAAGTAGTACTCCGGAAGGTCGCTGCAACCGAAGCCGGGCAGGGTGGCGGTCCATACCGAGCCGGAGGTCGGCGGGGTGAGGGGCACGCTTTCGAAGGGCGCGGCGGGCGAGAAGCGATAGCGCAGGTGGGGC
>JBAZUW010000209.1:0-6336 GCA_041661205.1 Phycisphaerales bacterium
AACCCTGGGTGTCGCGCATGGGCACGAAGTATTCCAGCGGGGGCCGGGCTCCGTTGGCGCGGTTGGGGTTGTAGGGGTCGACGTCGAGCGCCTCCATAAACCTGGGGCGGATCGCCTGGATCTGTGGGGGGAAGCTCTTGCGGACCATCTCGACACCGAGCACTGAAAGTGCGGTGCGGGTGCCCGCGGACTCCACCCGGAAAATCTGGCGGGCGTCGAAGAGGGCCGCCTCATCCCACACGCTGGCATTGACGGCGGCCATCTTGGAACGATCCGCCCCGAACTGGGAGTAGACGGTCGGCAGGCGATTGCGGGGGTCGAGCCACTCGATGGTCCAGCGGCTGGCCCAGTCGTCGAACATGCCGTTGAGCTTGTCCTGGTTGAGCGATTTGGTGGTCTGCTGGCTGGCCACGGTCTTCCAGCGGGCCGCCTCGGAGAAGAGGCGCAGCGGATGGTCGGTGGCGCCGAGCCTCGCAAGCGTCGGGGCAAAGACGCGCTCGTTGAGCTCCCCGGAAGGGGAGTAGACCCGCTCCAGCACCTGCTGGCCAGCGATGCGATCCGCCCGGGGGAAATGAATCCGCGAGATGTCGAGGTACCCGGACTTCTCGTCCAGGCGATTGATCTGCGTGATCAGCACGTCTTCCTTGAGCTTCTGATCCGTCGAGAGGCTGGCGACGTACGCCACATCGCGGATCCGCTCCAAGAGCTGCGAGGCGTGCTGCATGCCCCACAGCGATTCCTTGGCAAACTCCCGGTCGGAGATCTGGCGGCAGAAAAACACGCCGTTGATCAGCACGTCGATCGCGTCGTTGGGTTTGCCGTCGGCCGCCAGCCGGGTGGCTTCGGCGTTGACCAGCCACATGACCTTGTCGAGCGCCGGCAGGTAAAGAAACTGAGCGCCCGCGAGGGTCGCCGGGTCGCCGAGCTCGGTGTACAGCTTGGCGCGCACGAGGTCGGGGGTGATGTCATCGGCGCCGTAGGGCTGGCCGAAGGCGTAGGCGTCGCGCCAGTCCTTGGCTTTGGTCACGGTGGCCAGCGCCGTCAGCACGTCCTGCTGCTTGGAGGAGGACGCCCAGGCCGCGAACTCCTTGAACACACCGCTGCTGGCCGGGGTGATCGCGGCCAAGTCCAGCGAGCTCAGGCTGCGGGGCGGAGCGTCCATTTTGGCGACGACCGGCAGCACCACCACGTCTGATCGCCGGTTGGGCGAGATGTCTGCGTAGAGCCGGTTGGCCTGAGATACAAAGTCATCTGCCTGCGCGGCCGCCGCGATGCCGGAGAGGGCGACCACAGGGACCACGACGGCGGCAGCCGCCATGAACGAAAGGCCTGTACAGGCCGCGTAGGTGCGAAGAAATGCCATGGGCCGATGGTAGCCGATCGTTCGCCCGCTTGCCTGCGCCCGGGCTTTCGCCCGACAGCGTGGGCGGGTGATGCTGAACAAAAGAACAAGGGCCGCCCGGGGTTCGGGCGGCCCTCGCAAGAGAGAGCACCATCGTTGGTCGGTGGCACCCGGTGGGGTGCCGCGACTTCAATCCTCGTCTTCGGCGAAGGGCTGCATGCCCCGCAGGACCGCGGTGGAGACACCGGGCTTGATGGCGGCGGCGGCAGCGGCTTCGGACCCGTTCATCATGTCGAACTCGCTGGTCTTCTTCGGCTTGTCGCCCACCAGCTGCTCGTTGAGGCGGGCGAGCACTTCGTCGACGATCTGACGCGCGCGCTCGCGGCTGATGTTCAGCGCGTCGGCCATCTGCTTCAGCGTGAAGGGCTCGGCGCCGTCCAGGCCGAAGCGCATCCGCAGAATCTTCGCCTCGCGATCGTCGATCTTGTCAAGGAGCTTCTTGAGCGTCGCGAGTTCTTCCTCGCGGAAATAGCGATCTTCCGGCGGAGCTCCGTTCTCGTCGATCACGGAGTTCAGCACATTCACTTCGCTGCCGTCGATCTGCGAAACGATCTTCGGCTGCTGCTGCGTCTGGAAGGCCTTGACGGCGCGGCGGATGATCCGCACTTTGCGGAGGGGCAGGTCCAAGGCCTTGGCCAGATCGGTCATCGAGGGGGCGTGGCCGGTCTCGGTCTCCAGCCGGCGATAGGCGATCTTCCACTTGGCGATGAGCTCGACCATGTAGGCCGGCACATGCACCGGGCGGCCGACGTTCATCAGCGCCCGCTTCATGCACTGCTTGATCCACCAAGAGGCATAGGTGCTGAACCGCGCGCCCTGGGCGGGGTCAAACCCCTCCACGGCTCGCAGCAGACCGATGTTGCCTTCTTCGATGAGGTCGGACATTGACAAGCCGCGCCCGGCGTACTGGCGTGCGATGGCCACGACCAGGCGCAAGTTGGCGCGAATCATGCGTTCGCGCGAGGCGGGGCAGTTGTCGTTGATGATGCGCCACGCGAGCATCTTCTCGTCTTCGTGGGTCAGCAGCTCGGCGCTCTCGCTGATCTCACGGAGATACATCGTCAGGTCCGACTGGACCCCTGATCGAGTACGTACACTCGCTGTGCTTGACGAAGAACGAACTTGACTCACTTCTCCACCCTTCCCGGCGAGAATCGCCCAACCTCGGTCGTTCGTATGAGCGAACACCGGGGTGTCTCCAGGAACCTATCCGCGAAATCCGTCCCTGGAGTTCCATCGACTTTGGGGGTGGGGGCCATGAGGCCCCGTCTCTCTGCAACCCTCCACCTATGAATGTGACACAGGAATCGCAAAATACCAGGAAAGTTCGGAAAATATCTTACAGATGTACCTATCTTCCTTGAAATTCACGGTTTACGCTTGGTGCTAAAGTACCCCATAACCACAGACTCCACACCAATTTACCAAACAGACTATGAACCCAGACATCTCCGCCATCCTCAGCTCGTGGCCGTTTGAGCCGGGGCAATTAACATGTCGCATGTTTACCGGACTTGACGGCGAGACTCGCATCCAAGTTCGATTGGATTTGGGACTTCTCCAAATGCACGCTGACGGGCGACCGGATGGAGAGCATCCCTTCGGCTTCGGCTCCTACCTGGAGTACTTCGAGGAGCAGCTCGAGATCGTGGCCGACCAGAAGCCGCTGGGCGCGGAGATGGACGACGACGCCGAGCCGGCGAAGACGGCCCTGACCCCGGAAGACTGCCGGGTGCTGCGCGATGAGGCGGAGATGTTCTACCGGCGCTACGTGGCCCTGCTGGTGCTGGAAGAATTTGATCGCGTCGTGCGCGACACGACACGCAATCTGCGGGTGCTGGACCTGTGCCAGAAGTTCGCGCAGAACGACGACGACCGCGTGGCCCTCGAGCAGTACCGCCCGTACATCGTGATGGTTCGCACGCGTGCGTTGGCCAGTCAGGCCCTCAAGGACAATGAAACCAAAGCCGCGGTGCACGCGCTGGACGACGGCCTGGAGCAGATGAAGCGGCACTTCAACGAGCACGGCGGGCCGCAGGCCTTTGACCGCTCCAACGAAGCGGCCGTGCTGCGCAGCATGCGCGATGCGCTCGTGCCCAAGCTGCCTATGAGCCAGCGCAGCGAACTCAAGGCCCGGCTCGCGAAAGCAGTTTCCGATGAGAACTACGAGCTGGCCGCCATCTTGCGCGATGAACTCAAGCAGCTCAAGGACTGAGCCGCATTAGTCCACAAACGGGTTGATCGCCACCTGCTGCCCGGCGATGAAGATGTCGCCGTAGATCTTCAGGTACACGTTGCTGCCGGGTTCTGCGAACTGCTCGCCCAGCGGCTGCCCGTCGGTTTCGTCTTCGTTGACAAATACGTTGTCCCCCCACGTGCGTGACCCGTTGACCGCGTAGCGGTAGGTCATGGGCAACTGGTCGGTGTCGGGGTTGTTGAGAAAGGTGACGTGGGTGTCGTTGAACGCGACGTTGCCGCCCCAGGCGGTTTTGCCGCCGAAGATCTTCAGGCGGTTGCTGTCCTGCCCGCTGACCCCGGACCGCAGGCGCCATTGCCCCGGCGAGCCGTCGTACGAGGGTCCCCGATTGGCGAGCGTCGCCTGGCGCGAGTCGTAGGTGCTGCGCCAGGTGATCGCGTGCTGCCCGAAGGGCGCGGTGTGGGCGAAGCTGAGGTTGCCCGCAAACGTGCCCTGACGCCGCCCCGTGCCCGTGCCGCTCCCGCCAGATTCTCCCGGGTATCCCGCGTATCCCGGATCCCACAGGGCGTTGTCGGGGTTCGCGGCCAGCCCGGGAAACTGGTACTCGTACTTGGTATCTCGCAAAATCCGCGGATTCACCTCCCCGCTGCTGATGGTGAGTTCAGGCGGAAAGAATCCGTTGTAAATGAGCACCGAAAAGATGTTCCCGGAATTGTCCTTCACCACCGAGGGCATGCCCCCCGGGTCGATGGTCGTATTGCTTCGATCCAGCAGGCTGGGGATCGGGTACAGGTCGTCGTGATGCTGGGCCCACAGCACCATGCCCTGCTGAATGCTGCGGAGATTCGCGGCGTCTTTAATCTCGCGGGCCGCGGTGCGGGCCTTGCTCAGGCTCGGGAGCAGAATGCTGATCAGCAGCCCGATGATCGAAATGACCACCAGCAGCTCGATAAGCGTAAAGCCGCGCCGGGGCATGGCACACCCTCTGGACATCATCATTCCAATCTACCAGCGTCGCGACCCGCAGGTTGCGAAAAAGCTCAGGCCTTTTTGGCCAGACGCTTCTTCACCCTGGCGCGTTCCTGGTCTGCGGCTTTCTTCTCAGCCGCCACCAACGCCGACCCCGAGGCCGGAGCCGCCAACGCGGCCTTCAGTTCCGCCTCAGCGCCAGAGGTCGAAAGGTCTTCCACCGGCATCGCCTTCTCGGCGAGGATCGTCAGCTTGTTGTCGGACATCTTGACGACGCCGCCTTCGACGTAGTACGTCGCTTCGCCACCCTTGCTCTTGTCGGTGTCGGCAAACTCCAGGCGAAGCTCCCCCACCCCCAGGCGGGCCAAGATCGCGCCTCGCCCGGGGAGAATACCCATCGAGCCGTCCCAGGCCGGGACAGCCGCGTATGCGACTTTGCCGCTGACGAGCGAGGCGGAGGGCGTGACCAGGGAGCAATCGAAGGACTTTTTCGCCACCGTGAGATCTCCAGAAGGGCGGGGTTGGGCCCGCAGGGAGTGATTCTAGCCGATGATTCGGGGAATGCGATTCTCCCATCTGGCGGCTGTCCCACCCGCCCCCGAACCCGGTTACCGTCTAGCCTCGTGAAGCGTCTTCCCCCCATGCTCGGCGTTGCCTTGCTCACCCTGCTGCTCGCCGGGGCGGTGATCGTGCGTCTGGCCATCGGACGCGATCAGCACGGCCTGATTTTCCGGTTCGAGTTTCTCGACGAGCGGGTGCTGCGGGTGCTTGCGGGGGGCACCGTGGGCGTGGCATTGGCCGCGGCCGGCGTGTTCCTGCAGTCTCTCCTGCGCAACCCCTTGGCATCGCCTGACATTCTGGGGCTTTCTGCCGGGTCGGGCCTAGGCGTCATGGTCGCGGCGTACCTCGCCTTCCTGGCCGGCCACGGCATCAGCGGGGCCGAGAGCCTGGGCATTTCCAACGCCATCGCCTCCACCATCGGGGCGCTCGTCGCCATCACGATTGTGTACTTGCTCGCCCAGCGCCGGGGCGTGCTCGAGCCAACCTCGCTCGTGCTGGTCGGCGTCGTGGTTGCCATGATGTGCGGGGCGGGCACCATGCTGGTGCGGCAACTGCTGCCCGACCAGGGCCTGGCCTCGGGCCGCCTGCTGCTGGGGGCGGTGCGCGACGTCACCCCACGTGAACTGTACATCGTGACGCCCATCTGCCTGGCGACTGCGCTGGTTGGGGCATCGTGGGCGCGGGCGATGGATGCCGCCAGCTTGAGCGATGACGAAACCCGCACGCTGGGGGTGCCCCTCGGGCTGCTGCGGGCCGTGCTGTTCATCGCGGCCGCCGTGCTCACGGCGGGGTCGGTGCTGCTCGCCGGGCCGGTTGGGTTTGTGGGGCTTATCGCACCGCACATGGGGCGGCTGCTTATCGGCCCGCGCCACGGCCCGCTGATCCTGGCGTCGTGCCTGTGCGGGGCGATCGTGGTGATCTTCTGCGATGCGATGGTGCGGGCGATCGACCTGGGCTCGGGCCAGTTTCCAATAGGCGTCCTGACCGCCCTGGCGGGCGGCCCGGTGCTGATATCTCTGCTAAGGCGGCGGCGAGCAGACCTCACATAGCACTGCGTCCAGCGACGGCTGAACATTCAGCGATTCCGCCTTCTGCGAGAGGAAAACACCATTCCGGCGGCCAACATCACCCCCCCGCCCGGCGAAGGGATCACATTCACGAAAGCCCCTTGCGTGCCGGTGCTGTCGTAGAAATGCGTGCTGACAGC
>JBAZUW010000210.1:0-6291 GCA_041661205.1 Phycisphaerales bacterium
CAACTACATTGATGAGGTAGTCGATGTCGCCCTGGTCGGCGTTGCCGTCCTGGTTGAGGTCGGTGTCGCACATCACCTGCACGCGGAGCACCTGCCCGGTGGTGCCGGTGGGGCCCAGGACTGTGCTGGTGAGGTAATAGATCTCGCCGTTATTGTCGCGCCCCATGCCCTTGAGATACTTGCCCAGCGGCGCGTTGGCGGCACCCAGCCTGGCTTTGAAAATTTGCGACGGCTGGGCGGGGTTCAGATAGAACACCTGGCCATTCGCGGCGCCGAAGGATGTGCTGAAATCGCCGAACAGGTACAACCCGGTGAGCGAGGGGTTTTGCGAGCCGCGGTAGATGTAGCCGCCCACGATGGCGATCCCGTTGGCGGCATGGGCGTAGTCCGCGATCGGCGCGATGGTTCCGTCGGCGGCTGGGCAGGTGGGGGGCGGGGTGGTGGTGGCGAAGGGATCAAAGCAGTGGGTGCCTTCCTTCAGGGGCCAGCCGTAGTTGCCGCCCGCGGTCACGATGTCCACTTCTTCGAATGCGTCCTGGCCGACCTCGCCTACCCAGAACTGGTCGGTGGCTCCGGGCCCAAGGTCGTCGAAGGAGAAGGCGTAGGGGTTCCGCACGCCGTAGGCGTAGATTGCGGGGTCGGCGCCCGGCATGCCGACGAAGGGGTTGGTGGCGGGGATGTTGAGCACGCCGGGCGTGTTCGCGTCGTAACGCAGTATCTTGCCGAGCTTGACCCCGAGATTCTGGGCGTTGCCACCGGCACCGTGGCTGGGCGGGTTGTCGGCCAGGCCGTCGTTGGCCCCGCCCCCATCACCGAGCGCCACGTACAGCAGGCCATCAGGGCCGAAATCCAGCCCGCCCCCCGCGTGATTGAACTGGGGCTTGGCGACGCTGAGGAGCACGGTTCCGACTGGGTCGGCCAGGTTGGGGTTGGCAGCGGAGACGTGATACTCGGCGATCACCTCGCTGCTGCAGCCTCGAGGGGTGCCCACGCAGGGGTCGCCGGGGTTGCCCGCTCGCGGGGCGGAGTAGTGAACGAAGAAGCGCCCGTTGGTGGTATAGTCGGGGTGGAAGGCAAGGCCCAAGAGGCCCCGCTCGTCGTAGCCGGCGTTGGGCACGATCATGAGCGGGCGCACATCGAGGAACGGGGTCGGCAGCAGCGTGCCGGTGTTGAGGATGCGGACGACGCCGGTCTGCTCGACGATGAAGAGGCGGCCTGAGCCATCCGGCGCGGGCTTCATCTGCACGGGCGCCACCAGCCCGGAGGCTACCGGCACCAGATCAAACGTGACCGAGCCCAGGGGGATTTGCGCGAACGCAGTGCTCGAAGCCCCGACGGCAACTCCGGCGGCAAGCAGCAGGCGCGAGGATAGCGCGGGCACCATGGTCTTCATGAGGGGCTCCTTGAAAGTGTGCGGGCTTCGCGTGTCTCAACGCGACAGCGGGCGGCCTATGGCCAGATGCCGGCGACAGGGCCCCCCGAGTAACTCCTCCGAGTACTCGAGTGGCCGCGGCCACCGGCCGCCGCTAGCAGATGTCGCGTGCGCACGGCGGACATGCGAAAATCAGCGAAGGTCGCGAAATTTCGTGTCGGTGATTGCAAGGCTGTGTTCAGCCGCCGCGTGCGGCGGGTGAGTTGACTCGCGCCCGATCGATCACGGACACCCCCCTCCTGCGATGACGTTGATCAATGCATCCACATCCCCCTGATCCACGTTGCCGTCGCGGTTGAAGTCGGGGTCGATGCCTGTGTCGTTGTTGCCGCCCGCGATGGCGTTGATGAGGTAATCGATGTCGCCTTGGTCGGCGTTTCCGTCTTGGTTCATGTCCGGATCGCACGAGACTTGCGTGTTCCCCAGGCCCATGAGCTTGACGTTGTCCACTGCCCACCACCAGTTGTTTCGGGCGTCCAGCAGGGAGAAGTCGAGGCGCACTTCGCTCGCGCCCGGGGGCACCGGCACCGGCAGGGAGAGATGCTCGTTGGTGGCATCCGGGTGGAAATTCGCGCCGGCGGCCGACGACCAGTTGAGCAACACCACAGGGGAACCAACGTCAAACACCGCTCGAAGCTCGGCGCGTTGGACGCCTTCAGGCCGCCAGCTGCTGTCGAACTCAAGCTGCAGCGAGTCGGTCGCGACGTTGGTGAGCGAAACCGATGGAGAACGCATCACCGCGTTGTACGGGCCCACAGCGCTGGGAGCGCCGCGATCGTCCCATTCGTCCGGGTCGGCCACCGCCACGGCGCCGACGCCACGCGTGAACTCGCTGCGGCGCTGGTCGGCGGCGATCTGTGTCCACCACGTGCGATTCGTCACCGCCCAGCCCTTCCACTCCGTCACCCCCAGCGACGGGTTGTTGATTCCCGTCACACCGGAATCATCAAAGACCCAGTCGCGAGGCGGCTGCCCGCTCCACACGTGGGTGCCGGAAAGGGTCTCGTCCACATTCGGGCCCAGCGGCACCTCTTCAAAATCCTCGTCGAGCAGCACCACCGGCGGGTGCGCCGGACGGGCGAGCACCTGCAGGTTGTCCATCGCCCACCACCAGTTGTTCCCCGCGTTGTACATGCGGAACGAGATCACCATCGACTGTGCACCCTCGGGGTTGTTCAGGGTCAACACCAGCGTTTCGTTGGGCGCACTGGCCTTGAAGTGCGGCCCGGCCGCGCTCGCCCACTCAGCGATCGACTGCGGCGTCCCGCCGTCGTAACTCACCATGATGCTCGCGGCCTGGTTGCCCTCGGGAATCCAGCTCGAATCCAGTGCCAGGTACGCCGTGCCGGGGGCAGCCTCCGCCACTGAGATCGGCGGCGTCGACATCGTCGTGTCATACAGGCCCGGGCTGTGCGAAAGGTCATCCCACTCATCGGGGTCGGCCACGGCTACCGCGCCGGTGCCTTTCGTGAAGGAACTGCGTCCCTGGTCTCCCGCGACCTGGGTCCACCAAGCGCGCGACGCCACGCTCCAGCCGCGCCATTCCTTTACGCCACCGTTGGGCATCGCATCGCGATTGATGCTCCAACCGCTCGGCGGGGTGGGGCTCCACACCGCGGCCCCGGCGATGGTCTCGTCGATGTTTGGCCCGAGGACCACGCTCTCAAAGTTCTCCGAAAAGAGCTCGATCGCGGGGCCGCAGCCGGTGACGGAGCACTCTGAGCCCAGCCCGCCCCACACGCCGCGCTGTTCGATGCACTGGGCGAGCGTGAGACGCACGCAGTCGCCGTTGGGCAGGCAACTGGCGCCCAGCGGCGGGGGCGGCGGCGCGACGCACGCAAAGGGCTGTGAAGGTGAGTTTGCCAGGTCCAAGCCCCGCGCCACACCATCCCACCCCCACGCGGGGTTGATCGGTAGCCCGAGGAATGTCATTACCGTGGCGGGCACGTCCACGAGCTCGGGCTGAGGCGTGATGGTGGTGCCGATGGCGGTGGAGAAGCCCGAGACGATGAGCCCGGTGTTGCGATGCTCGGGAATGTCTGCACCGTGGCTCCCGTCGGGCGTGCCGCCGTGATCGCTCGTGACGATGACGAGCCAGTCTTCATTGGCGATGGTGGGGCGTGACTGCACCGCGGCCAGCACCTGGCCGGCCAGCGTGTCCACGCCTTCGATGGCCGCGATGTAACCGGCAATGCCCGGTCCAAATCCGTAGGTGTGTCCGGCGTGATCCACGTCGTCAAAGTGGAGAAAGATCACATCAGGGTTGCTGGTGGCGAGGACGTTCTCGCACGCGGCCGCGACCCCCGGGCCATCGACGTTGGAGACGGTGACGTCGGCGCGATCGCCGCAGATCTGGGTGTTGATGGGGGCCCACTGGGCGATGGACACGGTGTTGGCCTCGCAGGTCTCCTGCAGGCGCTGAAAGAAGTGGGGGTACTGCGAGTAGTTGGGGGCGGTGAATGCGTTGTTGGTGACGTTGTGCTTGGTGTAGTGCACGCCGCAGAGGATGCTCGACCACCCGGGCCCGCTGACGGTGATGGCCTCGGCCTGACAGGTGGGGGAAAAGGCGCCGTGGGCGATGAGCCCATGGAAGGTGGGCGTGTTGGAGGTGAGCATGACGTCTGGGCGCATGCCGTCGACGCCGAAGATGAGGACCTTTCGCACGGGCTGGGCGAAGGCGGCGTGGGCGAGAAGCAGGGCGGAAGGGACGGCCACGCAACGAAGCGCGCGATGGACAGCGTAGTGATGCATGAGAAGGCCTCCGAAAAGTGGTGAATCGGGGATGCTACTCGGTGGCCCGTCCGAGGCCAGCACCATCTCCCGAAGACCGGAGGGTCTCACGCAATCTTTACATTCTGGCCGGCATGGCACCAGCCGCCCCGCCCCGCACCGCACCGCCAAGTACCGTGACCCGGCCGTGCGACATCGAGAGCTCGGGCGCCTCGCGAGGCGGCGGCAGTTACGGGCACTCCCCGCCCGCGACGACGTTGATCAGCGCGTCGATGTCGGATTGATCAACGTTGCCATCGGTGTTGAAATCTGGGTTGATGTCCGTGGGGTTGCTTCCACCTGCCACGACGTTGATCAGGTAGTCGATGTCGGACTGGTCGGCGTTGCCGTCCTGGTTCACGTCCGGGTCGCAGTGTGGAGGCCGCACGATTCGGGCCGCCCACGGCCGGAACACGTTGTTCAGATTCCCGACGCCGGTGATGACCGAGCCATCGTCGGAGACTCCCAGCACGGAAGTTAGGTCCCACCCCGTGAGATTGACCCCGCCCGAAGTGAGAAGCTCGCGCACATCCATCGCCACGCCATCAACCCAGATGCACGGGTCGAAAAGCAGAGGCGTTGTGGGCACATACGCCCCCACAATCACGCGCCCGTCGGGCGTAGCGCCAAGCGCCTGCGTGATCGCCTCCCCGTGCGGGCCGCTGAGCATCGAGTAAGTGGTGTCCGGGTTGCGAATCCACCCCTGCGGGTATTGTGTGGCGCGAGTGGCCGTCCCAAAGACCGTGGCGCCGTCGGCTGTCATCGCGGTTGCTTTGGAGGAAACAAATCCGTTCGGAATGCCGAGATCTTCGTAGGTTCCACCTGTCCAACGCACGGCGTGCGAAAAAAAGTTGATCGTCGCGTACCCCACCCATGTGCCGCCGTCGGGCGTCATCGCGACGGGCGATGCAAAGGTTGCACCATTTGGGTACCCCAGGGCGGCGGGCACCCGGTCTACCCAGCGGAGCACCCCCTCGGCTCCGCCGGTTCCGATGATCACATGCCCATCCGAAGACACCACCCGCGCCGAGGAACTGGTGGATATCTCCGCAAGTGCGGCGAGCGTGCCGGGTGGCGTATCCACCGCGAACGCATGCGACGGAGTGTTGTTCTGGCGATAGCCGACCACCACCGACCCATCAAACGAGATCGCCGCGGCTCCAGTATTGGACGCGCCGCCGGACGGCCAGGTGGGTGTCAGATTTTGCGGCACCGGGTTGGGCAGCGTCCATCGCAGCGCCCGGTCGCCTTCGCCGGGGGCCAACTGGGCATAGCCCACGACAAAGCGACCATCTCCGGAAACGGCCGCGGCTCCTGCCGGAGTGTTGGCGCTCAGGCCATTGAGCGGGTAAAACGCGACCTGCCCGAACGCCGCCGAAGTAGCGCTCACAACGATAAAGAACGACGTCTTCCGGTGCATGTTGAAGGCCTCCGCCCACTCCGGGCGAAAGGTCTACTGCAAGCTGGCGAGCATGGTTGCGGGGTGACCTGGAAGTTCTGAAATGTCGCGTCCGACGTCAGTTGACCTTGGCGGCAGATTCCGACCGCCACGTCTTCCCCTCGCGCACCACCCGCCGGTACAGCGTGTCGCGCTCGATGGGCTCAAAGCCCGCGTCGCGGATCAGGCGTTGCAGGGTGGCGGGGGTGACTTCCTGGTGGGTCTTCACGTCGCCGCCGTCTTGGCCGGCGTGGTTGAGTTTGGTGATGTCGTACCACACCACCGTGCCGTCGACATCGTCGGCCCCGCTCTGGAGCATCACCTGAGCCATGGGCAGGGTCTGCATGATCCAGAAGGCTTTGACGTGGGGGAAGTTGTCGAGCATGAGGCGGGCGATGGCGAGGGTGCGGTAGTTTTCCAGGCCGCTGGGCCCAGGGAGGTGTTCGAGCTCGCACCCATCGGGGAAGAAGGGGAGGGGGATGATGGTCTGGTAGTAGCCGCGAGGCGCGGAGGGACTGGGGACTGGGGATTGGGGACTGGGGCCGGAGGAAGCGAAAACCTTGTGCTCTGGCAGTGGTGTGCCAGGGCGGGTCAGCGTGATCGCGGGGATGTCGGCCAGGTGTTCGGCGACGAAACCGAGGTGGCCGGATTC
>JBAZUW010000211.1:0-6285 GCA_041661205.1 Phycisphaerales bacterium
GATGACTACCTCGCGGGCTTCACGGCAGAGTGCTATCGCGTGGACCTTGAGCAGGGCTTTGTCATTGCTCAGGGGCTCATGCAGCCCTCCATCGACTCGACCATCTGCTCGGACATCGGGGGCGATGAGCAGCGCATCAGCGGCAAAGACACGAACTACAGCGACATCACCTTCAAGCACCTCCTCCTGCCGGTGTGGATCTCGGCGTACCGCTTCCAGGGCAAGGTGTTTCACTTCCTGGTAAACGCCCGCACCGGCGAAGTGCAAGGCGAGCGCCCGTGGTCGGCGATCAAGATCGCGTGCGCGGTTGTTCTGGGCCTGCTGCTGGCTGTAGCGATTATTTGGCTCACCAACAAATGATCCCTTCGCGAGATTATGTAGGTCTGGCTTGCGATTTGGAGGCACGAGACACAAGCTGCTAACTCAATGAAGCCAGACCGCAACGCACTACTTCGAATACTTGCCATCGGACACGACACGTCGATACGGGGCGAAGGGATCTCTCTGCGAGAGGCTCTCGCCCGCGCAGACTACGCGAGACTCCGGCCTCATTTCTCGGCGATTGACCTCATCCAACTCATTGAAGCGAACCCCGAGTTGGTTGGACAATGGGTGTCTTACTCCGAAGATAAGCGAACGAGTGGCGGTTTTTGGCTCACGAATGAGGGCGTTGTCGGCGCGAGGGATCGCGGTTCGCAATCCTTCGCGTCCATGACGCGGGCAACGGCGGAATACGTGCTTCGTGAACTCGATTTCTGGGTTGGACTCGACACGTCGCGGCCACCACTGTGATCGACACGTCGCGCCCGACTCACGTGTGAGATCCCCCCAGCCGCCTCAGCACCGCCCGCACCGGGCTCGCGTCAAACTCCATGAGCTTCAGCGGCAGCGCAATGAGTTCGTACTCCCCCGGCGACACCCCCGCCAGCGACATGCCCTCGAGAATCGCGATGCCATGGCGCAGAATCGCCTTGTGCGCCGGCAGGTCTTTGCTGTTCTGGGTGTCCACGCTCGGGGTATCCACGCCGATGGTGATGACCCCGCGGTCCGCGAGCGCGTCGATGAGCGAGGGCTCCAGCCCGGCGAAATCCTCGTTCCATGCTTCAAAGCTCGGGAAGGTGCCGGTGCGGATG
Source organism: Phycisphaerales bacterium (assembly GCA_041661205.1). Classification (GTDB taxonomy): domain Bacteria; phylum Planctomycetota; class Phycisphaerae; order Phycisphaerales; family UBA1924; genus RI-211. Next base: position 1,134 of record JBAZUW010000211.1, read on the forward strand.
AGCACGCGCGGGTGATGGACCTGCGCCACGCCGCCGACGATGTCTGCGACGCCTACGCGCGAGCCGCGGGCGACGGGCGCATCCAGCACATGCACCGGGCCGACGTAGTGCCGCAGTGACTGCTCGCCGACGCTGCCGGCTCCGACGCCATAGTGATTCGGCCCGTCGGCGTGCGCTCCCAGGTGAACGGTGGCTCGCAGGGCCGAGAGCGTGACCGTCGCGCCCTTCTCGAGCTCGCACACTATTTCGCGCGAGATCGGCGTGTCGCCTGGCCACACGTTCATGGTCGGCGTGATGGTGGGCGTGATGTCGATCAGTGGGCGCTCGTGCTGCGATTGACGTTCGAACGCGGCTTTGCCCGCTTCGATGACGCGGCGCGTCCACTCGGCGCTGTCGAGTTTCTCATCCGCGTGGACCACGCTCGCCACATCGCGATACACCTTGTCCAGCCGGCGACCTTGCGCTTGTGCGTCGGTATAAGGCACGGTTGAGAAGCTCACCAGGTTATACTGGGGCGTCATGGCATCGGGAAAGGCCTCGTGCAGTGCCCGCTCGATGCGTTTGCGATACTGGAAATCAGGGCGGGCGGCAAGGTCGCGCATCTCGACGAAGTTGTCCACCGCGAGCTCGGCGATGGCATCCGCGTTCGGTTTGCGCCGGCGCTCGAACTCCGGGAGCACAGCCGCGAAGTCGCCCTGCGTGTCATCCAGCAGCTTGCACAGCACGCGCACGTCTTCGAACGCGCAGTTCATCCCCTGGCCATAAAACGGGACGATGGCGTGCGCCGCGTCGCCCAAAATCGCGACCTTGCCCGCGTGCTGCCAGGGCCAACACCGCACGGTGACGAGGGAGCCGACGGGGTTGACGCGAAAGTCATGCTCCAGCGTCGGCATCAGCGGCACAGCGTCGGGGTAGTGCTGCTTGAAGAACTCCACAGCGTTCGCGGGCGTGACCTGTTCGAATGAGTGCTCGCCTTCGTACGGCCAGAAGAGCGTGCATGTAAAGCTCTTGTCCAGGTTGGGCAGGGCGATCATCATCGAGCCGCCGCGCGGCCAGATGTGGAGAGCGTGGAGCTCCATGGCGAAGCGCCCCTCTCGGAGAGAGGGGGTACCCAGCGGCGGAACGTGCAGTTCCTTGTAGCCGTGCCGCAGATAGGTCTGTGAATACTCGAATCGATCGGTCTTTTGGAGGCGGCCGCGAATGGGGCTGAACGCGCCGTCGGCGCCGAGCACCACGTCGGCGCGTTCGACGATCTCCCGCCCGTCCGGGGTCGTGAGCTTTGCCGCAGGCGTGTCGAGGTCGACATCGGTGCACGCGTAGTCAAAGAAGAACTCGACGCCGGGCAAGGCCGCGGCGTGCGTGAGCAGGCTCAGATTCAGCCCGCCGCGAGAGACGGAGTTGATAGCGTCGGTCGAGTTCTTGCTGTAGGGGTGAAAGCTGGTCTGGCCGCGAGCGTCGTGGAGCATGCGTCCAGGCATCGCGATGGCGTCGTGCGTGAGTACGGACTTGTCCAGCCCCGCGCCGGCCAAACCCCACAGCCCGCGCGCCGAAAGCGCGAGGTTGATGGAGCGTCCGCCGATGTAGCCCTTCGCCCGCGGATCGGGGCGGCGTTCGTACACCTTCACCTTGTGCCCGCGCTGGGCGAGGTACATGGCTAGCAAGCAGCCCGCGAGGCCGGCCCCGATGATGATGACGTTGTGTGGTTTGTTGGTCGGCACGCCCGGTTCCTTGCTTCGTGGCACGGGCTTCCAGCCCGTGAGTCGGCTCGGAGAGCCGACCTACCAAGAAAACTACTTCGCTAACTCCCCCAGCACCGCCGCCAACCTCCACGCATCGTGAAACCGGTTGTACAGCGGCACCGGCGCCACCCGCACCACGTTCGGCTCTCTGAAATCCGTCATCACGCCTTGGGCGCTCAGGGCGGCGTGTGTGGCCCGGGCGTCGCCTGGCAATACCAGTGAGAGCTGGCACCCGCGGTCGGCGGCCGTGGGCGGCGTCAGCACCTTTATACGCGGTGCGAGCTTTTCGAGCATCCACGCAAGGTACGCCGTGAGTTGCTCGCTCTTGTGTCGCAGGCGGGGCAAGGTTGCCTCATCGAAGATCGCCAGGCTCTCGCGCAGCGGGGCGAGCGCGAGCACGGGCGGGTTGCTCAGTTGCCACGCGTCCGCGCTCGCCACCGGCACGAAGTCCGGGCCCATCTTGAAGCGCGTTGCCGGGTCGTTGCCCCACCAGCCTGCAAAGCGCGGCAGAGATTGGTCTCCCAAATGTCGCTCGTGCACAAACGCGCCTGCTACTGCGCCGGGCCCGCTGTTGAGGTACTTGTACGAGCACCACGCGGCGAAATCGGCCCCCCAGTCGTGCAGCTTCAGCACCACATTGCCCGCGGCGTGCGCCAAATCCCACCCGACCACCACGCCGCGCTGCTTTGCAAACGCCGTGATGGTCGCCATGTCCATGCACTGGCCGCTGAGATAGTTCACGCCCCCCAAGAGCAGCAAGGCCGTGCTGGCCGCCTCGCGATCGATGCGTTCGAGCACGTCGGCGGTGCGCAGGGTGTGTTCACCTTCGCGGGGTGACAGGCGCACGATGGCTTGCGAGGCTTCAAACCCTGCGGCGTTCGCATGAAAGCTTGCCTGACTCTGCACGGCGTAGGAGTCGCTGGGGAAGGCCGCGTCCTCGATGATGATCTTGAACCGCTCGCGGGTGGGGCGATAGAAGCTGACCATCAGGAGGTGGAGGTTGGTCGTGAGCGAGTTCATCGCGACGACCTCGCGCTCGCTGGCGCCGACGAGGCGAGCGAGCCCGCCCCGGACCTCTTCGTGGTAGGGAAGCCAGGGGTGCTTGGCGTGAAAGTGTCCCTCGACGGCGAACTTTGCCCAGTCGTCCAGCTCCTGCATGAGGGCCGCCCGCGTCGCCCTGGGCATCAGCCCCAGCGAGTTGCCGACGAAGTACAAACCTTCGCCGTGGCCCTTTGGCCCATGCGGAAAACAAAACCGCTCGCGGAACCCCGCCAGTTCGTCGGCGGCATCCAGCGAGCGTGCAAAACTCTCGGTCGTTTCAAGGTGAGCCATGTCCGGCATTGTTGCCGGACTCTGCCCGTGCCGCCGGACGTAGCTACTCGCCGGGCAAGCGCTCGGTGCCGGGCACGGTGGCGATGGCCGCGGGCGCGAAGCCGGGCTTGGCGGTCAGGTAGTCGGGCATGGCACCCTTGACACCCCGCGAGGCGAGGACCAGGTCGTTCATGTAGATCTGCTGGCCCAGCGCGTCGCCAGCGCCCAGCGTCAAGAGCGGGGCCGCCTCGCGCTGCGGGCGCATCACGCTCATGTTCGCCTGGGGTTTCGCGCCTGCACATCCCCCTTGCAGCGCAACGCCGGTAAGCACACCAATCGCCAGAGTTGCCCGAAGTACGGAGTCGGTTCGCATGTTCAGTCCCCTCGAAGTGTCGCCGAATCCATCGACGCGGCACCCAAGGGCCCCCAGTCAACGTATCGGAGTGTGGTGAAGTAGCAGTGGTTCTGTGCAGCTATGGCCGTTTGGTCGAATCGTTCTGACGGAATCGCCGTACTGAATATTGATGGAGGTGATTGCCTAACCGTGCTGGCGTCCGATATGCTCGAAGCGGGTTTTCGGACATGGCCGCGTATTCAGGAATGAGGAACGAACTGCGAATGGACACTCGCACCACAATGCGCCGATTGGCGTGGATTATGCTTGTAACCGGCAGCGCTTTTCCGGTTATCGGGCAGGAAACTTCGCCATCGCAGGCCGCGAGCAGCGCGACGCCCGCGTCGTTCCCCGTGTCGAGTATCCAGGTCCACTTTGTGCGCGACAACCCGGCCAACCCTGCGGGGTACGCGCTCATGGATGTGCCTGTGACCCTCTCGCCGGTCGGCGACGGGTTTGGGCCGGATGATGACAGCGGGCACGCCACGCAGATCACTCTCGGCGAGTTCGCGACCCGAGGCAACATCCGCCTCACCGATCAGGGCCTCGCCACCCTCGCCCCCGCGCTGCTGCGACGCCTCAAGAGCATGGGCTACGTCGGCGTGTACGTCACGCCCGACCCTTCGCAGTTTCGCGTCGAGGGCGGGAACGTGGTCGATACGCGTGCCGCCGGCGATACCTCGCTCACGCTGCTCGTGACGCTCGGGGTGGTGACCAAAGTTCAGACGTCGGCGGTGGGCGACCGCTTCGATGCCGAGACCGACCAACTCATCGACAACCCGAAGCACCAGTGGATTCGTGACTTCTCCCCGGTGAAGGCAACCAGCGATGGCCCCCCGGGCAGCGACATCATCGCGCAAGACGCGATCGACAACTACACCTTTCGGCTGAATCGGCAGCCCGGCCGGCGCGTGGACGTGTCGGTCGCGACGCCGGGCGAAACGCCGGGCGACGTGCAACTCAACTACGTCGTCACTGAGAACCGCCCTTGGCTCCTCTTTGCGCAGGTCTCGAACAACGGCTCAGCCAGCACCAGCCACTGGCGCGAGCACTTTGGCTTTGTGCACAACAACCTCACCAACGCCGACGATGTGCTGACCATCGACTACCAGACCGCGAACTTCAGCGAGGTGCATTCGATCGCCGCGTCCTACGAGCGGCCCATCGAAGTGCTCGACCGCGTGCGCTGGAAGCTCGATGGCTCGTGGTACAGCTATCGCGCGTCAGACCTCGGCCAGCAGGATGTGAACTTCCGGGGCGAAGGGTGGGACTTGGGTGCGCACGTCATCTGGAACTTTTTCCAGGAGCGTGATCTCTTCCTGGATCTGCTGGCGGGCGTCAGGTACAAGAACCTGCGCGTCACCAACGACGCGGCCTTCGTCTCCGGCCACAACCAGTTCTTCGAGCCCGATGTCGCCATTCGCCTGGAACGCCATCGCGACGCCTCGCGCACCGACGCCCAGCTCACCGCCTCGTTCAACATTCCCGGCGTCGCGACCGATGCCAGCACCATTGACGCGCTTGGCCGCAGCAACGCCGACGACGACTTCGCGATCCTGCGCCTCGACGCCTCGCACTCATTCTTTCTTGACCCGCTGTTCCGCGCCGATGGCGAGGCCGGGGGCGGGCTCGTGCATGAGTTGAGCTTCCAGGTACACGGGCAGGAGTCGTTCGGCGCCCGGCTCATTCCCAACGAAGAGGACATCGC
>JBAZUW010000212.1:0-3754 GCA_041661205.1 Phycisphaerales bacterium
CTGATACCCCACCTCCGCACCTTCCGAGTACGACTCCGCGAACGCTGCGTCCGTCACGGAACGGTCAATCGCCAGCTGCGCGCTGGTCGACAGAATCTCTTCTCGATTGAGTGGCAGCTTGAACTGCCCGAATCGCACATACACCTCGTTGGTGATGTTGTACCGCCCAAACGCCTCCAGGGGCCTGTAGTTTCCCGTCCCACGGTCAGACTCAAACCTCAGGTCGTAGCTGAAACGCTTGTCGAGAATCGTCCCTGAAAAATCAAACCGGGTCCGCCGCAGCGAAAAACCCTCGGTAAAGTCGTTGCTCGGCCCCGGCACATCACGAAAGTTGCCATACCAGCGCGCCTGAACCAGCCCCCCGAAGTACAGCGTGTTGTTCCCCCCGTCGCTGAGCACAAACCGCTTCCCGTCATGCCCGCAGTCAGAACCGTCCAGCTCGCTGGTGCGCGCCGCTGCATCCGCCCGCAGCTCCGCCGCGTACGCCCGGCTCAAATCCAGCCCCTGCCCCAGCGCCGCCCTCGCGCCCGACGCCACCACCAACGACAGCACAATGAGTTTCACGCTGGTCCGCTCCCATGATCTGACACCTCTCGTCCATGACTCCATGCCCGCACAATACTTGAAACCGGGCCGCGATTGTGCGCCCGGGACGCCAAACCCCTCCCCCGACCTCCCCCGCGCGACCGTCCCGCCCCATCCGGGAACCACTTCGCGTCTCCCGCGTCTCACTTTGGTAGTTCACGCTTCCCCGTGAAATCCCGGCTACGGAGGCCGGACACAGGGCCAAGGTCGAACACAACGCAAAGGAGTTTCACATGTGGCGGCACGGCGCAATGGCGTCGCTGGGTTTTCTCTCGCTCGCTTCCCACGCGATCGCCCTTCCTACTGACGTTCGCGAGCAGCACAGCGCCCCGGCCATCATCACGGCCGCCGCGACACTCCCCGGCCCAGGCCAGGTGGCGCTCCGCGTGGGCGGCGTGCCCTCCTACCGCCCCCCTCGCTACACCCCGCCCCACATCGAGCTGCCCCGCTACGACCCGCCCCGCATCCAGCGCCCTCACCGGCCCGCACCCCCTCCCGTCTTCGTCCCGCACTACACCCAGCTCGAAACCCGCACCATCCTCGACGGGCACGACGTCAAGATCTCCGCCATCATCTGGCGTGACGAGTGCGGGCGCTGGAATGTCAAGGCTTCCGTCAAGGGCGAACGGGGGTGCGAGCTGCCCCCCATCTTCTCCGCTTCGCTCGCCGTCAAGAGCGATCGCCGCTGGTGGCGCACCGACATGGACCGCGACGCATGCGACCCGCGTCAGTCTTCCTTCCGCGTCGCCGCTGGCCCAAACTGGGGCTGCGACAGCGACGCCCGCGTGTGCCTGCACCTGAAGACCCCGGGCGGCCGCCGCATGATCCAGTGGGACAATGTCCGTGTTGACTGACGTACCTGGGTGGCCCGGCGGTTCCCGCCGGGTCTCCTGATTGCTCGCCCGAACTCACCCAACGCTCCGGGAACCCTCCGACCTGCCCTTCGGCCCCACTCGCCGAACCCAGCCCGGTCGGCCCCCGGGGCGTTGCTTCGTTTAAGGCATATCCTTAAACCGAGCCCCGGTAGCTCAGTTGGATAGAGCACGGCTTTCCTAAAGCTGAGGTCGCAGGTTCGACTCCTGCCCGGGGTATTGGCGACTGTCGGCCGCCCCGATCGGCCAAGTCGGCGTTGAGCAACACCGGATGTTGCCCGGACGCATCAAGTCCCCCAGGCGATGGACCGCCAGCCCCCGCCAATCGCTGTGCCAGCCCGGCACGGCGTTTGACACTGGTCTTTCGTCATGCTCACAAAAACCACAGAAACGAACCGTCTTCTTCGCCGGGGTTCCCGCGCCCTGCTGCTTCTCGGCCCTGCGCTCCTCCTGGGCGCCTGCCAGACCGCCGTGCCACGACATGCGTCAGGCGTCTTCGCCGGAAACAGCGGTGCCACTGCCAGCGTGGTTTTCTCTGGTCCCGTCGTGGTCGCGTCAGCGCTCCCGCCGGGCCCGGAGCTCACCCGCAACGACGATCGCATCGCGCTTCGGGCCCCCGAGACCGCGTACGACCAGGAAGCCTTCGCGCCTCCGGCTCGCGCCAACCTCTATCGCCCCTTCTATCTCTATCTACGCAACACCAACAGCAACGAGCAGATCTACTTCCGGCCGGAGCACCGCTCAGGCACCGATTACCGTACGACCTACTGGGGATATTGAGGTCTATTCAGCACGGCCCCGCGCCGCAATCGCGAACCATCGCGCCGGCTCACTCGTGGGCGTGCTTGCGTGCCTTTAGAATGGCATCCACTAGTGCGGCTGGCACCGGTGCCGGCGCTTCCGGGGGCGCACCCACCGCGCGGGCCAGCTGCGCCGTCGTCTTGTAGTTGTCCATGTACGTCACGCAGTTGGGACACATGTTCAAATGCCGCTCGAACTTCGCCTTCTGATCCGGCGGCAACACGCCCTCCAGATAATCCAGAATGAAGTCGACACACGCCTGACACGAGATCTCAGGCCGCGCCCCTCCCCCGCATGTTCCCGCCGGAGTTGTCGTCATGACTGACTCCCTTTCATCCGTTGCTCCAGCAACTTCATCAATGCCTGCCGCGCCCGGTGCAGCCGCTGGCGCACCAAGCTATCTCTTATCCCCAGCGACTCACCCGCGGCTTTACTATCCAAACCCTCAATATCGCGAAGCACCACGACTTCACGGAACTCATCCGGCAACTCATCCAGAGCCGCAAGAATCGTCTCACGATCTAGGATGCCTCCACCGGGGGTATTTGTGACAGATTCGAACGGCTCCGGGCGCTCCTTGTGAAAGCCATTGTCAAACTGGGGGAGCATCGCGTCGATCGAGGTTTCCGGACGCGACCTCGCACGCCGGCGCTTCATCAACGCCGCATTCACCGCAATACGGTGCAGCCACGTCCCCAGCGTCGAGCGACCATCAAACTTTGCCATGTTCTTGAAGGCCGAGACAAAGGCCTCCTGCACCACATCCTCGGCGTCGGTCTCCGACCCCACGATGCGCCTCGCCACCACAAGCATGCGCCCCGAGTGGGTCCGGACCAGCTCCGCAAAGGCCGCGTCCTCACCCGCTCGCAGTCGCGCCAGCAACCCGGCCTCCGCCGCGATTCGCTCAGCCGATGTTGTGCCGTCCGTCATCGTGCCCACGCGATTCTCCTCCCGATCTCGCAGATCCTACCCGATTGGCCTCGCGCTCGATGACACACCGTCCTCAAACTATCGCGGCGGACCAGCCCCGAATTCCCCAACCCTGAACCCGCGCCGGTGCTCTGTCACCTCCGTGCCGTCCGGCCGGTGCCCACGCATGTAGTCCATCGACCACGCCGACGGGCCCCCCGCCTTCAGGCTCGCGATGTTCGCCGCGCGCCGCTGAATGAACGCCGCGTAGTCCGCCTTCAGCACCGGGTCCGCCTCCAGCGTCGAAAACCGCGGCTCCACTTCTTCGGGCAACGCCAGCGGCATCGGCACCAGCATGCACATCGGCTCCCCCTTGCGAAAGAACACCTCCGTGTTCCGCCGCGTGAACCGCCAGTTCATCGTGAACGTGTACGGCGCCCAATCCGTCTCCACCACCCCGTCCAGCGCCACCAATCCGTCCTTGGGCAGGTTGCTGGGCCCCCGCACCCACAACCCATACCCCGCGCTCGTGCGAAAAAGCCACGGCAGCGTGAACGTCACCACCCCGTGCCCGAAGTGCCCGCTGA
>JBAZUW010000212.1:3764-6258 GCA_041661205.1 Phycisphaerales bacterium
CTTGTTTTCCCCTTCCTCTTCCAGGAATCGCACCATCACGCTCGCCGTCTCGTGCTTCCCGTTCCACGTCGCGGCAAACGCCAGCGGGCAGTTCACCACCCACCCCGCCTGGTTCGCCATCGTCAGCGGCAAGCACCGATATGCAAACTTGTCCGTCGTCTGGTCCATCCACTCCCGCCGCGGCGATGCCGGCTCGATGCTCCACCCCCGAGTGGAACTCACGGGATATGCGGTCAGTTGACACTTCGACATTCTCGGCTCCTGCAACGCGCAACACCCAAACGCCAGCCTACCCGCTTTTTCAACCAAGTTTTGCCGCATCTTTGGGAACTCCCCGCCGGTATCAGAGTCGAAACCAGCGGCCGGAGCGAGCAAAGAGCCTTTCAGCGGCGGACTTGCATGCAGATGGGCCTCGCAGGATACGATGGTTCTGTTAGAACATGCGATCAAGTTTGCGTTGGTGACAGCAGTTTCGCATGTGCCCGGACCCGTCAAGTCGAAAGCAATGAGGCCCAACCTTGCCACACACGTGGCAGGGGACCTAAAGGGCAAACGGCTCGAGGCAGCTCACAGGCCAGGGACAGCGGACCGCACACCTCGATTGGAAAGGATTCGGCATGAACTCGAACAGCAAGAACTCTCGGATGATCTTCGTCGCCGCCCTGACGGTGGGGGCCGGGGCCGGTCTTGCCTTGGCCCAGGCTCCCCGTGTCGCCCCCGCCCTCGGTACGCCCGCGGTCGTCACCAGCGGCAACCCGCAGCGCGACACCATGCTCAAGTTCATGCGTCCCATCTCCATCGAGTTCACCGACACCCGCCTCGAAGACGTCATGAAGTTCATCCAGGAAGTCACCCAGGCCGACATCGAGGTCATGTGGCTCGACGACCGCAACACCAGCGGCCTGGACAAAGAAATCACCGTCACCATGAAGGCCGACAAGGTCTCCGGCCTCACCCTCCTCGAGCGAGTCCTCGAAAAAGCCACCACCGAGCACACCGGCTCCAGCGCCGCCACCTGGCAGATGTCCCCCAGCGGCACCATGCAGGTCGGCACCAAGGACCGCCTCAACAAGTTCAAGCGCGTCCAGCTCTACCCCATCAAGGACCTCATCCTCGAAGTCCCCAACCACACCAACGCCCCCGAGTTCGACCTCCAGCAGGTCCTCCAGTCCGCCTCTCAGCGTGGCGGCGGCGGCGGCCGAAGCCCCTTCAAGGACGCCAACAACAACAACACCAACCGCAGGTCCGACGAAGATAAGACCAACGAGCTCGTCACCATCATCACCTCCCTCGTCGAGCCCGATCAGTGGGTCGAGCAGGGCGGCGACGGCGGCTCCATCCGCGCCTTCCAGGGCTCCCTCATCGTCAACGCCCCCGACTACATGCATCGCGGCGTCGATGGCTACTCCTGGTGGCCTCAATCCGAAACCCGCGTGGTCTCCTCCGGCGGCCGCCGCTACGTCAGCTTGGGAGTCGACACCGCCAACTCCACCCTCGATGGCTTCGCCACCCAGGACATCACCGCCGTCGCCGGCAACGGAACACTCGTCAACAGCAACCCCGGCAAGAACCCCGGAGGCGGCAACACCGCCCCGGCCCCCAAGCCCCCGAAGTAATCACTCCTCGATTCGCAGATCAAACTAAAAAGGGCGCTGCATCACGCAGCGCCGTTTTTCCTTTGCCATCTCACCAGGCTCAAATCCACGAGCCTGGGCTCACCCGCGCTGCAGCGTCCTGAACAAGTGATCGTTCAGTTCGCGAAGCGTGCGCCCCGCGTGCCCGGCCGCCAGCTCGGCGCTCAGCGGCCGCCCCACGTCATCGGTGATCTGCCGATCGATCCGCTTCTGCGCCGTGATGATCGTCGAGTGATTGCTCCGCCCCATCGAGCGGGCTATCTCCGGAAAGCTCATCGTCGTCAGCCGCCGGCTGAGGCTCGCCACCAGCGACCTCGCCAGCACCACGCGCTTGTGCCGCCCCTTACCCATGAAGTCGTTCAAATCCACCGCCAGTTCGCGGCACACCTCGGCCACAATGGCCTCGGCGTTCATCGGCCGCCTCACCCGCATCGTCGGCACCGGCGTTTCCTGCTGCTGGTCAATCCCCAGCGCCTTGCGCACCAGCGGCACGCTGATCGTCCCCGAGCCCAATCCATATTCAGGCAGCAGCCGGTGCACCGCGTCGACCTGATTCAGCAGGCCCTCCATCTCGCGGACACTCCCGCCAAAGCCGCTCATCGCCCCCGCCGAGCGACTGCTTCGCTCCGCCAGCAGCGTCGCCGCCTCGTCGTCCAGCGGCAACCCCCGCTTCTGAGCCAAGTGGCGAATCAGCCGCCCCCGAAGCTCCGCATCCGGCGGCTCGATCTTCACCACCGCCCCCGCCATGAACCGCGACACCAGCCGGTCCGACAGCTTGGTGATCTCCTTAGGGTGCTCGTCGCTCGCCACGATGATGCGCGCCCCATCCAGGCCCGCCGCGTCCAGCGTGTTCATCAGCT
>JBAZUW010000213.1:0-6222 GCA_041661205.1 Phycisphaerales bacterium
CCTCTAGGTAGAAGCACTGCGTCTCCTCACGGGCAAACCGAAGCGGGCATCTCAAGGCTGAGCGACGAACTCAGGCTGGTCTCCCCCGCTTCAGTCCCCGCGAGAAGCACGCAGCGCCGAAGCGGTGTGTGGGCAGTCACACGCTCGCGTGCTCAGTCGGGGAACCATCGCGGCTTTTCTCTCTACCTCATCTAGTGGCACAGGCGTCCCGCCCGTGTCCTTCACTCCCTTCACTCGCCGCGACCAACAGAGGCTCCGTCTTCGGGCCCGCCCACCGGAAACGCCCTCGCCTCCATCGCGCACGCGAACACGGTGACGACCAAAGTTCCCCAGGCGTCGGCCAAAGGTTCCGCCCACCATCGCCGTTGATGCCGTGCCCAACGATCCCTCTTGAGCGCCTCACCAGCGCCCAAGAGGGGAAGACCAGCCACGCGCCCAACGGAAGCGGAACCCAAGCAAAGCCCACCGACCCATCGCGGCCGGCGTGGTCGCATCTCCACTTCTGCGTCGATCTGGCAAGATTCACTTCGCAGGCTTGGCCGGCGCCTCTGCCGGAGTCTGTGCCGGAGGCACCTCCGGGGCCGCCGCGCGCAGCCTCACGGGAATCTGAATCTCCGTCCAAGGCATGTCACCCGGCCCGGAGTAGTTCAGCGCACGGGGTTGACCCGCAATCTCCCACCGCGTCTGCGCATCCATCCACTTCTCAATCCGGTCCAGCGCGCCCTGCGCGGCTTTCTCCGTAAACCACGTGTCGATCGCACAGGAAATTACCGTCACCGGCTTGGCGTCCGCCACCACCACCTTCCCGTCCTTGCCGGTCTCCCCGAGTTTGGCCGTGCGATACAAAAAGCTCATCTTCCACTTGCCTGTTCCATCCTGCGGCAACTGCGTCGCCTTCGCATCCGCATCGCGAACGATGTCCACCTCAACCGGGGCCGTCATAGGAATGCCGCGCCCCTTGATGTGATTAAACAACGGAAAGAACGACGCATTCATCGCCAAGCCCGCCGGACCGCGCGAGTCGATCTCCGCACGCCGCACGCTCGGGTACGACTTGATCTCCATCATCCCCGGCGGCGTCGGCGCGGGGTACCCATCCGGCAGCGGCGCCGACTGGCGAAACTGCGTCCCGGCAATCTCATAGTGCCCCTCTTTGTTCAGTGTTGCACGCACCGCGGGGTCACCCTCCACTCGCGCCGAAGTTCCGGACGCGGGCACCACGTCCAGAGCCGGCACCGGCGCAGGCTTCTCATCGCGGGCGCCATCCGACGCCGCCGGAGCCGCCCCCGGCCCAGCCGGGACAACCTGCCCGCTCGCCGAGAAGTGGCAGAGGGCCAACGCGAAAGAAGCCAGGTACGCGAAGTTGGGAAGTGTGGGCATGGACGTTGGTTCGAGGCCGCGGCGTGTGCGGATTCACCGCCGCGACTAAAACTCCGCCTGCTTCGGCGCCCTTGGAAACGGAATCACATCTCGAATGTTCTGCATTCCCGTCACAAACTGGACGAGCCGCTCGAACCCCAGCCCAAACCCCGCGTGCGGCACCGTTCCATATCGCCGCAAATCGCGATACCACCAGTACTCCTTCGCTGGCAAATCCATCTCGGCAATCCGCGCGTCGAGCCGATCGAGCCTCTCCTCGCGCTGGCTGCCGCCGATGATCTCGCCGATGCCGGGCACCAGCACGTCCATCGCGCTCACCGTTTCGCGCCCCTTCTCGCACCCGTCATCCAGCCGCATGTAAAACGCCTTGATCCCCTTCGGGTAGTTCGTCAAAATCACCGGCTGCTTGTAGTGCTCCTCGGTGAGGAATCGCTCGTGCTCGCTCTGTAAATCCTTCCCCCACTGCACCGGATACTCAAACTTGTGGCCTTTCTTGATTGCCTCCTCGAGCACGCGCACGCCCTCGGTGTACGTCACCCGCAGGAAGGGCTTCTCGACGATCGCCTTGAGATTCGCGATGGTCCCCTTCTGGATGCGCTCCTCAAAGAACGCCATGTCGTCGGCGCGTTCCGCGAGGACGGTGGCGAAGAGGTACTTGAGCATGTTCTCGGCGAGCGCAGCGTCGGCGGCGAGGTCGGCGAAGGCGATCTCGGGCTCGATCATCCAGAACTCGGCGAGGTGGCGGGAGGTGTTGGAGTTTTCGGCACGGAAGGTGGGGCCGAAGGTGTAGACGCGGGAGAGGGCCATGCAGTAGGTTTCGACGTTGAGCTGGCCGCTGACGGTGAGGTGGGCTTCCTTGCCGAAGAAGTCGTGGGTGAAATCCACAGGAGAGGCAGTAGGCACTAGGGACTGGGCACCAGGGGAGGGCGTGCCGTGGCGGGCGCTCTCACTGGTGCCTGATGCCTGGTGCCTAGTGCCTTGCCCCACCTCCTGGCGGGGCACATTCATCATGTCCAGCGTGCTCACCCTGAACATCTGCCCCGCGCCCTCACAGTCGCTGGCGGTGATGATCGGCGTGTGCACATAGAAGAACCCGTGTTCGTGGAAGTAACGATGAATCGCCATTGCCAAGCAGTGCCGCACGCGGGCCACGGCACCAAACGTGTTGGTGCGCACTCGCAAGTGCGCCACATCGCGCAGATACTCAAACGTGTGGCGCTTGTTGCTCACCGGGTACGTGTCGGGGTTCTCGACCCAGCCGATGATGCGCACTTGGTCGGCGAGCACCTCTACCGATTGACCCTTGCCCTGGCTCGCCACCAGCACGCCATCGACCTCCACCGAGCAACCGGTGCTGAGACGCTTGACGTCTTCGTAGATCGCCGCGGTGCCTTCGCCTTGCGCCTTCACCACGCACTGGATGGGGTCAAAGCATGAGCCGTCGCTGACGGCGAGGAAGCACAGCCCGCCGTCGGCCTTGCTGTCGCGATTGGTGCGCACCCAGCCCTTGATGGTGACGGGGGTACCGACGGGGGCTTTGAACGCTTGTTCGACACGTAGCCAAGACATGGGCACACTCCTGCGAAGAAAACCGGGCGGCCGCGTGCCGCCGGGGGGCCAATCGTAGAACCCGCACGACGCGATGCCGCACGAAGCCCAACAGCCCGAGCTGCCCCGAATGAACCACGGTTGTTTGGAGCGTGTACGCACCAAACGAAAGCGAGGCCCCGAAAACTCTAATACACTCGCGAGCGGAAGCCGAACAGCCGGGCACTTTGGGGGTGCCGGAGCCCGTTGAAGGCGGCCGCGAAGGGGGAGCTCAATATGTCGATCGGAATGGTTTTTCTGGGGCTGGTGGCGGCGGTCCTGATCCTGGGCGCCTCGATCAAGTTGCTCGCCGGGCCAGCGCGGGCCGCAGGCGCGCTGCTGGCCATCACGGTGTTTTTCGCGTTCTTCCTGCTCGGGAGCGTCGTGAACGTCGGCTCGAATGAAGTGGGCATCGTGACTCGCAACGCGCTGGGGGGCAACCTGGCCGGGGGCAAAATCATTGCGACCAATGGCGAAAAGGGCGTGCAGGCGGACGTCCTCTCGCCGGGGTATCACCTGTTCTACTGGCCGGTGCTGTACACGGTGAAGACCGTGCCGCTGGTCGAAGTTCGCAGCGACGAGCTCGCGCTTATCGAAACTGCCGACGGCATTCCGCTGGGCGAGGGGCAGCTCTTCGCGCCGGACTGGAAGCCTGATGAAGTGCAGAAGATGCTGGACGCGAAGTACTTTCTGACAACCGGGCAGGGGCGCAAGGGCAAGCAGGCCACCGTGCTGACGCCCGGAAAGTACCGCATCAACACCGAGCTCTACAAAGTGAAGGTGGCACAGCAGACCGAAGTCGCGCCCGGCGAAGTGGCGGTTTTGAAAGCGAACTACGGCGAGCCGCCCACAATCGCGGTCAAGGGAGAAATGGGCGCGCTGGTTGAGGGCAAGGTGGATGAGAACAGCACCAGCGCGCAGCTGCGGCTCGCGAACGACAACGAGATGGGCGTGCGAGCCAAGGTGCTGCCCCCCGGCAAGTACCCGCTGAACACCGACGCCTACGCGGTGACGGAGATCTGGACCACGCAGATGATCGCGCACTACACGGTGTCGGCCGCGACGAATCCGGCCTACTCGGAAGGTGTCGACCAGCGCAACCCCAAGGGCGGGGGCGTGGTGGCAGCGCACGACCCGATGACCGAAGAACGCGGCATCACGGTTCGCACCAGCGACGGCTTCACTTTCCCGGTGGACGTGCGCGTCGAGTACGTCATCGAGCCGGATCACGCCCCGATCGTGGCGGCCAAGCTGGGCGATGATGAGGGCCCGCGCTTCCGCAACGCCCTCAACAGCGCCGTCCGCGCCATCTTCCGCAACCATGCTGAAAACGTGAAAGCGCTCGACTACGTGCAGCAACGCTCGCAGCAGGAGAGCCAGAGCCTCAAGTCGCTCGCCGAGCAGATGTCGCGCTTCGGCGTCACCGTGACGGCCGTTCGCATCGGCAACGTGGGGGATGAGCAGAGCCTCGGCGCGTTGCTCAAAACACAAACCGATCGCGAAATCGCCAAGCAGGAGCAGCAGACGTTCCAGGAGCAGCAGCGGGCCGCCGAGCAGAAGAAGCAGCTCGCCCGCACAACGCAGGAATCCGACGAAGAGAAGAAGCTCGCCACCGCGACCTACTCGGTGAAAATCGCGGAGGAGGCCCAGAAGCAGAAGATCGTCGAGGCGAAGGCCGAGGCGGAATCAACCCTCCTGAAGGCCGAAGCTCAGGCGCAGGCGTACGAGAAGATCGCGCTGCAGATCGGCAAGAGCAACGCCGCGATGATCGAGATGCTCAAGATCGTGGGCGAAAGGAACATTCAGATCACCCCGCGAATCCTGATGACCGGGGGCGGCGAGCACGGCGGGAACGCGGGCAACGCCCTGATGAGCACCATGCTGGACAGCATGCTGACCAAGGACGAACCCGCGACGCCGGCGGCGAAACCGACGCCGCCTTCGAGTCCCGCCCGCTAATCACGCGACGTGCGTCGCGTCATGCAACCATCCGCCCCGGCCCCGATGCCGGGGCGTTTTTCATGAACTTTCATGGCTGAAGCGGGCTGTCAAACGCCTACCGTTGCCCCGCGATGAATCGCCCGTTTGTCCTTCAGACCGAAGACCTGGATGCCGCGGCTGCAGCGTGGCTGCGCGAGTCGTGCGACCTGGTCGCGTGTCACTTCAGCAAGCCGGAGTTTGACGAACAGCTTGCCAAGGCCGAGGGGATCATCGTCCGGACGTACACGCGGGTCGATGCGGCGTTTCTGGATAAGGCTCCGAAGCTGCGGTGTGTAGCCCGGGCGGGGGTGGCGCTGGAACGCATCGATGTGGTGGAGTGCCGCCGGCGGGGCATCGAGGTGGTGCACACGCCGGACGCCAACTCGGTGGCGGTGGCGGAGTATGTCTTTGCGCTGCTGCACGACGCGCTGCGGCCACGGCTGTTTCTGGATTCGCACATCACACCGGAGCGCTGGAACCAGCTGCGGCGCGAGCTGGAGGCGCCCGCGCAGTTCAGCGAGCTGACGCTGGGCATTCTGGGCTTAGGCCGGGTGGGCCGGCGCGTGGCGAGGATCGCGGCGGGGTACGGCATGGAAGTGCTGTACCACGACCTCGTGCGAATTTCGCCGGAGAAACGCTACGGGGCGATCCCCGTCAAGCTCCCGGAGCTCATGAAGCGGGCGGACATCGTGACCGTCCACATCGACAATCGCCCGGGGAACAAGCAGTTTGTGAACGCGCAGTTTCTCGCGATGGCGCGCCCCACGGTGCTGCTGCTCAACACGGCGCGGGGGTTCATTCTGGATCCGGCGGCGCTGGCCGAGTTCCTCAAAGAGCACCCGGGCGCGCGGGCGCTGCTGGACGTGCACGACCCCGAACCGATCGGCGCTGACTATCCGCTGCTGGGACTGCCGAATGCGCATCTCTCGCCGCACTTGGCGGCGAGCACGGCCGCGGCCCATGTGAACATGAGCTGGGTCGTGAAGGATCTTCTTCGCGTGCTGAATGGCGAGAAGCCGGCGCACCCGGCGCCGTGAGGTGATGCTTGCGCGTGCTGCGGCGGAGTGCCGGAAGCCGGAGCGCGGCAGCCATTAGCCGTTGAGGGCCGCCATGGCGCGTTCCGCGTAACGCGTGCCCGCGGCGAGCCCCACCGGGAAGGCCTTGTCGATTTCCTTGAGTTCGTCCGCGGTCAGCGTCAGGTTCGCGGCGGCGATGTTCTCTTCCAGGTACTTGAGCTTCTTGGTGCCCGGGATCGGCACGATGTCGTTCCCCTGG
>JBAZUW010000214.1:0-6203 GCA_041661205.1 Phycisphaerales bacterium
GCACCCCAACATCGCACGCATCCCGGCCCTTGAGATCCTCATCAACAACAGCGTGGTGCGCAAGCACATCCTGGAAGGGCGCGAGGGCGAGCTTCGCGAATACCTCAAGAGCATCGAAGCCCGCCAGACCGGCATGGTGGACTTCAACGAGTCGCTCGTGCAGCTGGTGGAAACCGAATATATCCACGTACGCACCGCCATGGACAGCAGCCCGAACACCGACGAGTTGCAGATGCGCCTGAAGAAGCTCGGGTAAAGCGAGAACCAGACTCAATCACAACCCCCGCCCGGCCGGGGGTTGTTTGCTTTATGTGAACACCTCGGCGTGCCACCTCACTCCGGCAGCGGCACAAACTCCTGCTCATCCCCCGGCACCAGCGGGAAGCGGCGCTGCCGCCAATCCTGCCGCGCTTGCTCCAGCCGCTCCTTAGATGACGACACAAAGTTCCACGAGATATACCGCGGCCCATCCATCACTTCGCCCCCCAGCACCATGAGGCGCGTGTCGTCGATGGCCGTGATCGTCACCGCGTCACCGGGGCGCAGCACGAGCATCTGCTGGGGTGCAAAGCGCACGCCGCCGATTTCGATGTTGCCGCTGAGGGCATAGACGGCCCGCTCCTGGCTGGTGGCGGGCAGACCCATGCTCTTTCCCGCGGCCAGTTGCATGTCCAAGTACAACGTGGGCCACTGCGTGGGCACAGGTGAGCGAACCCCCCGAAACTCGCCGAGGATCACCCGCCCGCGCACGCCCTCGTCGGCGAACTCGGGCAGTTCGTCCCCATCGGTGTGCACGAACCCGGGCGGGCCATTCTCGTGGGCCGTGGGCTGCGCCACCCAGCTCTGAATGCCGAAAATGTGCGAAGGGTGGCGGCGAACATCCGGCCCCGTCCGCTCCGAGTGAACGATGCCCGATCCGGCCGACATCAGGTTCACATCCCCGGCGCGGATGCGTACGTTGTTGCCGAGCGAATCGCGATGGTCGATCGAGCCGTCCACCAGGTAGGTGACGGTGGAGAGGCCGATGTGGGGGTGAGGGCGAACGTCCAGGCCTTGGCCAGAGAGAAACTCCCCCGGACCCATTTGATCCCAGAAGATGAACGGCCCGACCATCCGCCGCGAACGGAAGGGCAACGCACGCCGAACCTCAAAGCCCCCGATATCGCTCGCCCGTGGCAAGATGACCATCTCAACGCCCGAGGGGCATTGCGTCGATGAATCGGGTTCGGCGCCGGGCAGCCAGCTCATAGGGTCTCCTCTGAGAAGAGGTTATGGCGGGGTGAGCCCCGCCCGGCGTAATGCGTGTTCGTGACGACGTAAGTGACTTATGGGCATTAGCTTACAGACTTTCCGTGTCCGACCCGCGAGTCGAGTGCATCCACGTCGCTTGTGAGTGAAGAGGCGTGCGACGACTCACTCGTAGATCGATCAAAAAGGGAGAAGGCCATGCATCACCACAAAGCCAACGACGCCGCGAAAGAAACCACAGGGGGTCGGCTCGGGCGTGGGCTGCGTTCACGGGCGGCCTGCCTTGCATATGCGGGGGCGTCACTGCTGTCCGGCTACGCGATGGGGCAAGCGACCATGCTCCCGCCGACCCCTTACTCGTGCTTTGACCAGAGCCCATTTGCCGGCAACAGCCTTGGGTACTTCTACTTGGAGACGTTCGAGGACCACTTGTTCAACACGCCCGGCATCTCGGCCGATCGCGGCGGCGTGACCAGCGTCGTGTTCGGCCCAGCGATTCACGATTCGGTGGATTGCGACGACGGCACGCTCGACGGTTCAGGCCTGCAGGGCGATGACTTTTTCAGCGGCAACCCCGACATCACGTTCACGTTTAACGGCGGCGTGCTCGGTTCGCTCCCGACGCACGTCGGGCTTGTGTGGACGGACGGCGGGTTTAACACTCAAGTCACCTTTGAGGTCTTTGGGCCCGGCGGCACGCTGGTAGGCACGCAGACCGCGGTCATCGGGGACAGCTCGAACAGCGGCACCACCGCCGAAGACCGCTTCTTCGGGGCGATCGACGACCAAGGCATCTCCGCCATGCGAATCCGACACACCTCCGGCGGGCTGGAGGTCGACCACATTCAGTACGGCGGCGGTCCTTCGTGCGACCCTGACGTAAACCAGGACGGCAATGTCGATCAAGGTGATGTCGACTACCTGATCAACGTCGTGGCCGGAGGCGACAACCCCACGAACATCGATGCTGATTTCAACCGCGACGGAAATGTGGACCAGGGCGATGTCGATTCGCTCGTCAATGCCGTCGCGGGCGGCGGGTGCGCCTGAGGCTGTGCCGGATTACACCCGGGCCGCGTAGGTGCTGAACACCTCGCTGAACGGCGCGGGCGTGAAACCGAAGTGGGCCTTGAGCTTGTCCAGCGAGGCGGTGGAGTCTTCCGCGCCCATGCGGGCCATGCCCTCATCGAAGGGGAGCAGAGCACCAAGCCCGAGCTTGCCGGCCGCGAACGCGCCGATGGCGCCAACTTCCCCCGGCAGGCCCACGGGCCGCAGATTGGTGTTCGCGCCGGGAATCTGGTCGCGCATCTGGGTGAGCATCTTGGGCCAAGAAAGCACCTCGGAACCAACCAGGTTGTAGATCTCGCCCACGCTGGCGGGGGTGGCGAGGGCGGCCACAAACGCCCGGGCGACGTCCTGCACCGCCACGGGCTGGATGAGTGGATCGACAAAGTCCACCGGGCCCAGCGGCACGCGCTTGTCTTCGACGATGCGCGAGAAGTACGGGATGAAGATGAACGGGGCGGACTGGCCGCTGACCCAGCCCTTGGCCGTCTTGACGAACTCGCCATCGGGCCCGTGAATCAGGCTCGGGCGGAAGATGGTCCATTCAAGCTCGCTGAGGCGAATCACTTGTTCGCCTTCCCACTTCGTCCGCTGATACTCGCTGACGCCTGTATCGCGGGCGCCCAGAGCGGACATCTCGATGAACCGCTTGACGCCCAGGGCTTCGCAGCGCGAGACGAGCATGCGGGGGGCCTGCACGTGCATGCCGCGAAACGTCTGGGTTTTGCCAGCCTCGCGAACCTCGCGGATGATGCCGACAAGGTTGATGCACGCCTGGCAACCCTGGAGAAGTTCGTCCACATCGGCCTGGTTGAGCACATCTCCGACGACGATGCGGGCCTTGTCGGGCAGAATCCCTTTGGCCTTGCCCCGGTCGCGTGCGAGGGCTTTGACGGCGTACCCCTGGCGGAGAAGTTCGCGAACGACGTAGCGCCCGACAAAGCCGGTGGCGCCGGTGACTGCGACGGTCGAGATGGTGTTCATGCCGCTCCTGCCAAAGGGGGAAAGTCGGCCGCCACACGCGGCTATGGGTAATCAGGCTAGGAACCCCGCGCGGCCGTCGCCACCTTGGGTACGCTGGAGGGCATGAAACTGGAGTTTCAGGACGCCCACTTTGACTACCCCGGCCGCCCCGTGCTGGCGGGGGTGAGCGCCGTTTTCGAGCCCGGGCACCTCACCGCCATTCTGGGCCCCAACGGGGCGGGCAAGACCACCATGCTGCGCCTCGCGCTCGGGCTGCTCGCCCCTACCCGGGGCACGGTGACGCTGGCGGGGCGAGCGACCCACGCCTTGAGCCCGGGCGACCGGGCCGCGAGTCTGGTCTATGTCCCGCAGCGGGCCGATGTGGCGTTTGCGTTTACGGCCCGCGAGATCGTGACGCTGGGGTTGTACGCCCAGCGCCTGCCCGGCCCGGTGCAGCGCCGCCGCGTAGATGAGGCGCTTACCAAGGCCGACATCGCCGACCGTGCCGACGATGTCTTTGGCGCACTCTCCGCCGGGCAGCAGCAGCGGGTGACGTTGGCGAGGGCGCTGGCCCAAGTCGGAGGCGGCGGCGACCCTCGTTGCGTGCTGGCCGACGAGCCCGTCTCCGCGATGGACCCGGCCCATGTCCTGCGTGCCATGCGGCTGCTGACGGAGATCTCCAAGAGCCACGTGGTGGGCGTGGTGCTGCACGACCTTCCCTTGGTGCTGCAATGCGCCTCGCGGGTGGTGCTGATGGGCCCCGCCGGCAAGGTGGTGGCGGCCGGGCCGACGCTGGAGGCAATCACCGAATCGACCTTGCACGCCGCCTTCGGGATTGCCTTCCGGGCGATCCCCGACCCTGCCAACCCGGGACAACCAGTGACGTTCGTGAGCCGCGATACACTGGTGGCATGAACTTATGGCAGTTCGTCACGCAGAATCCGAAGGTGATCATCTTCCTGATCTTCCTGGCGGCCCCGGTCGTCAAGGCCATGGCCAAGGCTTTTGCCAAGGCCAAGCAGGATCGCGAGCAGAAGGCGGCGATGGAACGCGCCCAGGCCGAAGCGCTGCGCACCGGTCGCCCCGTAGGTGAAGTGCTTCCGCCGGGAGCCGCCACGGCTCCTGATTCGTCCATGAAGGATCAGAATGCCCGTCGGCAGTTGGAAGAACGAGCCACGGCTCGGCGTGCGGCGGTGTCGCGGGCCCAGCAGCGTCCGGCCAGTGCCGCCGGGTCGGTGATGGGCCGGCCCCCGTTGT
Organism: Phycisphaerales bacterium; assembly: GCA_041661205.1. Taxonomy (GTDB): domain Bacteria; phylum Planctomycetota; class Phycisphaerae; order Phycisphaerales; family UBA1924; genus RI-211. Next base: position 4,534 of record JBAZUW010000214.1, read on the forward strand.
CGCAGCCGCAGACTTCAAATGCCCCAACGCCGCCCCCGGCCGCGCCGGGAATGATCCGCCTGAAGCTGCCCAACGGCATGGTGATCCAGGTGCCGGACCCCAACGCGGGAAGCGCGGCACCGGTGCCCGCCCCCCAGTTGCCCCCTCAACGCGCCCAGCGGGCCGGCAAACGCGGCCAGCGCCCCTCGAAGCCTGAACGCCGCGACGACGCTCCGGCATTACGGGCGGATGAGGCGCCGACCGAGCGGGCGCCGAGGATCCGGGCGGCGGAAGCCGCGGCTGCGGTGGAAGAGCGGCGAAACCCAACCGCGGTGGTGCCCCCGACCACCGCGATGCGGGGTGGTTTTGGCCGCCAGTCGCCGGGCTCGTGGCGGCGAACGTTCATCATGGCCGAGCTTCTGGGCAAGCCACCCGGGATGGAATAAGCCAAGAGCGCTGATCGTGGTGCGAGCCAAATGCCCCCGGGCTTGAAATGCTCCGTCGGCCGGGCGACTGTTGGCGGGCGAAAGCCGCGGCCGATAGAGGTCGGGCGTTTGTACCCACTGGAGAGCAGGCTTGCATCAACTCGAAACGTGGCACGCGGTGGTTCTGGGGCTGGTTGAGGGAATCACCGAATACCTGCCGGTGAGCTCCACCGGCCACCTGATCCTCACCTCGGCGCTGCTGCACATCGACAAGGTGGTCTCGAAGACCGACCTGGACGACTTTGAAATCGTGATTCAGGGCGGGGCGATTCTGGCGGTGGTGGGGCTCTACTGGCCCAGCGTGCTGAAGATGATCCGGGGTGTGCTTGGCAAAGACCCGCAGGGGTTTGCGCTGCTGGTGAACCTGTTCCTGGCGTTCCTGCCCTCGGCGGTGCTGGGCCTGGCGCTCAAGGACACAATCAACGAGTCTTTGTTTTACCCCGTGCCGGTGCTGGGGGCGCTGTTCGTGGGCGGGGTGTACATGCTGCTGGTCGACGGCTGGCAACGCGGCAAGATCGCCCGCGTGCCGTCGTCGCTGCCGACCAAGACGATTTACGAGGTCACGCCGCTGGACGCGGTGAAGATCGGGCTGCTGCAGTGTCTGTCGTTGTGGCCGGGGACGAGCCGCAGCCTCATGACCATCACCGGCGGGCTCTTCTATGGGCTTCGCCCCAAGCAGGCGGCGGAGTTCAGCTTTCTCCTCGGGCTCCCAACCCTGACCGCGGCCACGCTGTACAAGCTCTACAAAAACCTCCACACAAGCCACAAGCTCGGCACGCCGAACATGTTTCAGTCCCTGGGCGTCGGCGCGTGCGTTGTGGGCATCGTCGTCGCCATGGTGGCGGCGGTCGTGGCGGTGCGCTGGCTCGTCGGGTTTCTCAACAAGCACGGGCTCGCGCCGTTTGGGTGGTATCGCATCGCTCTTACGGTGGTGATGGCGGCGTTAGTGCTGGGTGGGTTTGTGCAGATCGGTGACTCCGGCGACACACGCAAGGACGAGACACAGAAGACCGTGGAGAGAGTCAAGAGTTGGGACAAGGCAGGGACAGGCGGGACGCCTGTCCCACCGGCAGCCACCGGCAAGATGCCCGTGCCACAGCCAGGCAGCGGCGGAGGCCCGAAGTGAAGACATCGTTCCCCAAGAACAAGATTCGCGCGCTCCTCTTGGAAGGCGTTCACGAGCAGGCGGCCACGCTGCTGCGCGAC
>JBAZUW010000215.1:0-652 GCA_041661205.1 Phycisphaerales bacterium
GTTTGCATACTCCCCCTGACGACACCGTGACGCGTCCGATCCCTGATCGGGTGAAGGAGAGCGTGTTTTCGCTGCTGCGCGGGCATTATGAGGGGGCGAGCGTGTTTGACGCGTTCGCGGGGACGGGGGCGATCGGGCTGGAGGCTCTGAGCCGCGGGGCGGCCCGGGTGGTGTTTGTGGAGCGCGACAAGGCGGTGGCGGAGGTGCTGATGAGCAATATTGAAATGCTGGGGGTGGGGGACCGGGCCGAGCTGGTGACGGGGGATGCGCTGGGGGCGGGGGCCCTGGCCCGGGCGCCGCGCCCGCTCACCATGGCCTTTTTCGACCCGCCTTACCCCTTGATGCGTGACCCCTTGGGGTTCAAGCGGATCATGGCGCAGGTGAGCGCGATCGTGGACCGGATTGAGCCCAAGTGCTTTGTGGTGTTGCGCACGCCCTGGCCGCTTTTCATCGAACCCGGCGAGGCCGAGCCCGCGGCCCCGGACCGCAAGAAGGGTGGCGAAAAGAAGCCCCGCAAGGAAGATTGGAAGCGGCAGTTGCGCGACGCGCAGATGGGCCTGGACCCGGAAGAGATTCGCAAGCGGGCCAAGAAGCGAACCGGGCGCGACATCTTGGCCGGGCCGGAGGACGCGGAGGAGATGGTGGACTTGGA
>JBAZUW010000215.1:668-6196 GCA_041661205.1 Phycisphaerales bacterium
CGAGCCGGTGGACGGCGAGGAGATCGCGATTGAAGAGATTGCGGGCACGCCCCGAGTGCCGGTGGCGATTGAGGCGGACCTGAAGCTACCCAACGCGCTGGGGCCCGAGACGCACGCGTATCAGACGATGGCGGTGCATTTGTATATGAAGCGGGTGTGAGGGGTGGCTTTGGTAGGTCGGCTCTGCGAGCCGACGGGTGGTCAGGTGTCGGCTCGGAGAGCCGACGTACCAAGAGAGCCGACGTACCAACAGGGGGCGAGCGTGTGACACATCAGTTGACGCAGTCACAGCGCAGCGCCGTGGAGCACGCGGGGTCGCCGCTGATCGTGCTGGCGGGGCCCGGCACGGGCAAGACCCGCGTGATCACGCATCGCATCGCGCACATGATTCGCGAGCGAGGAGTTTCGCCGGAGAAAATCCTCGCGGTGACCTTCACGGTGAAGGCGGCCAACCAGCTTCGCGAGCGACTGGGTGATCTGGTCGGTGCGTCCGCGGCGTCGCTCAGCGTGCACACCTTCAATGGCCTGGGCATGCGGATGATTCAGCGTCACGCGGGGGCGCTTGGGCTGGGTGCCAACGTGACGCTCATCGACGAAGCCCAGGCGTCGCGCCTGTTGCAAGAGGTCATTCTCAAGCACGGGTTGTTTCGTGAGACTCGGGGCATGGGGCTGGGCGCGATCGCGGCCGAACTGTTGCCGCGGTTTGAGAGCTTCGCCACCCACGGGGCGGCACCCGCCAAGTGTGCCGCGCTGCTGGAGGCCTGGAAGAGCTGGGTGCCCGATGAAGCCGCGGCGAGCGACGAGGCGATGACGGAGCGCGAGCAGTTTGGCAGGTTTGAGCAGGAGACGCGCGCGTATCAGGCCTACACCGCGGAGCGCCTGCGGCGCGGGTGGCTCACGTACAACGATCAGGTGCTGCTGCCGATCCAGTTGCTGAAGGAGCGCCCCGGGGTGGCCGCGACGTATCGGACCGATTTTGCCCACGTGGTGGTCGACGAGTTTCAGGATTGCAACGAGGCACAGATCGAACTGCTCGCGCTCTTCGCGGGGCGAACGACGCACGACATCTGCGTGGTCGGCGACGACGACCAGTCGATCTACGGCTTTCGCGGGGCCGACGATCAGGCCTTCGCGAGGTTTGAGAAGCAGTGGCCGAACGCGACGGTGGTGGCGCTGGAGGAAAACTGGCGAAGTTCTCCGCCGATCGTAAAGGCGGCGGGGGCAATCATCGCCAAGGCGGGCCGCCGGTTTCGGCCCGACAAGACCATCACATCTCCCACGGTACTGACGACGCGCCCCGGCTGTGTCGAGGCAGTTGGCCTGAGGCACGACTTTGAAGATGGTGACACCATCCGCGACATCCTGCTGACCGAAAAGGCCACGCGCGAGGCGGCCGGCGAACCAATGCCCTGGGGCTCGTTCGCGGTGATCGCCCGCACGCACACCGACCTGGAGCGCATCGGCGGCTCGCTGACGCTGGCGGGGATTCCCATCGATCGCGTGCGCGAACAATCGCTGCTCACCGATGACGGCGTGGAGGATGTGCTGGCGTGGGCGGGGTGGATTGTGAACGCGGGAGCGACGGTGTGCGCCCGCCGACTGCTGGTGAGGCCCCCGACGCTGCTGGCGCTGCAAGCCGCGGCGGCATTGGAGAACACCCACCGGGCGGCCAAGGCCGACGGCGCGACCACGCTGGATTTCGCCACGTGGCTGGAGACCGGGCGAGGCGTGACCGACGGCGCGAGCGAGCTGGCCAAGCTGCGGCGTGAGCTCGCCGCCACCTGCGCGGCCCTCACCGGCGAGAAGGCCATCGACGCGATCATCGCCCGCACCGACCCGGCGCACAACGACATGCTGCCGGGGCGAGAGCGATCCAAGCGCGTGCGGGCGCTGGTGTCGTTTGTGAGCCTGGTGCGCGACAAGCAGCACCGCTTGCAAGCCCCGGGCGATCTCGGGTCGCTGCTGGAGCACATCGAGCTGTTGCGTGATCTGAAGGCCTTCAAGCCCACGATGGGGCTTGGAGATGTGGACGGCGATGTCGTCGAGTCAAGCGAGGGCGCGGACGGGGCGTCTCACAAGGGGCGCGTGCAGCTCATGACCGCGCACCAGAGCAAGGGGTTGGAGTTCGACACGGTTTTTGTGCCCCGGGTGTCGCCGGGGCATGGATACCCAAAGTCAAAGGGCAACAACGAGCCGGAGCCCCTGCCGCCGGGGCTGGTGGAGAGCCTGGACGAGCGTCCCGAGGCGGAGCGCCGCGCCGACGAAGAGCGCCGGGTGTTTTATGTCGCGTGCACTCGGGCGGAGCGGCGGCTGGTGCTGCTTGCGAAAAAGAACAAATCCGCCAGCAAGTCCACGCACTTCTTTGAAGAGCTGACGCGGGGGGCGGCGGGCGTCTTGCCGCGCACGCCGGAGGAGATCGCCACGGCCGCAGAGGCCGCGGGGCTGCGCCTGCCTTCGCGATGGCTGATCGACCCATCAGAGAGCGAAGACCCGGCGGAGCTGATTTCGCGTCTGCGCCGGCAAGCCCGCGAGCAGGCGGCCAGCGCGCTGCACGCGGCAGAGGGGGCCGCACCCACGCCGGAACTGCTTGAAGCCTCGTCACGCCAGCTCGCGAGCGCCGCCCGCCGCCTGGCGGTCTTGGCGGAGCTGGCTCGCACCGGTGAGGCTCCCGGTTGGCTGGAGCCCGGTGAAGATGTGAAGGGCTTGGTCGCGCGAATGAAGGAAGCCCGCGAGGCGTCGGGCATCGTGATTCGCCCGATGAAGGGGCCGCTGAGTTTGAGTTACTCGATGTTGCGAGCCTTTGAGCGCTGCCCGAGGTGCTTCTATCTGGAGCGGGTGTTGGGGCTGAGGGAACCGAGCCGCGGGGCGGCGGAGTTTGGCTCGGTCGTCCATCAAGTGCTGCACGAGTACTTTGACGAGTGGCGCTTGGCGGATGCCGAAGGGCAAACACCCCCGGGCGTGGAGCGGGCCCGCGAGCTTGCCCTGCGACATGAAGCCGCCCAACGAGCCGGCGAGACGCCACCCGACAAAGCAGTGATTGATCAGATTTTGGCCCAGGTGGAGACAGCCGCGACCAAGCTGCACGCGGCTACGGATCACATCTTGGAGCTTGAGCGCGACGTGCGCTTTGAATACGTGATTGACGGCGTGGCGCACCGGTTTGAGGCGAAGATCGACCGGTTGGATGGGATGCCGGACGGCCGCCGGCGCATCGTCGATTACAAAACCGGCGAGGCGTACAAGTCTTTGCGAGAGGTGGCCAAGGACGACCTGCAGATGGGTGTGTACGCCTTGGCGTTGGCGCACCTGGATGGAACCCCGGATGCGCCCCCGCCGGGCGAGGCGGAATATTGGCTGCTCTCCAGCGGCCAGCGCGGGCGGATTGACCTGGCGGACCTGGACCTGCCAAAGGTGCGGGGAAAAATCGACGAGGCGGCCCGCAAGATGCTGGCTGGAGAGTTTGAAGTGGGGAAGAACTGCACCGGTCTGTGCCGCTCGCTGCTGGATTAGGTGTGGGCAGAGCAACGTGCAAGCCCTGACGCCCCGCTCGGAGCGAGGTGGCACCCGGAAGGTGCGGCGACGGAATCCTCCGGCCTGCGCATCCTCACACTCATAGACTTAGACCCTCGAACCGCGGCGATCCTGTCTGGATGGCCGCGGCTGCGGGCATTTTGGAGTGATTCGGCATGCAACGATTGTGGCTCTCGGCGTGTCTCTTGTGTGTGGCGAGTGCGGGCTTGTGCCACGCGGCGTTGCCGGCGGCGGGGGTGCCCGCGTCGGTCGCGGCCGACCCCTTGCCCAGCGACCCGGCGCTGATTCGCGGCACGCTGGACAACGGCTTGTCGTACATCATCAAGAAGCACGCCAAGCCGCCTCAGAAAGTGGCCATGTGGATTCACCTCGACACCGGCTCGATCAACGAGACCGACCGCCAGCGTGGTCTGGCCCACTACCTGGAGCACATGAGCTTCAACGGGTCGGAGAACTTTCCGCCCGGCAAGGTGGTGCCGTTCTTTGAGTCCCTGGGCATGACGTTCGGGCGCGATCAGAACGCGTTTACGAGCTTTGACCAGACGACCTACCAGCTCAGCCTGCCCGACACCAAGCCCGAGACGATCGACAAGGGCATGACCTTTTTCGCCGACATTCTCTCGCGCCTGAGCCTTGTGCCGACGGAAATCGACAACGAGCGGGCGATCATCACCAACGAGAAGACGGCCCGCAAGAACGTGCAGCAGCGCGTGGGCGAAGTCATGCTCGAGAAGATGGCCCCCGGCTCGCGCTTCAGTCAACGCCTGCCCATCGGCACCGATGAATCGCTGGCCGCCCTGAACCGCGATGACTTTCTGGACTACTACGGCAAGTTTTACACAGCGTCCAACGCCACGGTGATCGTGGTGGGTGATGCGGACCCCGCCGTGGTCGAAGCGGCCATCAAGAAGAACTTTGGCTCGGCGCCCAAGAAGCCCAAGCCCATCAGCGAGACCAGCGGCGTCAAGCCCTACGACAAGAGCTTTGGTGTGTTCGTGACGGATTCGGAGCTGACGCGGGCGAGCGTGGGCGTCAGTCGCATGCTTCCGATGCGCCCGCCGACTACGACGGTGGAGCAGCTCCGCCAGGACTTTGTGGAGACCATCGCCCAGCAGGCCTTCAACCGCAGGATGTCCGACAAGGTCAGCCGGGGCGGGATGCCCTTCGAGGGGGCGGGCGGGGGCATCAGCCAGCAGGGACGCATGCTGCGCCTGGCCGCGGTCAACGCCAACGGCAAGCCCGAACAGTGGCGAGAGATGCTCACCACCCTGGTGACCGAGGTGCAGAAGGCCCGGGCCTTCGGCTTTACGGATCGCGAAGTGAAGGACGCACGCCGGGAGATCATGAGCTCCATCGAGCGGGCGGCCCGCGTGGAAGACACCCTGCCGGCCCAGGCGATTCTGGGTCGCATCAACAGCGATCTGGCCTCGGGCGACACCATCATGTCCTCCGAGCAGACGCTGACGCAGGCCCGCGCGATGTTCGACGGCATCACCACCGAAGAAGTCTCCAAGTACTTCGGCGATGCCTTCGACCCCACCAACGTCATGTACTCGGTGCAGCTCAATACCTCCGGGCCGACCGACGCCGAGGTGCTGAAGGTCGGCGAAGACGCGAGCAAGCTGGCCCCTTCCAGAGACGTGGAAGTCGCCCGCGCTGAAACCCTCATGCAGACCCTGCCCACCCCGGGCACGGTGACGGAGCAGACCGAGGACAAGGAGAGCGGTATCTGGTCCGGCTGGCTCTCCAACAACACCCGCGTCAACTATCGCTTCATCGATGAACGCAAGGACACGGTGGCGGTCACAATCTCGCTCATCGGTGGCGAGCTCTTTGAAACACCCGCCAATCGCGGCATCAGCAACGCCGCCAGCGTGGCCTGGGGCGAGCCGGCGACCAAGTCACTCACGGGCGTTGATGTCCGTTCGCTGATGAACGGGCGCAAGGTGCGGGTGAGTGGGCGTGCGGGGGCCGACGCGATGCAGCTTCGGATCACC
>JBAZUW010000216.1:0-4189 GCA_041661205.1 Phycisphaerales bacterium
GAACTCCGAGTCATTGGCCAGTGCCACCGCCTCGTCCTCGCTCTTGACTCGAAAGAAGAGCGCGACCGGTCCGAAGAACTCCTCCCGGTACGCGGGGTTGCCGGGCTTGATGTTCGTGAGAATGGTGGGCTGCATGTAAGCGCCCGGGCGGTCAATCCGATCGCCGCCCATGAGGAGTGTCGCGCCCTCGACCACGGCCTTCTTGACCTGTTTCACGAGTTTGACCAATGCCTCTTCGGTGGACAACGGGCCGAGTGTTGTTGCCGCGTCCATCGGGTCGCCCGGCTTGAGTGCCGCCAGCGCGGCTTGGAACTTGGCGAGAAAGCGGTCGGCCAGTTCTTCGACAACAATGAACCGCTTGGCCGCGACGCAGCACTGGCCCGTGTTGTTTATCTTGGCCCAGACCGCCCAGGTGACCGTCTTGTCAAGGTCGGCATCTTCCAGCACGATGAAGGCATCGCTCCCGCCAAGCTCCATCGTGGACTTCTTGAGGTTCTGTCCGGCTCTCGCGGCGACGGCCTTCCCGGCTTCGACGCTGCCGGTCAGGGCCACGCCCTTGATCCGACGATCGTCGATCACGCGGTTCACCTGGTCATGCGAGATCAGGAGGTTGGTGTACGCGCCCGCCGGAGCACCTGCGTCCCGCCAAAGTTTCTCGAAGGCGATCGCGCACTGCGGAACGCACCCCGCGTGCTTGACCATTACGACGTTCCCCGCCATCAGATTGGGCGCTGCAAAGCGCGCGAGCTGGTAGTAGGGGAAGTTCCAGGGCTGGACGCCGAAGAGCACGCCGAACGGGCAGTTCTCCACTGCAGCTTCGCCCGAACTAGGCTTGAGCTGTTGCGGCGAGAGGAAGGTCTCAGCATTCTTGGCGTAGTAGTCGAGGATGTCCGCACTGAGCGATACTTCGCCGCGGGCCTGTTCAATCAGCTTGCCCATCTCCAGCGTCACTGGTCGAGCGAACTCGTCGATGCGCTCGCGCATGATTGCGGCAGCCTTCGCTACGACAGTCGCACGCGCGGCGAACGTCGTGCCTCGCCACGTGTCGAAACACGTCGCGGCGGCTTCTAGCGCCGATTCGAGCTGCTTGTCGGTGAGTTCCTCGAACGTCTTCAGAACTTGTCCGTTGGATGGGTTGACGCTTTGGTAGCTCATCGTGTCGTGTTCCTTTCAATGCCCGGTTGGTTACCCGCAGCAGGAGTGCTCGTTCATACTGTGATGCTTCGTGGTCGCGAGTGTGTCTTTGGTCTTGCCGACTTGATCCGGCGAGCCGTGAGCGATGACCATGAACTTGCCCGCTTTGATCTGTGTCTCATACTCGATGATGCTGTCTTTGGGAATGCCGATGCTGTAGAGTCCAGCGCCCAGCGCGCTCAAGCCCCCAACCACTGCCGCGCCTTCAAGTGCCCCGACGATCCACCCCACGAGTGGTCCCGCGGCCAGGAGCGGCCCAAAGCCCGGCACGAGGAAGAACGCCGAACCGAACATCAAACCCCACAGTCCTCCCCAGAATGCTCCCGACTTGCCCCATGCCTTCATGCGGTCTCCGGTGGTGTAGTAGCCGACGACGTCCTCTTCGGTGTGATAGTCCTTTCCGACGATCGACAGTTTCTGCATGTCGAACCCCGACCGCTGGAGTTCACGCACGGCCTTCTCCGCTGCTTCGTGCGTGTCGTACACGGCAACGACTGCACTCATGTCCGCCGTATCTGATTGTGTTTCTGCGATATGTTCCGAAGTATTCTGCAAAGTCAACTCCTTTGATGTTGGCACGACATGAGGTCGTTGGCACGAGACGGACCGTGGATTAAGCGGCGTGTTGATGTCCGCCCATTTCCTTGAGATCATGGTCCGTGGTACGCCACGGCTCCATGCGAACGCTTCCCCAATCGGCTACGTTTGTTTCCGGCCGCTCACACGATCTTCAGCACGACCCGCCCGTTCACCTTGCCTTTGCGGAGCCGTTCCAGCACGTTGTTCACATCGTCGAGCGTGGTGGTCTCGATGGTCGCCTTGACCTTCCCATCGGCGGCGAAGGCCAGCGCCTCCTTGAGGTCCGCGCGCGTCCCGACCAGCGAACCGCGCACGGTCAGGCAACGGAACACCACGTCGAAGATGTCCAGCGGGAAGTCGCCCGGCGGCAGGCCGTTGAGAACGCACGTCCCGCCGCGCCGCAGCATCCCCACGCCCGCGGCGAACGCCTTGGTAGAGACGGCGGTGATAAGCACGCCGTGCGCGCCGCCGATGGCCTTCTGCGTCTCCGCCACCGCGTCCTTATTCGCGGCGTTAACCGTCAGGTCCGCGCCGAGTTTCTTCGCCAGCGCGAGTTTGTCATCCCCGACATCCACCGCGAGGACGTTGAGCCCCATCGCCTTGGCGTATTGCACCGCCAGGTGCCCCAGCCCGCCGACGCCGCTGATGGCGATCCACTCGCCCGGTTTGCACCCGGCCATCTTGATGCCCTTGTATGTTGTGACGCCCGCGCAGATGATCGGCCCGGCCGCCACAGGGTCCAGACCTTCGGGGATATGCGCCACATACGCCGCCGGCGCCACGCAATACTCAGCGAAGCCCCCGTTGGCGCTGTACCCGCCGTAGAGTGCGGCTTCGCACATCGTCTCGCGCGCGGTCAGGCAGTAGTCGCACAGGCCGCACGCCTGGAAGAGCCACGGCACACCCACGCGGTCGCCCTCTTTGACGCCTTTAACCCCGCGCCCCAGCGCGACCACGCGCCCGATCCCTTCGTGACCGGGGATGAACGGGGTCTTGGGCTTGACGGGCCAGTCGCCGTCGGCGGCGTGGACATCCGTGTGGCAGACGCCGCACGCCTCGATCTTGATGAGCACCTGCCCATCCGCGGCCTCGGGCATGGGTAGTTCGCCGATAGTTAGGGGTTTGCCAAACTCGGTGACGAACGCTGCTTTCATTTTTTTGCGATTCTCGCGGCCCGGCGCGGTGGCCGCGAGGCTCGCCGCGTGTTTGCCGTGTCCATTCCTGATCGCCGACTTCGGGTCATTAGTTGCTTTAGTTGAGCGGGTGTTCATGGCTTGGACTCCTTTGTCATGAGCATGTCAGTTCGCGTCCCCGTAGTGCCGCGTTACCAACCCGTGACTAGTCCACGTTCTCGCGGTTGGGGTCTTGGTGGCGACACATGTGATCTGTAGAGTGAATCTCCGCGAGATAGCCGATCCGTTCAACGGCGGCAAGAAGCTCCGCGCACAGGCATGTCCCGTCGTGCGCTACCGTCGCGGTCGCCTTGTAGAGATTCACTTCCACGCTGCCGACTCCTTTCACACGCCGCAACGCCCGCTCGATCCGATCGCAGCAGGCGTTGCACTGGCATCCATACAGGAGGCACACCGTTCGCACATCACGCTCCTGGGCACCGAGTCCGTGCAGTAGCCTTATCCGAACACCAGAAGCATCGCACCATCTGCCGCGGGCGAATAGGCGGACGTTTCCCCAATGCGGCAGAAGCCGGCCTTCCGGGCCGGCGGGTAACGGGCGCCAGGAGCAATGCCGACGTAAAGTGCTCCAATGGCCAAGAGGAATCGATCGCTAAAGGTGGACGCTTGCCGGGAGGCCAGGTGCCCCGTGCTCTCCGGCAAGGGGGGGGCGGGCCCCGGCAGCGCACCGTCGGGCTGTGAATGCGGGCGGAACGCCGAGCTGGAAGCTGTGCTCGCCTCGACGCTCGACCCGGTCGTCACGATCGACTCGTTCGGGACAGTCCGGTCCGCCAGCAACTCGATCGAGCGGGTCTTCGGATGGAAGCCCGGTGAGTTGGTGGGCCGCAACGTCTATGTGCTCATGCCAGAGCCGCACCGCTCGGGCCACGACCAGTACCTCGCGAACTACCGGAAGACGCTCAAGACCAAGATTCTGGGCAGCACCAGAGAGTTTGAAGCCGTGCGGAAGGACGGCACACGATTCCCCATCGAGCTGTCGGTGTCGCGCGCCGACGTGCCCGGCCAGGCGCTGCCCATATTTGTCGGCATCATCAAAGATGTGTCGGAACGCAAGGCGGCCGAACGCGAGCTGAAGCAGCACCGCCGGCAACTGGACTCGATGGTCCGCGCGCGAACCCGCGCGCTGGAACTGAGCCACGAGCAACTTCGCATGGCCGAACGACTGGCGGCCATCGGCACCCTCGCCGCGGGCCTGGGCCACGACATGAACAACGTGTTGCTTC
>JBAZUW010000216.1:4199-6175 GCA_041661205.1 Phycisphaerales bacterium
TCCGATGCGAACGAGGATGAACGCCTTGGACGCGATGGTGCTGCCCAAGGCGGCGACCGAACACCTGGTCCAAATGCGGAAGTCTTGTGCGTACCTGCAGCAACTCACCGACGGCCTGCACATGCTGGCGCTCAGCCCGGATGAAGACGACGCCACGGACGCGGCCACCGATCTGCATGAATGGTGGAGCACCGTCGGCCCGTTGCTGACCAAGGCCGTGCCCAAGGGGGTCCGATTCGAGTCAACGGTTGCGAGAGGACTGCCGCGCGTTCCGGTCGCGCCCCACAAACTCACGCAGGCCGTGCTCAACCTCATCGTCAACGCCGGCGAGGCGATCCAGTCCATGCGCAATCGCCCTCGCCGAGCCGTCGTGCGGCTGTGGGCACACGCCCCTGGGGGAAAGACGCTGCGGAAGGCAGGGGTGGTGAATGCACGTGAGGTCCACTTGGGCATTGCCGACAACGGGCCCGGCATGACGCCCGAAGTGCGGGCCCATGCGTTCGACGCCTTTTACACAACGAAGAAGCGTGGCTTGGGAACCGGTCTTGGCCTCTCGTTGGTACGGAGCGTGGTGGTAAACGCTGGTGGAGAGATCGACATCGAGACTTCGCCGGGCAAGGGTGGGAAAGGGGGTACGGAGATCGTCCTCACGTTCCCTATCGCTCGCGAACGCGAAGGCAGCGACTCTGCTCGCGCAGCAACGGTGCATCTCCGCGACCGACGCGCCGCGTCGATGGCCGCGCACATCCTGGAAGCAGCCGGGTGGCATGTCACCCGCACCGGTGACCCGATCCCTCCTCTCCCTCCCGCACCCGGCTGTTCGACGATTTGGGTCACTGAGCCAAGCAAACACGCGATCAAGGCCGCGAAGGAATACGCGAAGGGTGCTCGTTCTGGCATTGTCGCCGTCGGAAAGCCGCGCCCGCTCGCCCCTTGGGCGAAGCTCGGGTCGATCGTGGTGGAGACTCCGCGCGACTTCGATGCCCTGCGCGACGCGATCGGGCGGGCAATTGCCGCCGTCACCGGAGCACGCCGATGACCCCACACCCCCGCACCCGCCCTCCCGCCAAACGCCGGTCATCTGCCCAAACGCCGCTCTCGGGGGCCGCAGGGAAGATCCGACTCCTCTGCGTAGACGACCATGCGTTTCTCGTCGAGGGTCTCAAGGCCCAGTTCTCCGTGTCGGGTGAGGGGCGGGAGTTCCAAGTCGTCGGACGGCTCGCGACCGCGCAGAACCTCGTCACCGAAGCACAGCGTCTTCGTCCCGACATCATCCTGCTAGACATCGAGATGCCCGGGCCCGACCCATTCGAGATGGCCGACCGCCTGCACCGGCAGGACGAGCGGGCCAAGATCGTGTTCCTCAGCGCGTACGTCCGCGACCACTACATCGCCGAGGCGTACCGGTGCGGCGCCTGCGGCTACTTCTCCAAGGCCGACGAGATCAACGACATCATCGAGGGGCTGCGCCAGATTGCCAGGGAAGGGGGAGCGGATTGCGAGTTCGTCTTCGGCCCCAAGGTCAAGGCCCGTTGCCGCCCGCCCAAGCAACAGCACACGCTCGGCGGGGTGCGCACCGCCAAGCGCGAAGCCCAGCCGCCGTCGCGCTTGGAGACGCTCTCGGCCCGCGAGCTGGAGGTGCTGCGCCTCATAGGTAAGGGGCTGTCCCGCAACGAGGTCGCCGAGGCCCTTTCTCGCAGTGCCAAGACCATCGACCGCCACCAGGAACGGATGCTCAAGAAACTCGGCTTGGAGACCCGCGCCGAGCTGATGCGATTCGCTATCCGCGAGGGGCTGGCGGAGGCGTGATTCCGTTCCCTCAGCCCGTCTCGATTCAAGCGCAGCCCGGTCCACTGTGAGGTGCCCCCGGACGTGGTTTAGTTCGGCCAATGGGTGACGACAATCATCTCTCCACCAGGTGAGCGGTAAAGCCGATCTCATTCACGAGCGCAACAATTGCCTCGCGACTCACGCGG
>JBAZUW010000217.1:0-6138 GCA_041661205.1 Phycisphaerales bacterium
CCACCGCGGGCAAGAGATCGTTGAACTCCTCAATGCGGAGCATGCGGATGTCTCGCACGGACATGGCGAACCACGGGAACGAGGCCGAAACATCCATCGCGGCGAGCACGCAAGTCACCGCGTTCACCTGTTCGCCCCCGAAATAAACGCTTCCTTGCTGCCATGTGAAGCCATGGCGCTGAAGCACCTTGCGAATGTCCGCATAGGCATTGTTGTACGACGGGGAGCCATAGTGCGTTTGAAGCAGCTCCGTGTCCATATCAAACGCAATGGCGTACATTCGTCCCCCGCTGACCTGTTGAGCCTGAGCGGCATTGCGAAGCCCCGATTGCAATCCCGTGATCGTGCTTATGCTCATCGGCTTGCTCCTTCGCTTGATCGTACGCGTAGCAGGGGCGTCAGGTTGCGTTGCGAGAGCGCTGAGCTGGTCGTCTCAGTGCGAATCCCCCGGCTCTCGGACTTTGGATATCAGATCACGATCGTTCGCCGCAATTCCGGCCTGCGGCTCGGGGAATCATCGACCACGCCGATTCGTCTCGCCAGGTAGATAAACTCCTTGTTGCGCAAGTGACTCACCACCCCCACCTTCTCGCCCTGCGGGTTGTGAATGCCGATCTGAGCCCCCACATATCGTTTGAAGTCGTGCTCGATGGTCGACACGCTCGCCTCGCCACCCCACAGTGACCCGAGCAAACTCTCCATCTCATCGCGGCTCAAGAACCCTTCGTCGCTGAATGACACGATCAACACCGGGGCACGCACGCACGCCAGCAGGCTCGCGAAGGCCTCGCGGAACTTCGGCCGCGAGTTGAACGCGCTGCGCCGGTCCTGCACATCCACCCGCTTGCACGCGACGCCGTAGACCTCCGGCTTGTCCCACTTCACCAGCGACTCCCACATGTGGTAGTTGCCCAGGTACGAGTGCTGGTTGTACGGAGGGTCGATGTAGGCGATGTCGGCGGAGAGTTGAACAGCCGCGGCATGAGCGTCAAGCTGGTGGGCTTCGCCTTTGCCGCTGGCCGCGCGGGGCAGGACGTCCGGCACACGCAGCTCCAGGTCGCGCGAGGCACGCGGGGCCCAGGCCTTCAAGTACGCCATCTGCAGGCCCGTCGTGCTATCCACACGGTCGGCCGCTTCCATGAGCGAGGTCAGCATCACCGCCTCAAGCTCCGGCCCCAGCCCCTTGGCGGCGATCGCCTCGCGGATCGCATCGATCCGCGCGCCGTTCTTAGGGTGTACGAATCGGGATCGCTCGCAGAAGGTGTGGGTGAAGTACCCGGGCCGCCCGGGCAACGCATTGAACTCACGAACCAGCCGGGCCGCGTCAGCCAGGACGTCCGCCTCATCCGCCTGCACATAGCACCGTGCCAGCGTCGCGGCATACGCGTTGTGGTCGTTTGCCAGCACGCGGTAGCCCGCTCGCTTGAGGGCGTGCCCCACGCGCGAGGTGCCGGAGAAAAGATCGATGACCGTGCCACCGGGGGCAATGCCGCGCACGGCGTCAAGGATCGCCGGAACCAGCACCCGCTTGGACCCGATGTACTTGATCACCCGAGGGTGCCCCCGTGCCACTGACCTTTTCGGCTTTGCGAAGAGGTCAGTGCCGAACCGCCCAAACCGCTCGCCACGCCGCACTGACCTCGAAGCGAGGTCGGTGGCACGAATTTGCTAATTGAAAAACGCCCGGCTGGTGGTGGTTCAGCCGGGCGCGTGGGCGAAAGGCTTCCGGGCGCTTCCGAAGGCGGCGGTGGTGGCCTGCCCGCGTTCGGTGGGTGCTGGTCGCGGCGTCCTTGCCGCGGCTTTCACCCATTGCCCGGGTTTTTTGGGCGAGCGTCCTTGCCCGCCCAATCCGCCCGTCGTTTGTCACGGCCTGCGTCCCTGCAAGCCGCCGGGTCCTCCTTGACCCCAAACGCGTCACGGTTCTTTTCAGAATCGCTCGCGTATCTCTCTCTCGTTTCAGTCCCCACCGGTACGTCGGCTTTGGTACGTCTTTGGTACGTCGGCTCTCCGAGCCGACTCTTTAGCATTCCTCGTCGGCTCGGAGAGCCGACCTACCTGTTTCCTCGTCGGCTCGGAGAGCCGACCTACTCACGGCCTTCCCTTGCCCCACTTCAGCGTGTCGTCGTCGCTCCCCCACCCGCGCTTGTCGGCGGCGTCCGAAGCCTCTGAGCTTGAAGCGGAAGGCGTTCGAACTTCCCTTGGATCGCCGCTGTCCATGCTGCTTTGTCCTTCACTTCGAGCCGGTAGCGGCTGCCCACCACCACCACCTCGTTGGTCAACTTCGTCAAATCCGTGTGCAGCTTCGGAAGCGTGATCCGCCCCGCGCTGTCCATCTCCAGCCGCTCCGTCAGCCCAAACAAGCTGCTCTCGAAATCCTGCTCGTCCTCCCCGGGGGTGAGCGTCCCCTCGGCGCGCCCGGCGATCTGGTTGTACATCGCCTCCGTGTACAACATCAGCCCTTGACCAGACCACGGAACACAGAACCACGCGTTCCCGTCTGTGGCGGGGTTCAGCAACCCCCGGAACTTCGCGGGAATCGCCAGACGCTGCTTCGCGTCGATCGTGATCTCGGCAAACCCCGTGAAGATCATGGTGAGCTACTGCCCCAGAGGTCGCGTCCCGACCGATGAACCTTGCCGCAAACGCCGTAGAGATGTGCGTCGTCATGTGCCGCGTCTCCACGCGTGAGTCCGTCTTGCCGCGGGTCAGCCATGACCCTTGGCCCGACAGGGGAAGTGTACACACTTCGCCCCACTTTGCAACACTTCGGCCCACTTCTTCACCGTACGTGGACAAGCTGTTGAAAAGCTTCACTTGTTCGAAACTTGTTTGGTCTGAAAATGTTTTTCGAAGCCGAATCGGCTCGCGCGAACTCATCGAAGCGATACCCGCTCACCCCGAGCGGCATCTTCAAGAGGACCGAATGCCACATTCGAGCTCGAAGTTTGCGGACGCGGTGAGAGCCGCCAACATGTTGCCAAGCGGGCTCTTTGTTCTGGCCGCCGCTCACGAGGGCCGCCGCGCCGGCATCGTGGCCCGATCCGTTCAACTCTGTGCCGACGACCCGCTTCTGATCAGCGTGACGGTTCGCTGTGGGCACTGGATCGCCTCCATCCTCCGCGACGCCCGCACCTTCGCGATCTGGCGAGTCGACGCCTCCGAAGGCCTGATGCTCAAAAAGTTCGCCGACCCCGTGAGGCCACGCTCCGGAGACCCCTTCGATGGGCTGGCGCTGTCGCCGCTCGTAACAGGAGCGCCGATTCTCGCGTCATCGCAGTTGGCGATCGACTGCGAGGTCTTCCGGCACATCGACCTCGAGGCCGACCACGAACTGTTCGTGGGCAAAGTGGTGGCGGGGCGAGTGCGGAGCGCGGCGGACCTCTCGGTTTCGCCCGCCGCCAATGGCACCCCACAGAACGGCCAACACGCGAACGGCGAGCGGCATCGGGCCCTGCGGGCGAACTAGGCGCCCGGGTATCCCCTCTCTCCGAGAGGGGCTCCGCTTAGAACATCCGGCCCCTCGACGCGACCATTCTCGCAGTGGCTGTACGTGAGTCAAAAAAGAAAAACCCTTCTCGGTGAGAGGGGTAGCCGGACACAGACTGAGTTGAGCGTTCAGGACTTCTTGCCGAGCACAAAGCCCACGCCCGCGAAGACCGCGGTGAGGGCCGCCGCCCCGCCGATGATCGCGGCGAAGTTGTTGCCCAGCGTGTTCATCAGCCCGCCGCCGGTGGTGCTGGTGAAGCCGATGATTACCGCGAAAACGCCAACCAGGCACACCAAAGCCCCGCCCAGGGCGGCCCCGCCCGCGATGCCCGACCAGCCGCCGTCGTACGCCTCGGGAGCCGCGGCCATCATCATCGCGCCCGCCGCGGCGGGGGACTCAAAGTCGGCCCCACCGGAGGGAGATTCAAAGAGCGCCCCGCCATCGCCCCCGCCGATCGCGGTTTCGGCGGCAGTCTGCTGGGCGATCGTGTCAGCCCCGTAGACATCTTCCATGAGCCCGGCGCCCAGCGAGGTGTCATCGGCCTCTTTAGTGAGGTCGAGCAGACCACCGGAGCCCGAGCCGCTCTTGCCCGGATCCTGCATGGTGGGCGCAGACGACACACGGGTGACGGCATTGGCGTCGGCGTCGTCGGTGCCTTCGGCTTCGAAGATCGAAATGCCGGTGGAGTCCTTCTCGTCCTTCATGCCCATGCCGGAGCCCATCGGGTCGAGCTTCATGCCCGAGCCAGAGCCGCTGAGGGAGAGTTCGCCACTGTCGCTGGCGAGGGGGATGGCCCCGTCATCGCCACCGGCGAGCAGGTCAACCTGCTCGCGCTTGAACATGAGCTTGTCGCGGTCGCGGAACTCCTGAAGCTGCCCGCGCGAGGCCATCTGCCGCACGTCTTCGACGGACTTGTTGAGCTTCTGGGCGGCTTCCTCGATCGAATAGAACATCTTTTCCATAGCAGGCAGGCTCCAAGGTATCGCTGTTCACCCCGGCTTTGGCCAAGGGGTTGGTTTCCGGTGGGGCAGAGGCCCCAAAGCGGAAACCGGCCCACAAGATAGCACGTTTCGCGAAGCCGGGCACACCGGCGTTTCCGGCCTGCCTCGCGGCCCCACAGGATGATACGCATGAGGGGGGTGTTTGGGTGCGGGCAAAGTGACCATGCGCGGTCCGAGCCGGCTCCCCTCGCAATCGGCGGAACATGCCACCTCCTCGGACCAAAGCCCATAACCCGCCACCCGCGCGCTCCCTAGCCGGTGCAAGCACTGCTGCGCGGCGCACTCGGGCCCGCGCGCCCGGCCTCAAACGCGTTATTCCCCGCACACACCGTGTTTGAATTGGAACTTAATGGTGTGGTCGGGCACAACCCTCGACCCGCAAGGAGGCTCCCCATGCGTGGCATTAGCTTCATCGTTCTGGCGGGCGCGATCGCCAGCTCGGCTCGTGCGGACTTCATCAGCAGCTTCGACTCCTACGCCCCCGGCCAATCGCTGACCGCGACCGACAACTGGAAAGCGTGGGACAACGTCTTCGCCTACGCGGGCGTCGTTGATTCCTCGTTCTCCTACTCCGGGTCCAACGCCCTGCGCGTGGGCACCGCCTACACCGACGCCGTGCGATTGACCTCCGGTGCCAGCAGCGGCTCCTGGACATTCTCCACCCAGATGTACCTGGCATCGGGGCAGACCGGCTCCACCTACGTCATCCTGATGAACACCTACGCCGACGGCGGGAACAACAACTCCGCCATGTGGAGCTCGCAGTTGAACTTTGATCTGAGCCACGGGACGGTTCGCGACGACTTCCGGGGCGGCAGCGTGGCCATCGCCTTTAACCAGTGGTCCAACGTCACCATCGACATCGACCTGGACCACAACACGATTCGTCAGTACTACAACGGGACGCTGATCGCGTCGGGGACCTGGACCACGGGGGCATCGTCTCGCCGCGAGATCGCGGCCGTCGACTTGTACACCCGGGGCGGCAACATCGCGCACTACGACGATGTGTCGCTGGCGAGCGTGCCAACTCCGGGAGTCACCACGCTGGCGGGCTTGGCCGGATTGGTGGTCGTGCGCGCCCGCCGACGCGAAGCCGCCTGAACGGCCGTGCCACTGACCTTTTCACGCTCTGGTGAATAGGTCAGTGCCGACCACCCACACCTCTCGCCTCGCCGCACTGACCCCGAAGACGGGGTCAGTGGCGCGTTACTCCGCGGCTTCCTTATCGCGGCTCGAACGCTCCGACTTGCGGCGCGAGGCTTCGTCCAGCATCTTCTTCCGCAGGCGGATGGAGCTGGGCGTCACTTCGACCAGTTCGTCGTCTTCGATGTACTCCAGGGCGTACTCGAGGGTCATCTTGCGCGGGGCCTTCAGCACCACCGTCGCGTCCTTGCTCGCGGCCCGGAAGTTGGTCAGGTGCTTCAGGCGCGTCACGTTGATGGTCAGGTCGTTGTCGCGGTTGTGCTCGCCCACAATCTGCCCGGCGTACACCTTGTCGGCAGGGACGACGAACATCACGCCGCGATCCGCGAGGTTTTCGAGGGCAAACGTGGTGACCGCGGCGGTCTCAAGGCTAATCAGCACCCCCTGCAGGCGATGCGGGATCTCGCCGCTGGCGGGCTCAAAGCGGGCAAAGCTGTGGTGCAT
>JBAZUW010000218.1:0-6138 GCA_041661205.1 Phycisphaerales bacterium
TCTTGGGAGGGGGGAGTAGTGGCTAAGTTGCCACGGTTCATGAAGTTTCGGGAGAGCAAGGTAATCGAGAATGCGGCAGGGGAGAAGCATCTCTCCATGATCCTCTGCATTCGCGTGTGGCATCCGTCCTTCTGGGCGTTCCTCTGGCAGAGTCTGGATGTGCGGCCCCGCGTGGTCAAGCCGGTCGTGTGGGCCTGGCTCATGGGTCGGCTGTTGCTCGGCAAGGGGGATGACGGGCCTAGCGTCGCGGTTGTCGGCATACCCTAGTGAGTAGCCGGTCCAGAGCAATAGGGGGCAAGACTAGCTATGGCCACGAAGGGCAGGAAGTGCCTACCTGGGTGCACTTGCGGGAGGCATGACCCACAGGCGTTGCAGCATCGATCCGATAAACTCAAGGGCAGACCGAAAACCGAAGAGCATAGGGCAAAGCTCACAGCAGCGAATCGTGCCAATGCACTCAACCCAGACTGGCAGCAGAAACATGTCGAGGGCATGCGGAAAATGGTCTCCAACCCGGTTTGGCTCAACGGAGTAACAGCGGCAAATCGAAGAAAATGGTCTGACCCGGACTGGCGACGCCAAGCCCAAGAGCGCGCTAGGGAACGGGCAACGCCACTTGACTTGTCAACCAAGCGTTGCTGCGTTTGCAGTACGGAGAAAGATAAGTCCGAGTTCAATCGAAACAAGAGCAGTCGGGATGGCCTGCAATCGTGCTGTCGGGTGTGCCAATCGGCAAAACAAAAGAGGTTCAGGCCCAAGTACCAGGAGCGGGAGAGGGCGTATCGAGACCTCAACCGGGATCGGCGGCGAGACCAGACGCTCCGCAGACAATATGGGATGGGGAGTGCCGAGTATGATGCTCTCTTTTCTGCGCAGCTCGGGGTTTGCGCCATCTGTGGTAACAAGGAAGTCAGCCGACACAAGTCCGGTGAGATAAAGCCTCTGGCTGTAGACCACGATCACAAGACAGGGCGAGTACGAGGCCTATTGTGCACGTCCTGTAATCTGGCTATTGGCCAGTTTCGGGAGCACCCTGAGCGGTTGCAGAGAGCGATTGACTATCTATGCCGAGCGAATTAGAGCGGACTGCAGCCGCCTTCCGCCGGCAGCTCCTCGAGCGCGATCGCCAGGCAGCCCGCGAGCTGATCTGGCGCTATTCCGTGGCCTGGCGGCGCATCCGCAAGGAGACCGACGCACTCCTTCGCCAGATCTCCGAGGCGCGAGCCGCCGGCGAAGACGTGCGGGCCTGGTGGCTATACCGTGAGGCGCGTCTGGACATCCTGCGGGAGCAGGTCGAGCGGGAGATCGCGTCCTACTCGGCCGCGGCTGCGCAGGCCATCCGGGGCGGGGAGGCCGACGCGGTTGACATGGCGCTGGATCACAGCGAGCGGCTGGCGCGGGCCGGGCTAGGCGAGCCTCCGCCGGGGGTGACGGTACCCTGGACGCGGCTGAACCGCGAGGCGGTGACGGACCTGGTGGGCTTCCTGCACGATGGCAGCCCGCTGGCGTCCCTGCTGGGGGAGCTGGGACCAGAGGCGGCCAAGGCGATCGGCGACGCGCTGGTTGTTGGGGTCTCGCTGGGTCAGGGCCCGAGGGAGATCGCGCGGGCGATCCGGCGCGAGGGCGGGATGCCGCTTGTGCGGGCGCTACGGATTAGTCGTACCGAGGTGATGCGCTCCTATAGGGAGGCGAGTCACCGGAGCTACCAGGCCAACAGCGACGTGGTGAAGGGGTGGATCTGGCACAGCGCGCTCGACAAGCGGACGTGCATGAGCTGCGTGAGCATGCATGGATCGTTTCACACCAACAACGAGCGGCTGGACGACCACCCGAACGGCAGGTGCAGCGCGGTTCCACGGACCAAGACGTGGGCGGAGCTCGGTATCAAGGGCGCGCGGGAGACGAGTCCAACCATCGAGAAGGGGGCCGATTGGTTCGCGCGCCAGCCCGAGGACGTACAGCGCGAGATGATGGGTCCCGCTAAGTACGCGGCCTGGAAAGATGACCAGTTCGCGCTGAAGGATATGGTGGGGCGCAGCCGTTCCAAGGAGTGGGGCACGCATCGGTTTGAGCGGTCCCTCACTGACATCCTGGGGGAGGACAAGGCCGCACCGTACCTGCACTCGGGCCGGAGCGAAGGCGCCAAGCAAGCCGCCGTGACCCGAGCGGCGAATGCAGAGCGGGAGCGCCAGAAGGCCGAGCGGGAGGCCCGCCGCAAGGAGCAACGCAGGAAGCCCAGGGAGTAGTACACACCGTCAGCGCAGCGCGCCGGCACTCACAGCGAGGCCGGCGCTTTCGATTCCCGAAGGAGGTGATGGATGCCGAAGATCGTCGTCAATGTCAGCGTCAAGGGCACCGACCTCAAGCAGATGATGGCCAGCGCCAAGGAGCAGATGGCCGACCTCGGGGCGGTGCCATGGAAGATCACACAGATAAACCTGTGGGGGCAAGACGATGCGGCCACCAGGCAGGGCATGGTGAAGCTGTGGAGTGCGTCCATGGACCTCGAAGCGAACATCAGCGAGTAAGGAGTAAGGCGAGATGCCAGATCCAGTAGAGGGGCAGGCCCAAGGGGCCGAGTCCCAGGGCAGCACGAACAGCGGAACCGCATCCGGCCAGGCGCAGGGTGAGGAGTTCGACAAGGACAGGGCCATGGCGACCATCAAGAAGTTGAGAGACTTCGAGAAGGAGGCCAAGGCGCAGCTGAAGGAACTGGAAACGCTCAAGGCGAAGCAGGCCGAGCAGGAACAGGCCAACATGTCCGAGAAGGAGAAGGCCGAGGCTCGCGCGGCGGCGGCGGAGAAGGAGCGGGAAGAGGCCCGCGCGGAGGCAAGGCGGCTCAGGGTCGAGAGGGCCATCGAGAAGGCGGCCGCGAAGCTGGGGCTCGACGCCGATCTCGCGGCATCCCTGCTCAAGCCCGACGCGCTCGAGATCGACGAAGAGGGCAAGCCCAAGGGCGTCGAGGAGGCGCTGGGCGAGCTGCTCAAGAAGTGGCCCCAGCTGAAGGGCGAGAAGCCCCAGGTGCCCAACGTCAACGCAACGGACGGCAAGGGCGGCATGCCCAACCAGGACCCGAAGGAGCGAGAGGCGGAGCTGCGGAGCCGCTATCGCATCTAGCGAATAGTAGACCGAGAGGTAATGAACCATGGCAGACGTAACTGTAGTCGCGGCCAGCATCCGGCCCCTGGGGGGCTGCATCATCAGGCGCTTCACCGCCGGCGAGGCGATGACCCCCGGCCAGCCGGTCTATCTCAGTGCTAACGACACCGTGAGCCTCACCGACGCATCGGCTGTTGCCACCAATTTCTGCATCGGCGTCGTGGTGGCGGGGGCCTCCGGAGGCGCGACCATCGCCAGCGGTGAGGAGTGCGACGTCGTGCTCTTCGGCCCGGTGACGGGCTACAGCACCAACATGGTCGTGAACAAACCCTACTACACCGACAACGATGCCGGCGTGATCGCCGACGCGGCTGGCGACAAGGACACGATCATCGGCTGGGGCCTGAACGGCAGCACGATGCTGGTGCATCCCCAGGTCATCGACCTGAGCTAAGCCCGGCGGGGCTCAGATGCCCATTTCGCGGGGCCACCGGCCCCTAGCACAGTGAGGTAACGACAATGGCACTCCTCGGAGTAAACAGCCTCCAGCAGTTCGTCATCCCGACCTACTGGGACGCGGCGACCCTGGAGAAGTTCCGCTTGGCTGACGGCACGACCTACGCCCAGCTGGTGGCGGACATCAACGCGGCCCTGGCCATCGCCAACGCGGACGTCCTGGCCGATCCCCTGAACGCATCGCTCATGTCCCCCACGACCGAGCTGGCCGTGGAGTACGGCATCGGCGTGTCCAACGGCTTCCAGACCCACACGGAGTATGGGAAGCCCGACGCCAAGCGCGGGGCCACCACGGGCCACATGCTGCCCCTGGAGGGGTTCGACCGCGGCATCGGCTGGACGTCGGACTTCCTGCGCAAGGCACGCCGAGCGCAGATCGACGCGGACATCGCCAGCGCCATCCGGGATCTCAAGGACCTCTGGCAGCAGAAGCTGCTCACCAGGCTCTTCAAGAGCACCTACACCGCGGTGGGCTCGGCCGGCCGCTCCATGCCGCTGGCAGACGGCGGGACGGCGGACAGCACCTACGTGCCGCTGCCCAGGCCCGACCGCGCCGCGGCGTTCGCCTACACCCACGACCACATCCACAACCTGAACGGGATCACCCAGGCCCTCCTGGAGACGGCCATCGGCAATCTCTGGGAGCACGGCTATGATGCCCCGTTCGATCTGGTGGTGGCCGCCGCGGACATCGCGAGCTGGGTGAACACCACCAACGTGACCGGCTTCGTGGCGAAGGCCAGCGGGCTGATCCGCTACGGCATCACGGCCGACCTCGCCCAGGTGGGCGCCGACTACATCGGCGTCATCGACACCAAGTACGGCGAGGTCCGCGTTCGCGCCTCCGGCCGGATCCCGACCACCTACTGGGCGGCCTACAAGTCCTACGGCTCGCTGGACGCCCGCAACCCGCTGGTGGTGCGGGTGGATCCCGAGTACGGCCCGCAGGCATTCCTGAAGAGCGCCGCGGCCCAGATGGTTGACCCGCTGCAGGAGGCGATCATCTACGTCGAGTTCGGCGTGGGCGTGCAGGACCGGGTAGGCGCGGTGGCCTACATCAACAGCGCCGGCGGATATTCCGATCCAACGATTTCCTAGGTGATGACGATGGAACGTCCAGCAGTGCCCGAGACGACGCGGACCCCGGATGGGCCGATCCTGTTGGCCATCCTCTGGGAGCTGGCGGCCATTCGCGCGCTGCTGGAGACGCAGATTTCGGGGGCGGGGGTGGCCCAGGCCGCACCGCCCCCGGTGCCTAAGTCGCGCGGATCTACGCGCAAGGAGAAGGCGAAATGACGGCACTTCACAGGATCATCTTCCGGAAGGGGATCAACATCCTCACCGGGTTGTGGCTGGATAGCACCCAGGTCACGGCGAGCGCGGCGGAGCTCAACGCCCTGGACATCACAGCGGCCGGGACCGCCGAGGCCAGCAAGGCGGTCGTCGCCGACGCCAACATCGACGTGGCCGGTCTGCGCAACGTCACGGCCACCGGCACCGTCACGGCGGGCGCCGTCGCTGCCAACGACGCCGCTCTCGACATCACGGGCAAGGCGGCAGTAGCCGCGGGCAACGGTGGGGCCGTGGCCCTGGTGGCAGGGCGGGCCCACACCAACGGAGTCGGCGGGGCCATCAGCGCCACCGCGGGAGCGGGCTCCGCGACGGGGACCGGCGCCGGCGGAGAGGCGTCCATGGTGGCCGGAGCGTCCGGCGGTGGCGCAACCGGCAACGGCGGCGAGGCCAAACTGACGGGCGGCGCCGCGGCGTCCACCAACGGCAACGGCGGGGCTGCCACCATCGCGGCGGGGGCCGCCACCGGCACGGGAACCGGCGGGGCGGCAAGCGTCACGGGCGGGGCCTCGGCGGGGGGCACTGGCACTGCCGGCGGCGTGGTCATCGACGCGGGAGCCGCCGCGGGCGGGACGGGTGCCGCGGTGAGCATTGCGCCCACCAACGCCACCGGCGTCACCATAGGGCAGACCGTGACCCTGGCGGCGGACAAGAACCTCCTGCTCCAGGGAACGGGCAAGCTCAGCCTGGCGGGCACCACGGTGGATGCCACGGCGGACGAGATCAACAAGGCGGCTGACGCGACGGCTCTGGCGGCCGACGGCCTGCTCCGGATGGGCGTTGCCCGCGCTACCTACGACTTCGCGTCCGACGCGGGCGAGCTCGGCGCCATCGGCTCGGGGGTGACCCTCCCGGACAACGCCATCGTGATCGGCGGCTTCGTGGACGTGGTCACGACCTGCCAGTCTGAGGGCGCCGATGCCGGAACCATGGCGATCAGCGTCCAGGGGGCCAACGACATCGTCGCGGCGGTCGCCATCAGCGCCGCTACCGATTGGGACGCGGGGCTGCACGCGATCGTGCCCAAGTCCAACGCTCCCGAGACCACCGGCATCAAGTTGACAGCCGCGAGGGAGATCACCTTCACCATCGGCACGCAGAAGTTCACGGCGGGCAAGTTCACGGTCTTCCTGCACTACGTCGTGGGCGACTAGGGAGGCTAGAGGATGACGG
>JBAZUW010000219.1:0-6126 GCA_041661205.1 Phycisphaerales bacterium
TGAAGGTGGCTGTGAGCAGGGCCGAGCCGTCCGGGTTCAGGAAGCTGAACTGGGCGGAGCCTTCGGGCACCGAGGCGTTGACGCCATAGCTGTGCAGGAAGCGCCCCCCGCCTACGGGGATGCTGGAGGCGTAGCTGATCTGGAAGCTGGCGCTGAAGTTGACACCGAAGGTGAGGGCCGGCGCGGGGCCGTTCTCATCATCGATGACCAGCGTGAGCTGGTTGGCCCCGGGGGCCTCACCGTTGGTCACGGTGTTGCGAAGTCCCGCCCACGTGAAGTGGGAGTTATCGCTGTCGGAGGCAAAGCTGAACGTCGTGGCCTGCGCCGATCCTGCGGCGAGTACCAGTGAAATCAATCCCAACGCAACGGTCTTCATCACAAATCTCCCTTTCGGCTCGGTCTCTCCAGACCCGGCCCCCAACTCCTCAATCTCTCATCTCACTCACGCAGCGGAACACAACGGCCTTTAGCGGCTCTTGCGCTCGCGGCGGAAGATCAACAGACCGCCAAGGCCGCCCAGCGCCAACGCACCCGGAGCGGGCACCGCACTGGCCGACCACGAACCTTCCGAAACCCAGCCCGGAAGGATGAATCCACCCTGGTTGATCGGTGCCCGCCCGCCTTGCGCCCCGCGGAGCGCGGTGAGCGTGAAGGACTGCGTGCGGAGCGTGCTGAAATCGCGCCCGGCGAGCGGACCAAAGCCCGTAAAGGTCAGGCCCGAGTCGGTCGCGCCGCTGCTCTGCAGCGTCGCGGTCTCACCGAGCAAGCCCTGCGAATCGCTGAAGCTGACGAACGCGGCGTTGTTGAACTGCACCCGCAGAATCACGGCGTTGTTCGCCGGGTCGCGGAACTCGTACTGCCCGGTGGCCGTCCAGCTTTCAAGGAAGCCACCACCGATCGGCGCCACCGCCGGGTTGCTCAAGCTGGCCTGGAACGTGAAATAGGCCGGGATGACAACCGCGGGGTTCGGACCATTCTGATCCGCGTCCCAGAGCAACTGGGTGTTCACGCGATTACCCGGGTTCAGCGCGCTCGCATCGTTGATTCCGCCCGAGGCCGGCGGCGTGGCCCCGACACCCTGAAAGATCGGACCCTGGCCGTTGCGATCCGACGCGAAGCTGAAGAAGTCGGCCTTCGCGGTCCCGGCGAGCGACGCAAGCAGCGCGACGCTGAGCGTAATTCCTGTCTGCAATTGGTTCATGAGTAACACCTCCACCGCATTTGGGGACGACACAACACCGCCGCCTGCTGTTGAACACAGCAGTCACGGAGTGCGAGCCCGCTATTGCGGCTCTCCATCTCGAATGTGCATCAGGAATTGGGAAGTGCCAGCAAAGTGGAGAGAATTTCTGCGGTGAGCGTCAGATTCCTTACGACCATTAAAAACTCTCACCCGAACAGAACAAAAACAAACCCGCCCCGCCGGTTATGGGGGCGGGGCGGGGCGAAGTTATGGGGCGTGAGTTCTGCGTCGGGGGCCGCGGCTCACATCGGTTTGCGGTCGATCGTCACGTCGTACACGTGCAGCAGTTTTTCCTTGTCGAAGACCATCTCCTGGCGGGAAAGGCCCACGACGTCATATTCAGTCGTCAGCTCGATGGCGTCGACCGGGCAGGCCTCTTCGCACATCCCGCAGTAGATACAACGCAGCTCGTCGATCTCGAACTTGGCGGGGTATTTTTCGCGATCGTCCCACGGGCTCTCCGCGGCCTGGATGTGGATGCAGCGTGCCGGGCAGATCGTCGGGCACATCATGCACGCGACGCACTTGACGCGCCCCTTCTCATCCCGGTTCAGGCGATGCACGCCGCGGAAGTTGCTGACGTTCTGACCCCCATCGAGCACGGGCATGTTTTCACGCCGTTCTTCCGGGTACTGCATGGTGCGGCTGGTTTTGCTGGGGCTGAACTTGCTCTGCCCGAAGCTGGTGAAGAAATGCCGCAGCGTGATGCCGAACCCCTTGATGATCGCAGGGAGATAGACCGCGTCGGTGCGGGTCATGTCGGGGACTTTGAGGCGAAGAAGATCAGATTCTTGGATGGGCATGCGGAGACGAGTATACGCGCGAGGGTTCAACGCGGTAGGATTGCGACATGCCGGGCGGCCGCCAAACGACACCACTCTTCGATCTTCTGCGACGCGGGAACGCGAACGCCACGCCCGCGCCCAAACCGGCGCCCGTCTCAGACGCCGCGCGGGGCAGCAAGCCCATGGTGCGGGTGGAGCTCAAGCCGCAGGTCGAGTCGCCCTTGGTAGCCAGCCGCGATACAGCGCCCGAGGCGGCGCTGCAGGCGGTGCGGGTACCGGTGAACACGCTGTGGTTCGTGGCGGCTGGCGCAATCACCCTGCTGGTGGTTCTGTTTGTGGGCGGGTACAAGCTGGGCCAGGGGGCCGCCCAGCGCCAGGCCGAGCGCGAGTTGGCGGGGCGGTTTGGAGACCGACCAACCCTGACCGAGCCGCTGGAGCAGCTGGAGACGGTGCCCCAGCCGCAGGTGACGCCCCCGGGAGGGCGGAGCGGCACTGGGCCGGCCCCGACGCAACCTTTCCAAGCCCGATCGGAACCCGACCCCAAGACTCTGGCGGCCGGCACCGGGGCGGTGCTTTCCTCCAGGGGCGTGACGGCCGACCCGCGCGAAGCGGGAAAGAACTACCTGGCGTTGGCAACACTGAGCGCCAGCGACGCGGAGGCCGCGATTGCCTTCATGGCGGCCAACGGGGTGGAGGTAATTGGCGTGCCGGTTGATCGGGGGGCGGGACGGGCCAACAATGCAGGCCCTGCGATGGCGTACCGGTTGTTCGCCGCGGCGGGGATCACCAGCGAGCAGTTCCGCACCAAGCAGACGGCGCGGACCAACCTCGAGGCCGAGGTGGCGCGGCTGGGTGAGATCTGGCAGAAGCAGCACCGGGGGCCTTCGAACTTTGCGAAGACCGGTTGGGAAAAGTATCAGTAGGCAGCAGGCGCACGGGATACCGTCGCGACCGACAGCAACGGGAAGGAACGAACCATGAGCCTGGATCGATCACTGAAGATTTCCGCCAACCTCACCGGCAAGCGCAGCGTGCTCACTCGGGCCGAGCGCATCGCCAAGATGACGGCGGACAAGAAGTTCGACGTGAAGAAGGACAAAGCCCTGGGGATCCGCAAGACCTTGGTCGGCAAGTAAGCCTTTCTCGCGCGGGCGAACATGCGTATGAAGAGGGCTTTGACACGCCCGGGGTGAGCCACCAGGCGAATCCCGAGATGGTTTTGGCTGCGCGAAACTCGCCTCTTGAATGCTCTCCCGGCGGCTGAACACCCTCCCGCCGGGGACCGCCGGGCCACCCAGATGCCGCTACCCTCTCTCCCCGGGTTTGGGTTGAGGCCAGGAGCCATCACCCTCCGGCTTCGGAGCGACTCATGGCGGCCGACGGCTACAAGAAGTATCAACGTGCGTTTGCGAAACCCCCAGCCCTGGTCGTCGAGTGGCACGACCACCTGACCGACGCGGTTGGATGGTTGTGCATTGATTCGCTGCGCGGCGGGGCCGCGGGGGGCGGGACACGCATGCGGGGCGGCAAGAAGCCCGAGCAACAGGGTTCGCGCGAAGAGGCGATTTTTCTTGCGAAGACCATGGGTGTGAAGTTTCGCGTGTGCGGGCCGGACATCGGGGGGGGAAAGTCAGTCATTCGCTTTGACCCGGCCGCCCACGCCAAAGAGAAGGCCAAACAACTTGAAATCAAGCGGGGCGTGCTGGAGCGCTGGTACGCGCACATCGGGCCGTATCTCAAGACCTGCTACGGCACCGGCGGGGACGTCAACGTTGACGAAGTGAGCGAGGCCACCGCGATTCCGGCGCGGGTCGTGGGGATTTTGCACCCGCAGGAGGGGATCTGCCGCGGACACATGACGCCCAAAGACGGTGAGGACGTGGCGGCGAAGGTCGCGAGGCTGAAGCGCGGGTGCGAGTCACGCGTGGAGTTGGCAGAGCTGCCCGGGCCCCGCGATGGCGCGTGGGTGCTGGCGGATGTGGTGACGGGCTTTGGCGTGGCACGGTCCATCCAGCGCTTCTATGCCGCGCGGCAGATGAAGCTCGAAGGCCAGCGCGCGGTGATTGAGGGCTTCGGCGCGGTGGGCGCGTTCGCGGCGTACTACCTGCACCACATGGGTGTGAAGACGGTGGCCGCGAGCAGCAAGGGAGGCGAGAGCTTCCGCGTGGCGATCGACGAGGCCGGGCTGGATGTGATGAGTCTCATCAAGAAGCGCGATGGAAACGCGCTGGAGACGCCGCCCAAGCGGAAGAACGCGAGCGTGTTTGCCAGCGCCAAGGGCGAAGAGATCTATGACGTCGAGGCGGAGATTTACGTGCCCGCCGGCGCTTCGCACACCATCAACGGCAAGAAGATCAAGTCGCTGGCCGACAGCGGCATCAAGGTGTGGAGCTGCGGGGCCAACAACCCGTTTCGCTACGACACCAAGCAGACGGATTTGTCCAGCTGGGTGGAAGACATGCTGGACCTGCAGAAGAAGGCCGACAAGAAGTTCGCGATTATCCCCGACTTTGTCGCCAACTGCGGCATGGCCCGAGCGTTCGCGTACCTCATGAGCGCCGGGGCAGACCCCGCGGCAGCAAGCATCTTGCACGACGCCGGCGCGACCATCGACATGGCGGTGGACAAGGTGCTGGAGGGGCACAGCCGGAACACGGGGCTGCTGGGGCGCGGGTATCAGGTTTACATCGAGGATTAAGATGCGGCTCACGAGCCCGAAGCGCGAGCGAGGGTCTCAGCAGCGCCCGGAACGCGGAGTTCCACATTCGGGCGTCAGAGAGACCCTCGCTCGCGCTTCGGGCTCGTTGTGCCTCGGGCTTGTACCACTCACCACGTGTACTTCACGGTGTACGTGATCACCCGTTCTTCATCTGGCTTGAGTGTGATGGGGAAGTGGACGAGTTGCGTGTCCTTCTTCTCATACTTCTCGCTGCTCTTGGTGATCTCCCAGTTGAGCCAGCGGAACATGTGCTCCTGCACGATGATGTTGACCGCCTCGCTCTTGTGGTTGCGCACCTTTACCTCGTAGGTCTCGGTGATGGTGTTGCGGGCGGAGTTGAGGTTGAACTCGCTCTGGCGGTGCTCGCCTACGACGTCGAAGGCCCTGCCGAGCTTGACGAGCACCTCCTCGTCCTTGGGCGTGTGGCGGATGGTGTCTTCGCCGATGAACTCCAGGCTCTGGTCGGCGGGGTCGAGCTTGCTCACGCGGATGCGCCCGGCGGGCAGGGGCATGCCCATGCCCTGCTCCTTGCCGTTGCGGAAACGCAGGTAGACGTCAACGTCCTTGCGGCTTTGCACGCCCAGGTTCTGATCCATGTACGCCCCGGTGCCCCCCCACCACCAGTCGCCGATGGCGTCGTACACCAGCACCTTTTCGCACGGCACGGTGCGGGCGACGGGGAAGAGTTCCAACTGCTTGGTGGAGTTTTCCGGCAGCGTGGTCGGACGACCCAGGGTGTACAGGTGGTACTCGAAGAACGACTTCTCCTGGAAACCCTGCTCTTCGTCCTTCATGCTCGACGCGGCCCTTGCGGCCATTTCATAGACCTGCCGCCGGTCGTTGCGCTGAATTCGATGCACATCCCCGGCGATGAGCTTGAGCGACGCTTCGGTGTACCCCGCGCCCGACTGGTTGATGATGCTCACCCAGCCCGAGACGTCGAGGGTGCCGCTGTTGGCGTCCTTGCCGTCGGCGTAGGTGAGGTTGTAGTCGGCCCACCAGGTCAGGCCCCCGGTCTCGTAGGAGACGCGGGCGGTTTGCGTGCCTGGCTTGTCGGTCTTGAGGAGCCACACCAGGGTCGGCCGGGTAATGAGCCCCTGGGGCAGGCTGGGGAACTCCAGCGAGCTGTAGCCGTTGATGTACTGGATGCCGGCGTCGGTCTTGAGGACCAGACCCCCGCCGCTGGAGGAGAGAAGCACCCCGGTAATGGTCTCGGTCTTGTCCCCCCGCGCCACCACCACGCTGATGGTCTGGTCAATGAACTTGTCCACCAGGCGCGCGGGGTTCACAAGGTCGAACTGGAAGTTCTGCTCCAGCACGCTGGTGCTGGGCTCGCTCAGGCCGGTGAACTGCACCGTCGTCGGGTCAATAAACGCGGC
>JBAZUW010000220.1:0-6090 GCA_041661205.1 Phycisphaerales bacterium
CTGCCATACACCAGCATCTTGCCGCCATACCACGCCGCCAGCAGCACGCTGTACTTCACCCCCGGCAACGCCAGTTGCTTTAGCATGAAAGGGTTCAGCAGCGGCTGGGCCATCTGCGTGGCGATGTGCGCCCCCGCCACATACAGCATCCACCGCCCAGATGGCGACTCCCGCAGGCGCGACACCAGCTCGCGTGCCGACACGATCCGCTCTTCCGCCGGCGTCTGCCGCGGGTGCGAGTATCGTCCCAGGTAATACGCCGAGACAAATCTCAAGCCCGCCGCGACGGCGAACACGATCGCAAACCGCCCCAGCACGCCCTCGCCTTCCGTGCCGTCCGCGTCGGTCACGCCGAAGAACGCTCCATTCAGCAATATCCCGCTCAGCGTCGCCAGTTGCAGCCACCGGTTCCGCCACGCGAAGTAGTTCGCGTGCAGCCGCTGCGGCACCAGTGCCCCGGCCATCGTGCTCCACGCCGGCCCACACGCCAAACTCGCCGCCCAATACAGCGTCACGATCGCAAACACCAGCACGCCCGCCAGGGGCTTTGCATGTTGCGATTCCAGCCACGCCATCAACTTCGGCCCTGCCAGCGCCACCCCCGCCAGCGGCAGATACATCGCCCCCTGCACCCACGCCGTCAGCGAGCACCACCTCGCGTACCACCCCACCCGCTTGAGCAACCGGGGCGAAGCCAACTGCAGCACCGCCCCCAGCACCACCGGCACCGTGGCGATGAGCGCCGCCGCCACCTCGCCCAGTCCCAGGCTGTACGCAAACTTGTGGATGTACGTCTCGCCCACGCCCCCCATCACGGAGTAAAAAACCCCGTCGATGAACATCGCCCGTAGGTCGCTCCGCAGCGTGAGCACACGCTTGGCGGTCATCCGCGGAACATTTCGTTGTCGTGCAGGCACGCCGCCAAGTGGGCGTACACATCATGCACATGCGAGCGAGCCGCCGACACGCCAATGGCCTTGCTGATTCGCCGCGCCAGCGAGCCTTCGCCCAAGATCACCATCAGCGGTGCGTACCACTCCGGCCGCGGCCCCGCCGGCAAGCTCGCCTCCACCAGCGACTGCCACAACTCGGGAAGAGTGGGGGAGCCGCCGCCCCGCCAGCCCAGCTCCTTCGCCAGCGACACATCCTGAATCTCCGCCCGCTCGGCGTCGCGAATCGTCGCCAGCAACTGCCGGTGCAGGGGCCCAACCTCACGCCGCTTGAGTGCTTCCAGGTCGCCGATGCGTCCCTCCACCAGCCCCCGAATCACACTCGTGATCGCGCTCACGATCGCGCCGTCCGCCTTGGGGCACTCTTGCACATCCAGCACCCGCACCTCGATGGTGTCCCGCATGAACCGCGCGATCGCCCCGCGCGAGTTCGCCCATTCATACTTCAGCACGCCATCAGGGTCGTGCGGCGCGTACGCCTTGTAAATCTCCCCGAGGATCTTCCCTTCGTAGTCCGCCTTGGTGTACACCATCTCGGGGATCACCAGCCCCGCGGCCTGCGGCACCTTCGCGCTGTTCGTCCGGTACACCTCCAGCCGATTGTCCATCACCCCCGTCAGCCGCCCGTCCATCATCGGTGTCGAGGCCGACAGCGCTGGCATGAACGGCAACAGCACCCGAATCGCCGCGTGCAACCGCCCGAACTCGCTCAGCGGCGTGTCCTGGTCAATATGAAAGGGCAGGTTCAGGTGCGCCGCCTGCAGGTTCGACCACCCATGCCCGCGGCAATCGAAAATCCGATT
This sequence comes from Phycisphaerales bacterium, assembly GCA_041661205.1. Taxonomy (GTDB): domain Bacteria; phylum Planctomycetota; class Phycisphaerae; order Phycisphaerales; family UBA1924; genus RI-211. The sequence continues at coordinate 1,754 of JBAZUW010000220.1, forward strand.
AAACGTGTTGTACACCGGGCTGTAATCGTGAGGCCACACCTTGGTCTCACGCATCGGGTCCATCCACGGATGCATCCCGGTGGGCAGCAGCATCGCGTCAAACTCCGCCAGCACCTCGTCCGCCGTTCGCACCGCCGCGGCAAACTTTCGATCAACCCCCTCCAGCGTCGGGGCTGGCTTGGTCGTCTTCATCTCCAGCACATGAAGCACCAGCTCGTTGGAAAGCGAGATGTCGCCCAGCGCCACCTCGTTGGGGTACCCCGGTTCCGCGTCCTCATCGGTGTACGCGTCCGCCCCCGGCAGCGTGGCCGCCCGCTTTAGCACCTCGTCCACGATCGGCATCACATCCAGCGAGCGCCGGTTGACCACCATGTACTCAAGCTCAACGCCAAAGGCCTGAAAGAGATGTATCGGTGTGCTCATAGTTCGTGCTTCCCGCCGCGCCCCCCAACCTCAGTCAGTAGCCCGACCGTGGGGGAGGGCCTGCCTACCTCCCGCGTCCCTCCAGCCTCCGTCAGTAGCCCGACCGTAAGGGAGGGCCTGCCTACCTCCCGCGTCCCTCCAGCCTCCCCAGAAACACCCGCATCAACTTCGAGTAAATCTCATCCCCCAGAATCTTGTCCTCAACCCCCGCATCGATGTTCGGGTTGTCATTGATCTCGACCACATACGCCTTGCCGTTGATCTCTTTGATGTCCACCCCATACAGCCCATCGCCAATCAGGTCCGCCACCTTCCGCGCCGTCTTCAGCACTTCGGGCGGGCAGGCGTCGGTCGGCCAGGTCTCAAACTCGCCCAGGCTGTCGTCGCCCTTCTTCGTGTTGTCGTAGATCTGCCAGTGCCCCTTCACCATGAAGTACTTACACACGTAGTACGGCTCGCGGTCGAGAATCCCCACCCGCCAGTCAAAGTCGGTCGGCATGAACCCCTGCGCCACCACCAGGTCAGAGATCTTCAGCAGACGGTCGATCTCCCGCTCGTACTCCTCTCGCGTCTTGACCTTCAGCACGCCCAGCGAAAACGAGCTATCCGGCTGCTTGAGCACCAGCGGCAGGCCGAGAATCTGCGGGGCGCTCCCCGCGTTGTCCCTGTGAATGATCAGCGTCGTCGGCATCGCGATCCGGTGCCGCTGCATCAGCTCCGCCATGTACACCTTGTTGCTGCAGCACACGATCGACTCGGGGTCATCCATCACCACCAGCCCCTCGGCCGCCGCCCGCCTCGCAAACCGGAACGTGTGGTTCAGCACATTCGTCGTATCGCGAATGAACAACGCATCAAACTCACCCAGTCGCCCGTAGTCATCCTTGCCGATGATCTCGACATCAAACCCCATCGCCTCGCCCGCCTTCACGAACTTCTTGATCGCTTTCTCGTTCGAAGGAGGCGTCGGGTCATCCCCCGAGCACAAGATCGCCATGTCGTAGCGGGCCTCCACCGGCTTCTGCCGCCGATGGGGCCGATTGAAGTACCCCGTCGCAAAGTTCAGCACGTCCAAAAAGTGGTCCGGCGGAATCTCGCTCGAGGGAATCGTCCGCAGCCCTTCCATCCGCCAGCGTTTGTCTTTCTTCTCAAAGAGCGCCCGCAGGAACGGGGCCGGATACCGGTTGAAGATCGCCAGCGCCAGCCGGTTCAGCTTCGCGTCCACGTTCTTGCCGAAGTAGATGCTCAGCGTGAACTCATCGCCGGCCACTTCCTCCAGCCCGTCTTGAATCACCTCGTCCAGCTCCTCGCCCGCCACCGCCACCAGCTCGTGCAGCTTGAGGTCCTGGATCGTCGAGATGTCCGGCAGCGGCTTGTGCCCCCGTGCGCTCGCCAAAAGCGACACGTAGTACCCGATGCTCTGGTACCGGTAGCTCTTGCACAGGTTGAACACCTTGTGCGGCTTCCGCTCGCTGTACGCCGTGTCAGTCAAGTACTTGCGGGCGGGCACCACCTCCACACCCTCAATATTCAGCGGCCAATCCTCGGGCTTGTCCAGGACAAGCAAAATACCCATTCAGTCACGCGCCTTTCGAGCGTCGCTCTTGGGCCCTTCGTGGCGTTTGCCATCGCGCCCCTCCTTGTGCGTGTGTTTCGTCACTTCCTTCTTCTCTTTCGTCGCCAGCGCCCCGTCCTTCTTCCCCTCTGCAATCACCTTCACCGGGTCCCAATCCTCCGGAGGCGTCAGCACCAGCAGGTTCGCATCATGCGTGATCGCCCCCAGCATCACCGCGCTCACCAGGCGATGGATCGACAGCCGATACTTCGCCGTGTGATAGGGCGGGTTGTGCGCCAAGGGGTCCGCCACCAGCACCTCGCGCTTTTCCGTGTCGCACCCCACCAGCATCACAAAGTGCCCCTGGGGCTCCCCCTTCACATCATCATCCTCATTCGTCGTCTCGATCTCCCGCGACGCCCGGTATAGATACGTCGAACTCAGCCCCGTCAGGATCGGCGTCCCCTTCCCCAAAATCCGCGAAATCAGCGACGGCGTCAGGTCCTCCATCCGCAGGTCGCCCCCCAGCCGCAGAAACTCCCGCATCGCCCGCGTCGCCACCCGCATCCGCTGGTGCCCCTTCTTCGCCTCCAGCTGCTGTGACAGCCGCTCCCGCACCCACTCCGGGTCGTGCACGCCCCCGTCCTCGGCAAACCACGTGGGGTCCAGCAGGTCCACGTGATAGCTGTAAATCGTCGCATTCAGTCCGCGTCGCAGTCCATGACACGCCAGCACTTCAATCAGCGTCCCGCCGTGATCGAGGCGCTCGATCTGGTCCACCACTTGCCGCAGCGAAATGGACTTGTCACCCAGATACCGGTAGATGGAGTAGAGGCACGACGGCCCGCAGGTGACGTCGTCCGGCTGGGCCTGGATGTCGAGCTTGATCTCTGTCTTCATGCCCGCGTGCTCTGGTGCGAACCGCCGCGCGCCAGTCTATGGCTCCAGGGCGCCTCGCGTCCGCCCTCGCTGCGCCGTCCCGACAGCCACCTACTGGTACGCCGGCACAAACCACCGCAGCCGGTAGTTCCCATGCTCCATGACCATGTCAAACCCGCCCCACAGCAGCCCGCCATCGCTCTTGGGCCCAAGCTCCACCCGCGTCACATTCCCGCCCAGGGGCATGGGGAAAACCCCCGGCGTCCGCTCCGCCCCCGGCATCCGATCAAACAACGCGTCGATGTCCTCCCTGTGGGCCTTGAGAATCTCAAAGCACTCGCCCGGGTCGACATTCCGCTCGATGCACTCCCGCTTGGTCAGTTGGCTCAGCACCTGCGACACAAACAGTTTCTTGTCATCCGCTTCCAGCGTGTTGTGAATGTGATTCATCAGGTGCTTGCCGGTCTTGGCAAACAACAGCACCTTGCCGTCCGGCAGCGTCTTCTGCAGTTCATCATCCGGCACTTCGCCCGGGTCCTTATACCCCCCCAGGTCGCGCACCACCGGTGTGCCGCTCTCCGCCCCGGGCAAGTCGCCCAGAATCGGGTTGTACCTCACCACCCGCGTTTCCGTGCACGCGCTGAGAATCGCCAGGGCGAAAGCCACGCTCACCGTCACCACAAAGTTCGCTCGCCCAGCGCTCACTTGCCCACCTCCACCCCGATCGGCCGCGCCAGCGCTCCCACCCGCCCCCGCCGCCAGCAGTCGTGCACTTCAAACGCCGCCACGTGCTCGGGATAATCCAACCTGAGGTGACACCCGCGGCTTTCCTCCCGCCACAACGCCGCCCGCGCCACCAGCGCCCCCACCAAAAGCATGTTCTGCGTCTCCCACCCCAAGGGCTCATCAAAGATCTTGTCCAGCGTGTACCGCGCCCAAAAGTCCAACATCTCGATTTGGCTCGCCAGCCGCTGCCCCGTCCGCTCCAAACCCACGTTCTTCCACATCGCCGACCGCAAGCTGCTCCGCACGTCCGTCAAGTCCAGCTCGCCCCGGTCGCTGGGCCGAATGTCGCTCACGATCCCCACCGGCATCGCCCGCGCCCCGCTCGCCCATCCCTCCGGCTTCTTGCCATTCCCGTTCATCGCCCGCGCCATCGTCTCATCCCCGCGCATCTCCGCCGCCTGCCGCCCGGCGATCTCGCCAAACACAAGCCCCTCCAAAAGCGAGTTGCTCGCCAGCCGATTCGCCCCATGCAGCCCCGTACACGCCGCCTCACCCGCCGCGTACAGCCCAGGCACATCCGTCCGCCCATGAGAGTCCGTCTTCACCCCGCCCACCATGTAGTGCGCCGCCGGGTGAATCGGAATCAAGTCCTTCGCCGCATCCAAATCAAACCGCTTCAGCAGCCGCGCAATCCCCGGAAAGTGCGTCGCAAAGTCCTTCAAATGGCGGCAATCCAAAAACACGCTCCCGCCGC
>JBAZUW010000221.1:0-6026 GCA_041661205.1 Phycisphaerales bacterium
ACCGAGAGCTGCACGAGCGCCGACCCCTGCGGCTTTGGCGGCAACAGCAACTCGGTGTGGTACAACTTCCACCCCACCCAGAACGGCCTCATCCAGGTCGACACCATCGGCAGCGATTACGACACCGTCATCGCCATCTACCCCTACTGCGCCTTCAACCTCTTCGGCAGCTGCTTCGCCCCCTCCGCCCTGGCCTGCGATGATGACGCCGGTGGCAACCTCAACAGCCTGATTACCGACTTTCCCGTGCAGGCCGGCAGCACCTATCTGATGAAGGTCTCCAACTACAACACCCCCGGCCCCGGCGACCTCGACTTCCACTTCAGCTTCTATCCCCCGGCCGCCCCGTGTGATCCGGACGTCAACCAGGACGGCAACGTCGACCAGGGTGATGTGGACTACCTCGTGGGTGTGATCGCCGGCTCGCCCAACCCCGCGGGCATCGACCCGGACTTCAACCAGGACGGCAACGCCGACCAGGGTGACGTTGATGCCCTGATCAACGTGGTGGCCGGTGGCGCGTGCCCGTGAGGAAGAAGGGATCAGGCACTAGGCACTAGGCACTAGGGCCAGCGTTCCTGATCCTCAGCCTGTGTGATGTACGAGCCCCACGCCCTGCGTGGGGCTTTTCATTTTTGGAGGGGCGAGCCGTCCATCGGTGCTACTTGTCGGGGATGTCTGCGGCATCAAGAGCTGCGTCGATCGGGTCATCGAGGTTGTCGTTGTTCTGCAAGTCTCGCATTGGCACGAGCGTGACGCCTTCGGGTGGTTCCACGCCCCCGTGCACAAGGTCGGCCGCCCAGCCGGGGGCGAGAACGTCCAGGCGCAGTCCCTCGAGGTGCACGTGCTGGTCGCCGACCCCCACCCACGCGAGATCTCGCGACGCAAGGACCATCGCGCTCGCGGGCGGGCCCTCCTCCCCAGCTTCGACACGCACGCCTCCGTCGTCACCGAAGTCCAGGCGCGTGCCGGAGTCGGCCACGAGCAGCATGGCTCCGGGCTGCTCGGCGATCGCCCGCAGCATGGCCATCCACGCGCCCGCACGCGGCAAGCCGCTCCACAGCCCGGTGAGCACGAGCCAGGGCACCTTGCCTTCACCGGTCGTAAGCAGCGCCTTCTCCTTTTCAATGACCACACGGCGCAGGCCCGCCTTCGCATCGTCCGGCTCGCGCCCCTGCACGCTGCACGCTTCAAACGAGGTCTCGCGGGGCTGCTCGCCCGCGTGATCCGACGCCCTCACCCAGTCGGGCCGGGAAATCACGGTGCCATCTTGCAGGCTAAAACGCGTGCCGGGAGCCAGGATGTCCATCCTCAGCCCGGTGACCGTCGGGGGGCGCCCCACCGGCGTGAGTGATGCGCACGCCGGCCCGGCTCGCAGGAGGGTCACGACGCCCTCGCCGACTACTTCGCCCACCTGCGCGTGCGGCTCGCCGGAAACGATGACCGCGGTTGACGCTTCGATGCCGATGCCCAGGATGGGTCTGGCGATGACGCCGAGCATGGCCGCGAGGCGGGGGAAGCGGGCTCGCTCGATGAAGTGTGTGTCGAAGAGCACGCCCCGCGCGTAGCCGAGGAAGGGGTGGGTGATCGTGAGGTCCGGGTGGCGGCCATCGCGCAGCGAATCCAGCGGCCCCAGCCCGCCGTGCACAGCGTCGTAGACCCACTCGCTGAGCACCGCACAGCCGGCGCTGCTGCCGATGACAACGCCCCCTCGCAAGGGCACGCGTTGCAAGGCCGCCCGCACCGGGGAGTTCATCCAGAACTTGACATAGCGACTCTGGTCGCCCCCTCGGATGAAGACGATGTCGGCACGGTCGATTGCTGCCGCGGCCTCTGCGTGCCCCACGCCATTTTCGCCGGCCATGACATTCTCGGCGAAGGAGGCCCCGAGTTCGAGGGCAACCTCCAGGCGCGGGTCGTCGGCATCGGGCGCCACCGCACCCAGCACGATGAACCGGGAGGCGTGCGTGCCGCCCGCCTTGATGTGCGCGAGACACCGCCCCAGCACCTGGCGGCCGTAGGCCGAGCGAGCGTCGAGCCCGCCCCCTTCGGCGATGACCAACCCGGGCTGAGAGGCTTGTGGCATTGCCAGAGGATACGGGAACGGCGCTCCCGGGTTACGGCGGCGTCGAGTTCGCGTCGTTGTGAGCGAGACTTATTTCGCGAAGAGGCGCTCCAGCAACGCGGCCCGGTCGAGCTTTACATGCTCGCCGATGTCACGCAAAATGCTGTTGGGTGTGCCGATCTTGATGGGATCATGGGCGGGGATGGTCACGTGATGTTCGGATGGAACTCGCGTCGTCAGCCGCATGTGGCTTCCGGTCTGGTGGTCCATCACATAGCCAAAAATCGCTATGGCTTTCGCCAGATCGTGCCCGCTGATGTCGCGCGGCAGTTTCATGCGGCGAGAACTTCGTCGCGTACGTGGTGCAGACGTATGACCTTCGGACGTGCCGCCTCATCGGGGTAGTGGCAACGCACGGCGTCTCGCACATTCTCGCGAAGCTGCTCAGCCGTATCGGCCTGGGTGAAGATCGACGCACCCACAGCGTGGGCGGTAAAGCCACCGTCGGGATCTTCTTCGACAATAAAGACGATTTCGGTCGCCACAACTCATGGTAGGGGTGATGCGCTTGGCGAAGAGGACCGGCAGCGGCCCCTGCTTCCCTCACCCCGTACCCTGTGACCCATGCCTTTCTCCCCCCTGCCGGACATCCTCGCCGACCTTCGCGCCGGCAAGATGGTGGTGCTGACCGACGACGAAAGCCGCGAGAACGAGGGGGACCTCATTCTGCCCGTCGCCTCGGTCACGCCCGAGCGCATCACCTGGATGTTGCAGCACGCGCTCGGCTACATGTGCCTCTCGCTCACTGAGGCCGACTGCGACCGGCTGAACCTGCACCCTCAGGGCAACCTCAACAACTCCGCGCGAGGCACCGCCTTCACCGTCTCCATCGATCTGCACCCCAAGCATGGCGGCACCACCGGGGTGAGCGCCAAGGAACGGGCCAAGTGCATCCAGATGGCTGTGGACCCCGCCTTCGGCCCCGACGACTTTGTGCGCCCGGGGCACATCAATCCGCTGCGCAGCCGCGACGGGGGCGTGCTGGTTCGCACCGGCCAGACCGAGGGCTCGCTGGACTTGTGCCGGTTGGCGGGGCTGTATCCGGCTGCGGTGATCATCGAGATCATGAAGCCGGATGGCGAGATGGCCCGCGTGCCCGACCTCATCGAGTTCTGCAAGACGCACGGGCTCAAGATGTGCTCGGTGGCCCAGATCATCGAGCATCGGCTTGCGCGCGAGTCGCTGGTGCGCCGCGTCGAGCCGATCACGGGTCACAAGCTGCGGACGCCGCTGGGGGAGTTCGACGCGCTGGTGTTTCAGAGTGCGGTGGACCCGTTGCCGCATGTGGTGCTGAGTGTCGGGGGCGTGGGTCTGCCCGACCCGGCGGACGGCACCACGCCCGCGGCCTTTCGCCGCGCCGTGCCGAGCAGCGAGCCCACGCTGGTTCGGATGCACCGGCGGCACCTCTTGGGCGATGTCTTTGGCGACCTTGATTCCACCCCCGACGGCGCGAGCGGGGACGTGCTGCGGGCCTCGATGAAGATGATTCAGGCGGCCGGACGCGGGGCGATTGTGTACCTCCGCACCAGCACCCACCACGCGCCGGCCGCGACCGACCTGGAATCTGTGTTGCAGACGCTGTCGACACCCGGCAGCCCCGGCACCACGCCGGGCACGACCGGGCCTGACCCCAACGCCGTGCCCATGCCGCAGCGCGAGTTCGGCATCGGCGGGCAGGTCTTGCGCCAACTGGGGCTCACCAAGCTGCGGCTCATTACCTCGAGCCACCGGGCGATGCCGGGGCTGGAGGCGTTTGGGCTGGAGATCACCGAGCGCGTCCCCCCGATGTAGGGTGCGGCCAAGGACGTGTTGTTGCACGTTTTATCGGGCTCTTGCGAACCTGATCTGGGATGCCCCCTGCAACTCATGTGAGCCCTCAAGTTTCACGATGTATGGGACGTCGGCGAGGATGTCGCCCCGGCGTCGTGTCGGCGCTGGATGAGTCATGGGCAGGCGTTCCGCTCCGGCTTAAGGATGGAGTCACATACATGCGCACTTGGAAACTCTCCGTGGTTGCTTGCCTTGCATTTGCTGCCGGCGCTGCCGCCCAGACCAATCAGCCCAATGTCCCGGTGCTCAAGCCGCAGGACAACGCGACGATGCAGGCGTGGACCGAGGCGAACAAGGTCGGGGACAACCAGATCAAGCTGGCGTTGCAGTTCAACGGGACGTGGAAGACGACGAGCACGGTGTGGATGACGCCGGATGCGCCGGCCGCGACCAGCGAGGGCGTGGCGACGTTCACGTCGACGATGGGCGGGCGGTTTGTTGAGGGCAACTCGAACACCAAGCTCTTCGGTCTGCCGTTCATGGGCAAGCAGATCTTCGGGTACAACAACGCGACCAAGCAGTACGAGTCGATGTGGATCGACAGCGAGACCACCGGCTTTCAGTTCACCACCGGCACGCGCGACGGCAACAACAACATCGTGTGGACCGGCACCACGACGGACCCGGTGAACGGCAGCAAGAAGACCGTGAAGGCCAAGACCAGCTTCCCCGAGAGCGGCAAGATGGTCTTTGAGATGTGGGACACCACCAGCGATGGCAAAGAGTTCCGGGCGCTGCAGATCGAGTACGTGAAGCAACCCGTGGCCAACCCCGGCAAGGGGGTCATCAAGACCTCGGCCGCGAATACGGCCAACACGCCGAAGGAAACCGCCGCCGAGGCAAGAAAGCGCAAGGCCGCGGCCATGGCCGAGCAGCACAACACGCCGGAAGTTGCGCCCAACACCACCAACCACTGAGCGATCGTTCGCGTTCAAGAACACACCCCGCGGGACGGCCCGCGGGGTGTTGGTTTTTGGGGCGAATAGAGGGGCCGGATGATTGGGGAGCGCTGTTTGGTGCGCCCTCAGTCGGGCGGCAACCCAGGTAGAACAACACGTTTGTGTGGCCCTCTCCCGGTGGCTTGCTCGCAAAGGCTCGCTTCGCCACCGGCAACGATCGTGCGCCCTGATGGGCGAAGCAGGAATACGCGGGCGAACCAGCAACATTTCAACTGATCTGATGTGCGACTGACCTGTTCAAGTTTTATTGAACAGGTCAGTGCCGGAGACCTGCATCTTCGCCACGCCGCACTGACCTCGAAGCGAGGTCAGTGGCACGCGCCCTCACCGCCGCCGCCGGCAGGTACGCAGAATCGCCACGCCCGCAACGAGCACGCTCCCCGGTGCCGGAATTGTCACCAAGATGCCAGTCGACTTATTGATGCCGTTGACTTGACCAAAACCCTGAAACAAGAACGTGCGCCCGTCGTCCGACACGCCCTTCGCGTCGACCAGATTCCAGTTGCTGGGGATCGTTATCCCGAACATGGCCAGGTAGTCCGTGGCCAACAGATTGCCGGTAGCCTGAGTCCAGACAGTGGCGCGTATGCCGCCGCCAATGCTGCCAATCACGACGCCTACATCGGGAGTCACCCCCGTTTCGAGCGAAGATCCCTGCCCACCTGGTGCGAGCCCGAGCGACATTGGAATTCCATTTCGCCACAACGTTGGAAGCGTATTGGACCCGGAAACCCCGACCGCGATGCTCCCGTCGAAGTTCATTCCTCTGGCATAGGTTGAGGTGCCCGTGGCACCGCTCAACGCAGGAAGCGACTGAACCGTGCCGTTGGCGGCATTCCAAATACCTGAATGGCTTGTATCCGTCAGCCCCACCACCAAGTTGCCATCGGCGTTGCAGTCGTACGCCTCAAGCAATGGCAACCCCTGATACCCGCCCGACACCGTCCACCGGTACCCCTGCGTGCTGTCACCCATGCCGCCGGGGGAAAAGTGATCGGTGCCGACGATGACCGTGCCGTCGGTGCTGAGTGCCGCCGGTTGTGAACCGGAGTTATTGGGAAAGTGCAGGTTGCCGATGTACTGGCCGGTACCGGGACCGGTCCAGCGATAGC
>JBAZUW010000222.1:0-6021 GCA_041661205.1 Phycisphaerales bacterium
AGCGACGGTTCTTGTGGGGGTGGTAGGCGTGCTTTGGTGTGTGGCCACATTCCGGGCATTGAGTTCCGGAGGTGGCGCACATGTCGTACCAGCAGTGCGGGCAGCGGCGGAAGTGGGCGCGGCGATCACCAACGCAGGCTCGCCAGATGATGGCGAAGGCCACGAGGATGAGAACCAGGAGCGGGGCCAGGATTGACACGCTTGAATGCTAACCGCCGCGCACGGGTGCGTCGCGTGGGCTGCACCGAGTACGCGGGGCCGTGTACTGGGTGGCACGTTTCATGCGACGTCGTGTTAGGTGGAGGTCGCCGCGATGTCCGTGCGATACGTCTTCCCCGCAAAGATGATTTTCTCGCACGCGGCATACGCCCGCTGACGGGCTTGCGCCATGGTGTCGCCCAGTGCGGTGACGCTTAGGACGCGCCCGCCGCTGGTGAGGATCGTGCCGTCCGGTCCCCGGGTGGTCCCGGCGTGGGTGATGATAACGCCCGGAGTCTCTGCGGCGTCTTCGAGGCCGTGGATCGGGATGCCGGTCTTGGGCTTCTCGGGGTAGCCTTCGCTGGCGAGCACCACGCAGCAGGCGGGGCGGTCGTCCCAGGTGACGGTGATGCTGTCGAGGCGCCCGTCGCAGGTGGCTTCGAAAAGGTCGATGACGTCGCTCTTGAGGCGGGCCATGAGCGGCTGGCACTCCGGGTCGCCGAAGCGGCAGTTGAACTCGAGCACCTTGGGCCCCGCGTGAGTGAGCATGAGGCCCGCGTACAGGACGCCGCGGTACTCGACGCCGTCGCGGCGCATGGCATCGATGGCGGCAACGAGCACCTCGCGTTCGATGCGGGACATGAGGTCTTCGTCGATGGAGTCGGTGGGGCAGAAGGCGCCCATGCCGCCGGTGTTGGGGCCGGTGTCGCCGTCGCCCAGTCGCTTGTGATCTTGGCAGGTGGGAAGGACGAGGATCGTCTTGCCGTCGCAGATCGCCAGCAGCGACACCTCGCGGCCGGTGAGCCGCTCCTCCACGATGATCTGCCGCCCCGCGTCGCCGTGGATGCGGCGGACCATGATGTCGTTGATCGCCACCAGGGCCTCGGCGAGGGTGGCGGGGACCACGACGCCCTTGCCCTTGGCAAGGCCGGTGGCCTTGATCACCGGGAGGTCCTGGCGAGTTGCGTGGTACGCCGCGTGGATCTCCTTGGAGGCGTGAATCTGCTGGTCGATGAACTTGCGGCGTTGCTCCCGGTCGCTGTAGCGGTTCGCGTCCGTGAGCAAGGGGCCGAGTACCAGGTCATCCTGTTCGCGCGACTCAAAGTAGATGCGGGCGGATTCAGCATCGGCGAAGACGCGCGCCTCGGCGGTGGGGATGCTCGCGGCCCGCATGAGCTGTTTGGAGTAGGTCTTGTCGCCTTCGATGCGAGCCGCAGCGGCGGAGGGACCGAAGACCTTGCAGCTGGGGGTAGCGAGCTTGTCCGTCCAGCCTTCGGCGAGGGGCTCTTCGGGGCCGATGACAACCAGGCGGATGTCGTTTTTCTCGATGAACTGCTGGAGTCGGTAGATCTCGCGGATGCTGACGGGCACATCGACCGGCTTGGCTAGGGCGGCGATGCCGGGGTTCGTGGTGTGGGTAGCGAAGAGGGTGGCCAGGCGCGGCGAGGCGGCGAGGCGCAGGGCGATGGCATGTTCGCGGCCGCCGCCGCCGATGAGAAGCACGTTGATCCGGTCGGGCATGGGCGATGGTAGATGGGGGAGTGGGGAGAGTGGAATGTTGGAGAGAATTCTCGGGTGGTTCAGCCGACGCCGGAGATGAGGGTTGGCGAGTCTCCGGGTTCAGGGCGTGGCTACCCGCACCCTCGCTTCGCTCAGGTCCGGCGTCGGGGTGGTAGGAACCCGGGGCGGGGCGGGGCTTCTAGAGTCATCCCATGCTTGAACACGTGTGCAACCAGTTGATGACGCAGCGGATCCAGACCCTGGCGCGGATTCAGGCGGTGCCGGAGGCGTGGATGTTCATGCAGCTGGGCGGGCTGACGAATCACCCGGCGTGGGAGTTGGGGCACCTGCACCATTCGGATGAGATTGTGTGCCGCGTACTGGCGGGACGGGAGATCGATCAAACGGTCATGCAACACTTCGGGCAAGGGTCCACCCCGACGCAGGACCCGGCGGTGTGGACGCGGGTGTTCGGCTCTCGCGACGTGGCGGTGGAGCGGGTGCGGAGCCTGCATGCTGAGGCGGTGGGATTGATGCGGGGGCTGAGTGCCGCCCGACTGGAGGAGGCACCGAGCGTTGACCGGGCGCGGGCGGCGTTCCCGAAGATCGGCGACATGGTGGCGTACATGCTCTGGCACGAGGGGTATCACGCGGGGCAGGTGAGCCAGTGGCGGCGGGCGGCGGGGATGGTGGGGGGGCATGGCGGCACGCCGCTGTAGTGGGGTGGCAGTGCGATCACTTGCATCTCGCGGGACACCGCTCTAGAGAGCGGTGCCACCTGGGGCAGGGCCTGCGGTAGGATGCCGCCATGAAGATGAGAACTCTGGCGGCGGTGTGGGGGTCGATATGGATTGCCGGCGTGGTGATTGGCCAGACGGCCGAACCGGTGCCGAACGCTGCGGATCCGTATGCCGAAGCCGATCCGGGGCTGGGCGCGTTCATTGAGCGGATGCGCACCGATGACGACTACGTCGGGCGGTTTTACGACCAGCGCTGGTCGCCAAAGGCGATGGAGCGGCGCGGGGCTCTGTACGACGAGTTTGCGGCGGGGCTGAAAAAGATCGAATTCGGAGGGTTGTCGCTGCACGCCAAGGTGGACTATGTGCTGGCCTTGCACTGGATCGCGGCCCAGAAGGCGGACCTCTCGCTGCGGCAGAAGCGATTGATGGAGATGGAGGCGGCGCTGCCATTCCGCGAGATTGTGCAGGGGCTGGAGGCCCGGCGGCGGGCGATGGAGGATGTGGACCCGCGAGCGAGCGCGGTGGAGATCGGGAAGATTCCCGACATGGTGAAGAAGGTGCGGGAGGCGATCGAGTGCGGGCGCAAGGCTGAAAAGAAGGATGGAGAGAAGGGGGAGGCGGAAGGTGGGGAAGACACAGGCGGGACGCCAGTGCCACAAGATGGGGAAGGGAAGAAGGGAGAGGACAAGAAAAGCGATGAGGGCGAAAGCGGGGCGACCGCGTCACCTGAGCCCGCAATCACCCTCACACCGGTAGTGGCGCTGCGTACCGCCGGCGCGGTGGATGAGCTTCGCCGTGTGATGGGCGACTGGAGCGGGTATTACGTCGGGTACAAGCCCGAGGCCGGGTGGTGGATCAAGCAGCCGACGGAGGCGGCCGACAAGGCGCTCGCGGATTACTCGAAGTTCTTGCGCGAGGAGATCGCGGGGGTAAAGGGAGTTCCCGAGGACCCGCTGGTGGGCGACCCGATCGGGCCCGAGGCGCTGCGAGAGGCCCTTGCTGTAGAGATGATCGCCTACACGCCCGAGCAGTTGATCGGCATCGCGAATGATGAGTTCGCGTGGTGCGAAGGGGAGATGAAAAAAGCCGCGGCGGAGATGGGGTTCAACGACGATTGGAAGGCGGCCTTGGCAAAAGTGAAGCAGGACAGCGTGCCACCCGGCGAGCAGGATGTGCTTGTGCGTGAGCAGGCCCGCGCGGCGATTGCGTTTCTCAAGGAGCGAGACCTCGTGACGGTGCCGGCGCTCGCCGAAGAGATGTGGCGGGTGGAGATGCTCTCGCCGCAGGCGCAGCGCACCTTGCCCTTCGCGGTGTATGGCGGGCAGTACATGGGCGTGGCCTACCCGACGGACGCGATGACGACCGACGACAAGCTGATGTCAATGCGCGGCAACAACCGGCACTTCACGCACAACGTGACGCCTCACGAACTGATCCCGGGGCACCACCTGCAAGGGTTCTTCGAGCAGCGGGTGCGGGCGTACCGGAGTTTGTTTTCAACGCCGTTTCTTGTGGAGGGGTGGGCCCTCTACTGGGAGATGGAGCTGTACGATCGGGGGTGGCAGGCAAGCCCGGAAGATCGCATCGGGGCGCTCTTCTGGCGGATGCATCGCTGTGCACGCATCATCGTGAGCCTGAAGTTTCACCTGGGCGAGATGACGCCCGAAGAGATGGTGCAGTTTCTCGTTGATCGCGTGGGGCACGAGAAGTTCGGGGCGACCAGCGAGGTGCGCCGGTTCATTGGCGGGGATTACTCGCCGCTGTATCAATGCGGCTACATGGTGGGGGGGTTGCAGTTGCGGGCTTTGGGGCGCGAAGTGGTGGGGGATGAGCCGCCCGGGGAGCTCGAGGCGGCGGGCGGCACGGGACCGGCCGCAGTGCCTCACGGCGCGCTCACCCGAAAAGAGTTAAACGACGCGGTGCTGCGCTGCGGGCCGATCCCCGTCGAGCTGATCCGCGACGAAATCACCGGCGCGTCGCCCCGCGCGGACGGGGGCGTTGACTGGAAGTTCGCCGGCGAGCGGGCGGGGAAGTGAGCCGCACGCCGGCGGAGCGCTTGAGGCAGATGGGCGCACGCGCGCCGAGAATACGTGGCCTAAAAATGCCAGTAATTCACAGTGCAAACGCCGGAAATTACCGGAATTCTTGACGCTGCCTTCACAGTCGGCCTATGGTGCGGCCTGATTGCGGGGTAGAGCAGCCTGGTAGCTCGTCGGGCTCATAACCCGGAGGTCGTAGGTTCAAATCCTACCCCCGCTACTTTCACCGCCCCCAAAGACTCGTCTTTGGGGGCGGTTGGTTTTTGGACGATGTTTCCGTCCGGCAGGACCAGCATCGGGCCGACAACTTCCGCGATAAAACGATTGACCTGGGCCGGATTCATCAGGCCCGCGAAGTTCGCCTTGGCCTCAAGGAACGCTTCCCGGCAGGCGGCCATCAGGTCATCCATGTCGTCGACGGCTTGGATTGCGACCGCATCGAGATTCCGCCGCAGGTCTTCCCGCTTGGCCTCGTGTTCAGCAATCTGGCGAGAGATGGACCGCTTGGCCAGCGGATCGATGTCAGGATCCACCAGGACACGAGTCAACCCCGCGAGCATCTTGTCGGCTTCGGCAATCCCTGCCTTCAGCCGACCTGATTCTGTCCGGTTGAGCTCAAGTGCCTCCCGGGACATAGCCGCAACTTCATCCAGGACTCCGTCCATGTCCTCAAACACGGCGCTCATCGCTGCTTGAACGCGGACCATGAGCTTGTCCTCGCGGAGCGAGGCGGTGTTGCTGCACGCCTCAGGGCCGACGGCTTGGCGTTGGCCGCAGGCGTAGTAGCGGTACTCGCCCTTGGTGTTGGTGCTCTTTCTGGAGTAGAACACGCTGCCGCAGCCAGCGCAGAAGAGGTGGCGGGTGAAAGGCCGGAGCTCAGCGACGCCGCGGGGCCTGTCAGCGGCGTTGGCCGCGAGTTGGTCCTGTGCGCGGCTGAACACGTCGTCACTGAGGATCCGCAGTGACTCGTCGCGTTTGACGACGTGCCGGTCGTGTTCGTTGAAGCGGGGCACCCGGCGTCCGGTGTCGCGGTTGAGCTTGAAGCACCGCCGCAGATAGCGGACCTCGCCGGTAAGCATGGTATTGGTCAGGATACTTCGCACCGTGCCGAATCCCCACGGGCCGCCGAGCCGTGTCGGAACGCCGCGTTGCCGGATCCGGCGAGCGATTTCCTTCAAGCCGATGGATTCGGAGAGGTAGGTGTCGAACACGAATCGAACCGTCTCCACCTCGTCTTCGTTGACGACAAGACGCTTCTTGCCGTCAGCGCCGGCGACAATGCGGTAGCCGTAGGGCGGTGGGCCGCCCGTCCAGCAACCCTCTTTGTGACGCTGGACAAGTCCGGCCCGGGTACGCTCGGCGAGCACGCGGCTGTAGTCGGCGGCCACAACGAGCTGCACGCCCCTGGCGAGCGCGTTCGTTCCCTCCGTGACGCTGATGACCTCGACGCCACACTGCTCTAAGTCCTCCACCAGCACGTGCGTTTCGGCAGCACGCCCCAGACGGTCGAACTTGTAGACGAACAATCTGCCGACACGTCCGGC
>JBAZUW010000223.1:0-5970 GCA_041661205.1 Phycisphaerales bacterium
TGCTGGGCGCATCGTTGGTGTGCAGGGTGCTCAGGACGAGATGGCCCGTGAGGGCCGCTTTAATGGCCACTTCAGCCGTTTCGAAGTCCCGTATTTCACCCACCATGATGATGTCCGGGTCCTGCCGCAAAATGCTCCGCAGCGCCCGCGCAAACGAAAGCCCGATGGGCTCGTTCACCTGAATCTGGTTCACCGTGTCCATCTGGTACTCGACCGGGTCCTCCACGGTCAGGATGTTCACATCCGGCCCGCGCAACAGGTCCAGCGCCGAGTACAGCGTCGTCGTCTTGCCGCTGCCCGTCGGCCCCGTCACCAGCGCCATGCCGTGGCTCTGGTTCAAAAACCGCTTGAACGTCTCCAGCGCCGCCGCCCGGAAACCCAGGTCCTCCAGCCTCACCTTCAAGTTCGCCTTGTCCAGCACGCGCACCACGATCTTCTCGCCCAGCAGCGTCGGCATGCTGCTCACCCGCAGGTCAATCTCGCGCCCCTCCGCGATGATCCGCACCCGCCCTTCCTGCGGCAGCCGCTTCTCCGCGATGTCCATCTTCCCGATCACCTTCACGCGGCTCACAATTGCCGCGTGCATCCCCGGTGGCGGCTTCATCAAATCCCGCAGCACCCCGTCAATGCGATACCGGATCCGCGTGCCCCGCTTGTCCGGCTCGATGTGAATGTCGCTCGACTTGTCCTTCACCGCCGTCAACAGCGCGATGTTCACCAGGTTGACGATCGGGCTCCCCGCGATCATCTTGTCCAGGTCCGCCGCCGGCCCCTCATCCACCATCTCCCGCTCGACCACCTCCACCGCCGTGTCCTGCAGCTTCGTCAAAAACTCATCAACGTCAACATCGCCCGACCCATACTTCTTCACAAACTCCAGCACGTTCCCCGCCAACGCAAACACCGGGCGCACATCGCAGTGCGTCAGCTGTGCAATGCGATCAATCGCCGGCAAGCTCTGCGGCTCCGCCATCGCCACCGTCAGCACCCGCCCCACCTTGAACATCGGAATCGCCCGCAGCCGCTCGCACTCTTCAATGCCCACCAGCTTCACCACCCCCGGATCAATCAGCCCGTGCCGCAGCATGCACCCCGGCACACCCAGGCACGTCGCCATCGCCTTCACCATGACCTGCTGAGAAATCAGCCCCTGCGCCACCAGCAACTCGCCCAGCATCCGCGTGTCGCCCCGCTGGCTCTCGAGCGCTTTCTGCAGCTGCTCATGCGTGATCGCCCCCTCCGCGACCAGCACCTCACCCACGCGCCGGTGTGGCGTGCCGCCGGGCACCACAGGATTGACCGCCCCTTCGCTCATGCCAGAAAGCTCCGCACCGCCATGTTCACATCCACATAGTGCTCAAACCGGTCGTTGATTCCCGTCAGCTCCAGCACCTCGCGCACCGTGTCCGTCGCCGCGCACAACCGCAGCGCCCGCCCGCCCGACGCCAGCTCGTCGGTCGCCGCCAACATCACCTCCAGCCCCGCGCTGTCCACAAACGGAATCCCCGACGCATCGATCACAAACCGCCCCAGGCTCCGCTCCATCACTTCCTGCACGTGCGTGCGAAACTGCGTGGCATCCCCCTGCACCAGCGGCCCCACCGGCTTGATCACCGTCACCGCCCCGTGCCGTTGTTCGTGGATCTCCATCGCATCCCTCCCTTACGCCGCCAGCCGGGGCTCCGCCACTTCCGCAGTCAGCGGCACCGTCAACGTAAACGTGCTCCCCTTGTCAATCTGGCTGTCGCACGTGATGTCCCCCCCGTGCAGCCTCACCACCTGCCGCGCCAGCGCCAGCCCGATCCCCGACCCCGTGATGTTCGCGATCCTCCGGTCCTTGGCGCGATAGAACTTCTCAAACACCATCTCCTGCTCGTCCTTGTTGATCCCGATGCCGTTGTCAATCACCGCCACCGCCAGCTTGCCCCCCGCCTCCTCGATCTTCACCCGCACCTGCCCACCCGTGGGCGTGTACTTCAGCGCATTGCCCAGCAGGTTGTGCAGCGCCAGCATCAGCTTGTCGCGGTCCCCCTGCATCACCGGCAGCTTCGGGGGCAGCTCAAACACCAGCTTGATTTCCTTGTCCTCCGCCTGCGCCCGGAAGTCCGCTTCCAGCTCCTCCAGCATCGCATCCACCCGCACTTCGCCCGACCGCAGCTTGAGCGCCCCCGCCTCGATCTCCGACACACTCAGCATGTCCCCCACGATCCGCTCCAGCCGCCGCGACTCCGCCCCGATCACGTTCAGACACTTCGCCCGCGCCTGCGCGTCGTCCCCCTCTTCCACCAGCGCTTCCACATACAAGCGAATGTTCGTCAGGGGCGTCCGCAGTTCATGCGTCGCCTGCGCCACAAACGCATTGCGGCTCTCATCCGCCACCCGCTGCTGCGTCGTGTCCTCGATGATCAACATCGCCGCCGGACCATCCTCGCGCCGCAGAGGCCGCACAGACAGCCGCAGCACCGTCCGGTCCTGTGCACCCGCCGCCGCTCGCTCCACCTCAATGCTCGCCCGCGACTTGCTCTGCCCCGACATCACCTTCGAGATGATCTCCTGAGCCGCCGCGTCGTCGAGATACGTCGAGATCGGCGTACCCGTCACCGACTCGCGCTTGCTCCGCAGCAGCACCGCCGCCGCGCCGTTGCAATACCGCACCATCCCCGCCCCGTCCAGCACCACCAGCCCCTGCCACATCGCATCGCACGCGGCTTTCAGATCCCCATCCCGCCCGCCGCGCTCCTCAATCGTCTTCGCCGCCTCCTGCATCAGCGCGCCCACTCGCAGCCGATCTCGCTCCGCAATGAGCTGATTCCACGCCGTCGCCAAAGGCCCAAACTTCTCCCCCACCACCAGCGCCCCCTCGCCCGCGTTCCCGCTCGCTTCCAAATGCAGCGCATCCGCCACCGCCCCGATCGCCCGCCACCGCGTCCGCATCGCCCGGTACACCACCAGCAGCCCGCTCAGTGCTGTCACCGCGATCACGCCAATACCCGCCTGCGTCTCCCAGTCCGCCCACGCCGGCGGCGCCGCCACCGCCGAAATCTCCAGCCGCGCCTGCCCCTTGCCCATCACCGTCAGCGGCGCACTCACCTGCACCAGGCGCCCCACCCTCACCACCCTGAACTCCGCCGCCGTGTCCAAAGGCGGAAACTGCGCTGGCAGCTCCATCGCCGTGATGTTCTCAGTCTTCGCGTCCGCCAGCACCTTCCCGTTGCCCAGCACGATCCGCGCCGAGTCCAGGTTGTACAGGAACGTCGAATCCGTCACCAGCCGCCGCACCCCCGTCGTCTCATCATCCGCCAGCAGCCGCTCCACACCCCCCGCAAGCACGCGCCCCACCAGCGCCGCCTGATCCACCCGCGCCTTCTCCGTCGACGCGCGATACGTCCGCACCGTCCACCACGAGCTCGCCCCCAGCACCCCCACCACAATCGCGGCCACCGCTAACCCCGCCGCCACCACGGTGCGTTCACCGCGCGCCAAGCCCCACGGAGTCCGCGCCACCGCCCTCGAAGTTTTCGCTGGTTCGCTCACCGGTGAGATCCCCTGAATATCGACTCGCGACATCGGGCTATCGGCACTTCTTGTGGGTGGGTGCAGCACCGCCCGGTGAGGAGCGCACGCTGAACACACCCAACCCCGGGAGTTCGGCGTCCGAAAACACGCTCGCTCAATCAGGCCGTACTTCTCGGCCGTAGTGCCCTCTTATTCGGACACCGGAGGCAGCCACTCCCCCCACCGCCGCACGCTCGAAGCCAACCACTGCTGCAGCCTCAGCACGCACGAAAACACATGCCGAATGTCCCGCTCCTGCGCCGCCGTCGGCGTCGAGGTCGAGAGTTTCGGCACCGGCAACGACAGCAGAATCCGCCCCGGCTCGTGCCTCACGCGAAAGTCCGCCGGCAGCTCCGCCCCCATCCGCCCCAGCACCTTCTCCGACTCCGCCACCTCGATCACCGCCGTCACCATCCCCCCCGCCAGGGTGTGCACGATCTCCCTCGCCCTCACCCTCCCATCCCCCAAATACACCCGCGGCACAAAGCTCGCCTTCACCCGCGCCGCATCCAGCGGCTCCGCCAACGTGGTGAACACGCTGATCACCTCCGCCTCGGTGCGATACCCCACCCAAAACTCCGTGTGATTCGCCGCCGCCGCCTCCCAGTTGCCCGTCGCCTGCGCCTCGCACGCCTCGCGCATCTTCGCCGCGCCCTCGCTGTCCCCCACCTCCAACATCCGCGCCGCAATCGTCTCGAACGTCAACAACCCATTCAGCCACGCCCGATCAAAGTCCCGCGACACCCGCCGCGGCACAACAATCGCCGTCACCACATCATCCAGGTCCGCCAGTTCACGCCGTGCCTTCGCCGATTTGCCGATCTCCTCCCGCCGCCAGCGCGGAATGCCCCGCTCATACGCCACGCCGGTCACCACCAGCACCCCCCACGCCGGCTCCAGCTGCGTGATCAAGAAATCCAACCGGTCGTGCCCATCGACGGTCACCTCCGCCAGCTGCGGCCGCGACTCATCCAGAATTTCCCGCAGCCCGTGCTCCTCCGGCAACGCATAACTCAGAAACCACCGCACCCCCGACTCATCCGCCAGCTACGGGCGCAGCACCGGCAACACCCGTGCGGCATTCCACGCCCCGGCATACACGGGCACGGGTTTCTTGGCCGGAGTACTCATTTCAGCCCATATTCCTTCAGTTTGCGATACAGCGTCCGCTCGCCGATTCCCAGCAGCTTGGCCGCCTGCTCGCGGTTCCCCGCCGTCAGCCTCAGCGTCTCGCGAATCGCCCGCTTCTCGATCTGCTCCAGGCTCGTCCCCGCCAGGCTCGCGCCACTGGCATCACTCGACGGCGCCGTGTCCATCTCATCCCCCGCGCCGTCGCTGCGCACATCATCCGGAATGTGCCGCAAATCCAGCACCGCCGCCTGCCCGTGGGCCCGCTCCTCGCCCAGACACATCACCACCATGTTCTGCACCACATTCAGCAACTGCCGCACATTCCCCGGCCAGCGATACGCCGTCAACCGCATCATCGCCGCGTCCGTCACGCTCGGCACCACCATTTCCGCCGGGCTCCGCGCCATCTCCGCCGCGAATCGGTCCACCGCGAAGTTCACCAGCGCCGGAATGTCCTCGCGCCGCTCCCGCAGCGCCGGAATGTGTACATGCGTTCCCTTGATCCGAAAGTACAAATCCTCGCGAAACGTCCCCGCGCTGCACATCGCCTTGAGGTCTCGATTCGTCGCGCTCACAAACCGCACATCCGTATGCCGCGCCTCATTACTGCCCAGCCGAATCACCTCGCCGCTCTCTAGCACCCGCAGCAGCTTGGCCTGCATCGTCATCGGCATGTCGCCGATCTCATCCAGAAACAGCGTCCCCCCGTCGGCATACTCAAACACGCCCGAGCGTTCCTTGTCCGCCCCCGTAAACGCCCCGCGCACGTGCCCGAATAGCGCGTCTTCCAGCAGCGTTTCGCTCTGCCCCGCGCAGTTGAACGCCACATACCGCCCGCTCGCCCGCCGACTATTCCGATGCACCGCCGCGGCGATCAACTCCTTCCCCGTCCCGCTCTCCCCGGTAATCAGCACCGGAATGTTCGACGCCGCCACCGTCTTCACCGTCCGCAGAATCCGCCGCATCGGCTCGCTCTGCGCCACAATCCCCGCAAACGACGCATTATCCAGCTCATCCTTCAGCGTGTCGTTCTGATGGCGCAGCAGCACCGTCTCCGCCGCCCGGTTAATCAGGTTCCGAAAGACCTCCAGGTCCAGCGGCTTCTGAATGAAGTCATACACCCCCAGCTTGAACGCCGCCCGCGCCGTCGGCACATCCCCATGCGCCGTCACCAGCACGACCTCCGCCCCCGGCTGCTTCGCCCGCGCCGCCTCCAGCACCCGCAACCCCGCATCCGCCCCATCCGGCGCCACCTTCCCGATCCCCCCCACCTCCACCCCCCCG
>JBAZUW010000224.1:0-5946 GCA_041661205.1 Phycisphaerales bacterium
GCGCCGATGGCCTCGGCCGCGGCTTCGGCGATGGTCGCCACATTCAGGCTGTGCGTGTATGTTCCCGGCGCCCGCTGCTGCAGCTCGCGCAGCAGCGACTGCTTGGGATCGCGCAGCTCGATCAGCGTCAGGCCGGTGGTCACCTTGAACGCCTTCTCGATAAACGGCAGCATGAAGAGCGTGGCCCCGCCCACGGCGATCGCCCCGCCCGCGGCTTTGGCCCCGTCGATCAAGATTTCCGCCACCACTTCCGGCACCAGCGGGCGTTCCACCAGGCCCACCAGGATGGTGGCGAGCGCCACCCCGAAGGCCGCGAACGCGGAGGAACGCACCAAAGAGTTGCGATCCCGGATGTCTTTGAGCGACCATACAACGCAACTGATCCCTGCGACCATCACGCCCATTGCGCCGATGCCGGTCCGCAGCGCGATGCACACCGCCAGGCCCTCAAGCAGGGCATATGCCAGCGCGGAGCGACGGTCGTAGGCGATCGTCATCAGCATCGCCACCAGGATCGTCGGCGTGATGACCGTAAGCGCCGCGTATTCGGGCGACGCTGCCGTGGTGAACACCGAGGTCGCCATGCACACCATCAGCACCATGGCCACGCCCATCATGCGGGCGGCATTGCGCTTCACCCGCGGCGAAAACAGCACCGTGTACCCCGCGAGCGCCAGCGTGATCGCCACCATCACCCCCAGCACGCCCGCGCGGTAGAACCAGCGCTGCCACCCTTCCACTTCCGTCTCATTCAACGCCATCTCTGCCTTGAAGAGGGCGGCCTGCGGGTCCGTCAGCACATCCCCACGCCGGAAGATCACCTGCCCCACAGGGCTGATGGTGACCGCCGGGAGCACGAGCTCGGCCGCGGCGTTCTGCTCCTTGGTGGTGGCCGCCGGGTCGAAGAGATACGTGGGCTTGGTCACGTTGGTCAGGCGGTTCGCGATGATGAGACGCACCGCGCCGCTGAAGTTGGAATCTCGGGCAAGTACTCTGGCGACGCTGGCGAGCTGGTCTTTGTCTTCCAGGTTGAGCGCTTCGCCCCGCAGCACCAGCGTGCTGGTCTTGTCCGCCGCCACCAGCCGGATGCGCCCGCTCGTTCCCTCTTGCGTGCCGCGTTGCCAGGTCTGGGCATCCAGCAGGGGCCGCCGGGCGAGCAACGCCGCCAACTGTCGAACCTTGTCGGCCCATTCGGGCCCGCGCGTGCCGGCCGACCACTCGGCTTTGAGCGCCGCCAGGCCGTCGGCGGTGAGCCCGAACTGCTCGCGAATGCCGGGGTCGACGCCGTCGATGGTTTCAACGCTCGCCACGGTCTTGGGCAGGTTGTCGATGCTCGTGATGATGGCGTCGAGCGAAGGCTGATCGATGCTGTAGACGCGCGGGGTCGCCTGGCGGGCGGCTTCCTGGCGCTGCTTGGTTTGTGCGTCGTCCACCGTGCGGATCTCGCGCCGCACCAGTCGCGTCTCGTTCATCACCCGCCCGACCGCGACCAAGGGTTTGCTCCGTCCCCAGATCGCACAGGCAGTGAAGACGACGGCGACCAAGACCGCGATGAGCAATCCCACGCCCATGCTGGGTGAGGAGAGGGCTTCGACGCCACGCATCAGAATGCCCAGGAATGCGCGACCCCGATTATGCTCCCGAAGGCTGCGCGCCACCGCCTCGGCGCGGCCTTTGGCCGGACGCGGACCCGTCTTTGGGCCGCTGGGGCTGGAAGGCGGAAGATTGTCGAAGTCGTCAGCCATGCAAGTGGAGTCGGGGCTCAACTACAACGTCGGAACTTGGGAGGTCGGGCTTTGGCCATTATCGGGCTTTTCAGATGAAGTTTCGGGGGTTTGCGCGACTGGGCGGCGTGGCTCGTAGCGCCCCGGGCGGTCGTCGGCGTCGTCGCCGTACGCGTCGATGATCCGCTGCACCAGGCTGTGGCGAACCACGTCCGAGCGATCGAAGGTGACGAAGCCGACGCCCGGCGTATGCCGCAGCCGCCGGGCCGCATCGATCAGTCCGCTGTCGCGCCCGTCTGCCAGGTCGATCTGCGTGGCGTCGCCGGTGACGACCATTTTGCTGCCGTGCCCCAGCCGGGTCAGGAACATTTTCATCTGCCCGCGCGTGGCGTTTTGGGCTTCGTCGAGAATGACCATGGCGTTGTTGAGGGTGCGGCCACGCATGAACGCGAGGGGGGAAACTTCCACGACGTCGTTATCCATGAAGCGGCGCAGCATGGTGTAGTCCATCATGTCGGCCAGGGCATCGAAGAGAGGTCGCAGATACGGGTTCACTTTGGCGCGCATGTCACCGGGCAGGAACCCGAGCTTCTCGCCAGCCTCGACCGCCGGGCGGGCGAGGATGACCCGACGCACGCGGCTGGTCTTGAGCAGGTGCACCGCCGCGGCTACGGCAAGATAGGTCTTGCCCGTGCCCGCCGGGCCGATGGAGAGCGTGAGATCGTTCTCGCGAATGGCGTCTAAATAGGCCTGCTGGTTGGGGGTTTTGGCCCGCACCGGCCGCCCGGCGGCGTACACGTTCAGCGTGCCATCCCAGTCTTCCAGCAGTTCGCCCGCGCTATCAACTCCGCCGTCGGCCAGGGCGCTGGCTTCCTGCGAGATGATGTCGAGAACCTGTTGGCGGCTGGGGGGTTCGCCGCCACGCTGGGCGATTTCGGTCAGGCTTTCGAGTACGTTGCGGGCGGCGATGACGGCGGGCTTCTGCCCGGTGAGCGTGACGCGACCCTCTCGGGCGGCAACGCCGACACCAAGGACCTCGCGAAGCATCTTGATGTTGCGCTCGGCCGCGCCCACGATGGCGAGCCGCTCGGCACCGGAGGGAACTCGAATGGTGATCTCCAAACGCTCCAAACTCCTTTCACAACCCGGACGCGGCTCGAACGCGAGCGAACGCTGCCCGGAGGAGTCTACGGCCCACGAGAGAGTTTGGAAACTGCCTAACCAAACAAAAACACAACATATGAATAAACCATTGTGGGTCAATGGGTTGGCTTGTTTGGCGTCGTGCAGTCTGCTCCTGGCTGGGGGTTGCCTTGGGCCCGACGCCCGCCCCGTCCCGACCCAAAGTGCGGGCACGAGAATGCAGATGGTGGGGGACTGGGAAGATGTGGGGCCGGCAGCCTTGGTGGCGGCCAGCCAATGCGAAATGGCAATCGTGCGTTGGCCTGAGACTGTGCCCGGAAGCGTGCGGGAGATGGAGCTGGTGACCACAGGCGATGAGCCGGCGGAACTGCGATTTGAGGCCGCAAGTAGCACCGATCCGCGGCCCATGGAGGTGCTGTGCAAGGTGGGCACCTACGGCGACGTCGCCAGGGAGCGGGACTTACTGGACCGGGTGAGCCACCGGCTGGAGCAGCTCAAGGGGAAAGATTGGGCACCGGTAGAGCCGTAAGGGAAACCGCGGTGACCGGAGGGTTATGCCGCGGGTGTGTAACCGGGACGGACCACGGAAAAAATGAAAAATGCGCAATTTCTGAGTATCAAATCGTGAAATTTCACGTAGGGTGGTGGGGCTGCGGATTTCCGAAGACCGGTTCTGCCATGTGTGCGGAGTCGCGTGGTGGTGCGTCGGGCGGGGCAGCTTGAGCGGAGTTGAGTGTGTGTCGGGGTCACGCCTGAGACTGGTCTGGCCGAACATGTTCGGGCTGGACAGGGTGGGCCCGAAAGGGGTTGAGGCAGAAAATGGTGCGTTGCGACGTTTGGCCGAAGCGAAAGCGGTTTCGGGGGGCGGCGTCGTGGGCACGTTGGTTCACATCTGGCGCGGGCGTTCGCCCCGTGCGGTTTTGGGAGGCACGTTGATGAAGAGCAGCATTGTGATCGCGAGTCTGGTGGTTCTGGCGGGGACGGGGCTGGGCTTTGCGGGGCCGACCCCTTGGTTGAACCCCGACACCATTCAGAAGTATCCCTCTGTGTGCTTCGAGGACGGGCGGGTGATGGATGAGGCGGGCAAGGTCGGGCCGACGATTGACGGCCGTCCGGCGTCCGGGGATCCGCTTGATGTGGGTCCGGCGGCGTTCTGCTTCGCGGAGGGGTACACCCCGACGGCGGAGGAGTGGGCGGCGATCCAGCGGGCGTTAGAGGGTGGGTACCAGAGCCGCTATAACGCGGTGCAGCGCTGGAACGGGATCCCCGGTGATCCGATCGCGTTGACGTGGAGCTTTGTGCCGGATGGCCTGAGTACCGGCGGCTCGGGCAGCCCCGGTGGTTTTATCGCTAGCAACCTCTTTTCGCGTATGGACTCGCTGTTTGGGGCGTCCAATCGTGCGACGTGGATCAATCAGTTCCAGCGGGTCTTTGACCGGTGGTCCGGCCTGACGGGCATCACCTACACGCGGGTGACCTTTGGCGGGAATGAGTGGGACGACGGGGCGGCCTGGGGTAGCGCGGGCCAAAGCGGGCGTCGCGGCGACATCCGCATCAGCATGCACAACATCGACGGCGGCAACGGGATTCTGGCGTACAACCAGTTCCCTACCAACGGCGACATGGTGATCGATTCATCTGAGAACTGGGCGCAGGGTGCGCCGAACTACACGTTCCTGCGCAATGTGGTGGCGCACGAGCACGGGCACGGCATCGGCTTTGCGCACGTCTGCCCGGCCAACTCCACCAAGCTCATGGAGCCGTTCATCAGCGTGGCGTACGACGGCCCGCAGAAGGATGACATCCGGGCGGGTCAGGAGTTTTATGGAGACATCTTTGAGACCAACGACACGGCTTCGATTGCAACCGACATCGGAAGCTTTACCGCCGGGACGTCGCTCACGCTGGGGCTCGTCCCCTCGCCGACCCCGGCCGTCTCTTCGACGCTGAGCCTTTCGCCCGGCTCCAGCGCGGGCGCGGCGGATGACGATGTGGACTGGTTCAAGCTGACGGTGGATGTGCCGCGGCTGGTGAGCATCACCGCCACGCCGATCGGCAATACTTACATCGACGTGGACCAGAACAGCGACGGCAGCTGCCAGGCGTCGGGGGTGAACACCAACTCGTTGACCATCGGCAACCTGGTGATCACGGTCACCAACAGCACCGGCACGACCACACTGCGGGTGAACGACGGTGCCGCAGCAGGCGTTTCGGAAACACTGACCAACCTGCTGCTGAATCAGGGCACCAACCTGATCAAGATCACCTCGTCCCAGGCGCTGGCCGAGACGCAGTTGTACCGGTTGACGGTGTCGATGGGTACGGCCAGCTTCGCACCCGACGCCTCGGACGGCACGTTCACGGACGGGGTGCATATTACCTGGCCGGCGATCCCCGGCGCCACCGGCTACCTGGTGACCCGCGCCAACAGCGACTCGTTCGGTCTCTCGGCGCAGGTCGGCCCGGTGATGGACGCCTCAGCGACGTCGTACGTGGACACGAGCGCCAACCCCGGACAGTTGTACTACTACTTCGTGCGAGCCCAGCAGAGCGGCTCGACGACGTACCGGTACATCTCGCAGGTTGGCGAGCAGGGCCGTCGAGGCATTCCGAACGTTGGCCCCACCGCCAACGCCGGCACAGACATCGTGGTGACCGACAGCGACAACAACGGGATGGAGACGGTGCTGCTGGATGGGTCGCTGAGCACCGACGCGGATGGAACCATCAGCACGTATCAGTGGAGCGAGGGGGCGACGGTGCTGGCGACGGTGCCGACACCCACGACGCAGGTGTCCTTTGGCGTGGGCACCCACGTGGTGCAGTTGCTGGTGACCGACAACCAGGGCGCGACCGGCGTGGACACGGTGCTCGTGTCGGTGGTGGCGGGTGGGCCGAGCTGCGATCCGGACGTGAACCAGGACGGCAACGCCGATCAGGGCGACATTGACTACCTGGTAAACGTCGTCGCAGGCGGGGAAAATCCCACCGGCATCGACCCGGACTTCAACCAGGACGGCAACGTGGACCAGGGTGATGTGGACTCGCTGGTGAACGTGGTGGCCGGTGGCGACTG
>JBAZUW010000225.1:0-3526 GCA_041661205.1 Phycisphaerales bacterium
CAGCGCCCGCCGCGCACGAGAGAAGAACGAGACCCGCGAGAAGATTCTCGGCGCGGCTCGCGAGCTCTTCGTGCGCGAGGGGGTCGATGCGGTGTCGATGCGGAAGATCGCCGACGCCATCGAGTACACGCCCGCGGCTATCTACACCCACTTCACCGACAAGCACACCCTCATGCTCGCGCTCTGCGACTCGGACTTTGGTCTGCTGCGCGAGGCGATGGGGGAACTTGGCGACGAGTCGGACCCGGTGGAGCGGCTGCGGCGCTGCGGGCGGGCGTACATCGACTTTGGCTTTGCCCACCCCCACCACTACAGATTCATGTTCATGACCAAATTCCCGCCGTATGACCCGGGGGACTCTCCGTGCGAGCACGGCAACCCGGATGAGGACGCGTACGCGTTGCTGCGGGAGACGGTGCGGGCGTGCATCGCGCAGGGGCGGTTTCGGGAAGAGTGCCGCGATGTGGATGTGGTGACGCAGGTGTGCTGGGGGGCGGTGCATGGCATCGTGTCGTTGTATCTGACGCACGGCGAAGACCCGTGGGTGAACTTTGTTCACCCGAGGGAGTCGGCGGAGATGTTGTACTCCGCGTGCATCGAGGGGTTGCTGCGGCGGGAGCCGGCTCGGGGCCCGGCAGGGCATGAAGGGGCGGCACCATGATTCGCATCGCCATCAAAATGCTGATGGGCGACAAGCTGAAGTACCTGGGCCTGCTGGCGGGCATGGCGTTTGCTGCGATGATGATCTCGCAGCAGATGTCCATCTTCCTTGGGCTGTCATCGCAGACCGGCACGTTCATTCGCGAGATGACCAGCGCGGACCTTTGGGTGATGGACCCGCAGGTGCGCTTCAGCGAAGACAACATCGCACTACCGGATACGGCGCTGCAGCGGGTGAGGAGCATCGAGGGCGTCGAGAACGCGGTGCCGCTGTATAAGGGGTTTTTGAAGGCCCAGCTTGCGGACGGCACGCGGACGAGTGTGATTGTGGTGGGCGTGGACGACGCGACGCTGCAAGGGGCGCCGGCGAGAATCAACGACGGCGACGCAACCCTGCTGCGGCAGGACCCGGGGATCATCATCGATGATCGGGACATGGGCACCAAGCTCGCGTACAAGCGGGCGGGGGGCAAGCCCATGCAGCTTGGCGACCACCTCTCGATCAACGACCACGACGCGGTGGTGGTCGGGACGTATCACGGCTCGCCGAGTTTCTTCTGGGATCCGACGTTGTACACGACGTACAGCCGCGCACTGCAGTTTGCCCCGCGCGAAAGGCGGCTGATGTCGTTCGTGCTGGTGAAGGTCGCGGCGGGCGAGGACGTGCTGGCGGTCAAGCGCCGCATCGAGGAGATCACCGGCTACGCGGCCCGCACGCCGGTGGACTTTGAGAACGTCACCAAGGCATACATCCTCAAGAGCACGGGCATTCTCATCAACTTCGGCATCGCGGTGGGCCTGGGCTTTGTCATCGGCATGATCGTGACCGGGCAGACCTTCTTCAACTTCACGCTCGACAATCTTCGCTACTTCGCGGCGCTCAAGGCCATGGGCGCCTCCAGCGGTATGCTCATCCGCATGGTGCTGAGCCAGGTGCTGAGCGTCACGTGGCTTTCGTTCGGGCTGGGCGTCGGGATCGCGGCGATCTTCGGGGCGTTTCTTGCCAAGACCGACCTCGCGTTCCTCATGAAGTGGCAGGTGCTGGCACTCACCATCGGCATGATGCTGGTGGTGGGCGTGCTGGCGGCGTTGATCAGCCTCATCAAGGTTCTGCGTCTCGAAGCCGGGGTGGTTTTCAAGGGTTAGGCATTGAGAGTCGCGGGCGAAGACAGCTCGCGGAGCACACACGAATGGATACGACGAACACAGTGGCGGCCTCCGCGACGGCGTCCAGCAAGTTGGACCGCCCGGTCGCGGTGCATTGCAAGGGAATCACCAAGACCTACGGGGAAGGGCAGTCGGCGGTGCGGGCGCTGCGAGGTGTCGATGTGGAAGTTCGCACCGGGGAGTTGCTGATGCTGGTGGGGCCGTCGGGGTGCGGCAAGACCACGCTGATTTCCGTGATCGCCGGGGTGCTGGATCGCGATGAGGGGGAGTGCGAGGTGCTGGGGCAGGATTTCAAGAAGCTGGGCCCGGCGGGCACCACGCGGTTTCGGGCCAAGAACGTGGGCTTTGTGTTTCAGTCGTTCAACCTGATCCCCACGCTGACGCTGGCGGAGAATGTGGCGGTGCCGCTGCTGATCAATAACGTGAAGCGCAGCGAAGCGCTGGACCGTGCCCGGGAGATGTTGGAGAAAGTGGGCCTTGGCACACGCACCAAAGACATTCCGAGCCGGCTGTCGGGCGGGCAGCAGCAGCGTGTGGCGATTTCGCGGGCGCTGGTGCATCACCCCAAGTTGTTGGTTTGCGATGAGCCGACGTCTGCACTGGACCATGCGACGGGGCAGAAGGTGATGGAGCTCTTGCGGGATGTGGCCGCGGGGAATGACCTGTCGCTGGTGGTGGTGACGCACGATGCTCGCATCTTTGAGTTCGCGGACCGGATCGCGGAGATGGACGACGGACGGATTGTGAAGGTATCGACGGGCAAGGGACATCAGCACGCGGCCCATGAGTTGAGTGCTGAGAAGTAGACAGAAAAAGAAAAAGAAGAAGAAGAAGAAGAAGAAAAGCTGAAGAACACAGGCGGGACGCCTGTGCCACGAGATGGGGTAGGGAGCGGGACAGGCGGGACGCCTGTCCCACCGGCAGCCGGGGCAGCCAAGATAGTCGGGGCATAAAGCGAGGTGATGCATGATTCGGACTTTTTTCATTCCGCTGGTGGCGATCGCGGGGATGATCTTTGCGATTGTGACGGTGGTGAAGGGGAGCAAGCCGCCACCGGCGGCTCCGCCGGTAATCGAGCCGCCCCGGGCGCCGTTCGAGGCGTTTGTCGCTGGCTCGGGGCTCATCGAGGCGGCGTCGCAGAACATCGCGATCGGTGCGCCGGTGGGCAACGTCGTCACCAAGGTGAACGTCGTCGTCGGCGATGACGTCAAGAAGGGCGACGTGCTCTTTGAGCTTGACAGCCGCGACCTGACCGGCGAGCTGGCGGTGCGGCAGTCGGCGGTAGATGTCGCAAAGTCGGCGCTGGCGCGGCTGCAAGCCGGGACGCGGCCGGAGTTCTTACCCGGGCAGCGTGCCAAGGTCGCCGAGGCGCAGGCCGAGCTCTCCGACATGAAGAGCCAGCTTGAAAAGGTCATGAACGTCACGGTTCCGGGCGCCGTGAGCGAAGACGATCGAAACCGGCGACAGTTTGCGGTTGCCACCGCCGAGGCCCGTCTGGAAGAATCGCGGTCGCAGCTCGCGCTGCTGGAAGCAGGCACGTGGCAGCCGGAGATCGATGTCGCCGCGGCCCAGGTTGCCAACGCCCAGGCCCAAGTTGATTCGATTCGCGTGGAGCTGGACCGGCGGATTATCAAGGCACCGATTGATTGCCGCGTGCTGCAGGTGAATGTGAGGCCGGGCGAGTTTGCTTCGGCGGGTG
>JBAZUW010000225.1:3536-5944 GCA_041661205.1 Phycisphaerales bacterium
GGGCGCGGTGCATCCGCTGCACGTTCGGGTGGACGTGGACGAGCACGATTCGTGGCGGGTGGATGCGGGTGCCAAGGCGTTTGCCTACGCCCGCGGCAACAAGGACATCAACACGCCTTTGGAGTTCGTGCGGTTTGAGCCGTATGTGGTGCCTAAGAAGTCACTCACGGGCGACAGCGCCGAGCGCGTGGATACGCGGGTGCTGCAGGTGATTTACCGGTTTGACCCTAAGGACCTGCCGCTCTTTGTCGGACAGCAGGTGGATGTGTTTATTAAGGCGGCGCCGATCCAGCGGCGCAGCGCTGAGCCCGCGGCCACCACCACCAGCGGCAAGAGCTGAAGACGCGAGAAATAATGCTGACCCAGTCATCCACATTCAGGGCAGTCTGCGACGAACTTGCCTGAGAGCGTGAATGCGTTTGAAAATGAGTTGTGCCAGTATGGGGCGGCCTACCGTCCGCGCTCACCCCCACACTTCGTAAATACATGACGCGGGAGGCCCGAATGGCAACCCGGCCCGCGAGCATGAGACCCTTGCTTCTCACCGGAGATTGACGCTTGAACACACGAATCAGCCGCGTTGGATTGGTGCTTCTTCCGCTTCTGGCCGGATGCACCGTGGGCCCCGATTACAAGAAGCCCGAAGCCGCGATGCAGGGCAAGTTTGATAGCCTTTCGGGCCAGCCGGAGGGAATTCCTTCCAGACCGGTCGACGAAGCGCTCGCGCCCGGGGCGCTGGCGCAGTGGTGGGCGGTGCTCAAGGACGAGCAGCTCAACTCGCTGATCGATCGCGCGATCGCGTCGAACCTGGACTTCAAGATCGCCCTCGAGCGGGTGCGCGAGGCCCGCGCGCTGCGGGGTGTGGCGGCCAGCGAGCAGTACCCGGACGCGAACTTCGGCTTGAGTTACACGCGTTCGCAGAACAGCAGCACAGCGTCGACGTTTATCAGCCGCGCACGAACCGTGTACGACGCGCATGTGGATGCGAGCTGGGAAATCGACATCTTCGGCGGCATCCGGCGCAACATCGAAGCCTCGGACGCCGACCTTGACGCCGCCATGGAGGGCACGCGCGATGTGCTGGTGTCGCTCACGGCTGAGGTCGCGCGAAACTACGCCGAGTATCGCGGCTATCAGGCCCGGATTGCGCTGATCAATCGCACCATCGGCACGCAGCGCGACACGCTGAGCCTGACGGAGAGCCGCTCGAAAGCGGGCATCGGGGCGGAAATCGAAACCCAGCAGGCGCGGGCGCAGTTGGCGACGCGGCAGAGTCAGTTGCCACCTCTGATTACCGGGGCGCGGCAGGCGGCCTTCCGCCTCGGCGTGCTGCTGGGCCAAACGCCCGACTCGCTTTTGAGCGAGCTGGCCGAACCCAAGCCCGAGCCCACGCCCCCGGACACGGTGCCGGTGGGGTTACCCGCGGACTTATTGCGGCGACGCCCGGACGTTCGCCGGGCGGAGCGCGCGGTGGCCGCGGCCAACGCGCGGATCGGCGTCGCCACGTCGGACCTGTACCCGCGGTTCTTCCTGACTGGCCTGGCGGGCACGCAAAGCGCGGATCTGTCGGACATCGCCGACTTCCGCAGCCGCATCTGGAGCATCAGCCCCAGTATGCAGTGGAACATTTTCAACGGCTGGCGGACGGAGTCGAACATCGATGCAGCGGACTCGCGCACCAAGCAGGCGGTCTCGGCGTATCAGAAGGTGGTTCTCACGAGCCTGGAAGACGTGGAGAGCTCGCTCACCGCGTTCGAGCAGACGCAGGCGCAGCGCACCGGCTTGCGCGACGCGGTGCAGGCCGATCAGCGGGCTGTCGATCTCGCCAATGATCGCTACAAGAGCGGCATCGGCGACTTCCTGACCGTGCTGGTCAACCAGCGCGAGCTGTACGACGCCGAAGCGCAGCTGGTGGAAAGCCAGACCAACGTCACCACCAGCCTGATCGCGGTGTACAAGGCGCTCGGCGGCGGATGGGACGATGCGCAGGCGACGGACTACAACGCGCCCAAGCCGGAAGATGGCACGCCGCCCACGCGAGCGCCCGAGCCTCAGCCGGATGCGTTTGCGCCGGTGAAGACGAACGAAACCCCGGCGGAGTGAGCCGCAGCCGCTACAGCGTGCCCTTGGCGACGGCTGGGAGTCGTCATTGCGGGCTTGCACGAGCGAACGCAGAACACCGAGGACGCAGCGCCGTCCTCGGTGGCACAATTGCGTCCTGACTTCGCTTTGAGCTTTAGAAGAGTACTTCCACGCGAAGCTGTCCGACCGCGGCATCGTTCAAGCCTTGGCCGCCGGTGTTGATGATGTACACAAACTCGGGCGTGATGTTGATGAACGGACGAGTACGAGCGTCAGCCAACATCACATTCCCCTAAGTTGGGAACGCGGTCTGTCGGGTTCGCACC
>JBAZUW010000226.1:0-5914 GCA_041661205.1 Phycisphaerales bacterium
CGGGGCGGCGCAAGCTGACCAGCGACGAGCAGGCCAAGATGGGGCTGAAGAGCCCGATCCTGATCGCGCAGAGCATCACGCGGCGGATCGTGGTGATTCTGGGTACCGAATACGCCGGCGAGATCAAGAAGAGCATCTTCTACGCGATGAACTTCGACATGCCTGAGGTGGGCGTCTTCCCCATGCACTGCTCGTGCAATGTGGACAAGGCTACCGGGGGCAACCCGGCGTTGTTCTTTGGGCTATCTGGCACTGGCAAGACGACGCTGAGCGCGGACCCGAATCGCGCGCTGATCGGCGATGATGAGCATGGCTGGGGCGACCAGGGCGTCTTCAACTTTGAGGGCGGGTGCTACGCCAAGTGCATCAAGCTGAGCCAGGAAGGCGAGCCGGAGATCTGGAACGCGATTCGATTTGGCAGCGTGCTGGAGAACACGGTGGTTGATCCGGTGACGCGGGTGCCGGACTATGACAGCGCCAAGTACACCGAGAACACGCGGGTGACGTACCCGGTGGACTTCATCGAGGGGGCGGTGATCCCCAGCGTGTGCGGGCATGCGAAGAATGTGATTTTTCTGACGGCGGATGCGTATGGGGTGATGCCGCCGGTGAGCAAGCTGACCGAAGCGCAGGCGATGTATTACTTTTTGAACGGGTACACGAGCAAGCTGGCGGGGACGGAGGCGGGGGTGGTGGAGCCGGAGCCGAACTTCTCGGCGTGCTTTGGCGGGGTCTTCATGCCGCGCCCGCCGGTGAGTTATGCCCAGCAACTGGCGGAGCGGATCAAGAAGTATGACGCCCATGTGTGGCTGCTGAACACGGGGTGGACGGGCGGGCCGTACGGGACCGGGTCGCGCTTCAAGCTGGCGTATACGCGGGCGTTTGTGACGGCGATCTTGAACGGCTCCTTGGCGAAGGCGAAGTTCGTGCCGGATGAGTTGTTTGGCTTGTCACTTCCAGACGCGGTGGCGGGCGTGCCCAGCGAAGTGCTGCACCCCAAGAACACGTGGAAGGACAAGGGGGCGTACGACGCGCAGGCGAAGAAGCTGGCGGCGTTGTTCCGCGAGAACGACAAGAAGTACGACATGCCGGCGGAGGTGCGGGCGGGGGGGCCGCGGGTGTGAGGACGCGGGCGAAATGGCTAAATGCTAAATTGCTAAATGGAAAAATTCGGCGTGGGGCGGGTGGGCGCGGGGGTCACTTCTTGGGGTACTTCAGGTGCGCCGCGTAGGTGGTGCGCCACAATTTAGTGTCTTCGAGTTTGTTCCACGGGCGGCCGCACTCTGGGCATGGGTTGGCGTCGGCATGGTCTCGTAGGTCGTAGCCGCAGTCGGGGCAGAGGTGGCAATCGGTTTCGCGGAGGCGGCGCGCCACGATGCGGAGGTGCCGCAAGAGTGGGACTGCGCCGAGGAACCCGAGGGCAAAATACAGCATGACGACAGGAAGCAGCGCCAGATGTCCACGATCAACTGCGAGCGGGATCGTCGCGATAAGCGATACTCCCAGCAAGAGTTGCCATGCAAGCCAACCCCAAAGTAAGTAGGGCTTCGAGTACTTGGGAAGATAAAAACGACTTGGAGCGCCCAATCAAACTCCTACAAGCGGCCCGAGAAATCAAACCGCGCTAGAGGTACTGGGCGGCCTCCACATTGCATCCGCGCTGATCACCACCAGCGCCAGCATCATCATCGAGTTGTACGCCCCACCTCCGACGACGATGGCGTACACCGCGGCGTCGTAGTCTCGCGCGAGCCACCAGCCCGCGAAGTCTGCGAGCAGGCCGAGGCTGGAGAAGAAGCAGATGACCCCGGTGAGGCGGCGGGGCAGTGCGGTGAGGCAGAGCAGGGCGCCGATGACGATGGTGAGCGTGCCCAGGCTCAGGGCGTGAGTGTGCGTGCTGGCGGCGAGCACTTTCACGCTGTTGGGATCGACCTTGCGCGAGAAGGCGATGGGCTTGATGTCGTCCCAGTAGTCCAGCGGCACGGTGCGGGCGATGGTGCCTTGCGGGGTGCTCGCGGCGGCGCGGCCGTGGCATGAAAGGCAGTTGGTCTTGATGATCTCGGCGGGGGCCGCGTCGCCCTTGTCGAGGCTGTCGTAGTCCTCGGCGATGCGGGGTGAGCCGAGCCAATCGAGCAGGGCTTTGCGGTTGGCGGGGCTGAGGGTGTCTGGGTGGTTACGTTCGAGGGCGAGTTTGATGGGCGAGGTGGTTTGAATGCCGTGGTAGGCGCCGCGGATGTCTTCGAGGGTGAGGCCGGGGCGCTCGTCGCGGTTCTCGTGGTGCCAGACGAGGTGGGCGAAGGACGCACCGAAGCCCCCAATCAGGACGAGGCAAAGGAGGACGAGCCCGTAGCGGGCACCGAGGGGGAGTTGGCGGAGGTGGCTTTGGGGCATGGGTGAGTTCGGCATTCGGCACTAGGCATTCGGCATTCGTTGCGGCGCGTTCGAAGTCGGCCACGCGGATCCGGCTTGATCATCTATCTGTGGTGAAGCATTCAGAGCGAACGCAGCATGGCGGGATCGATGGTGACTTCCTTGCCGGTGGTCACGGCTTCGTGGGCCGCGAGGGCGACGAGAGTGGCGCGGGCGCCGTCGGCGGCGCTGGCGACGGGGGGCTGGCCTTCGGTAATGCTCTTGATGAAGTCTGCCAAGGCGTAGTAGAGGGGCGGGTTGGGCAGGCCCACGCCTTCTTTGAGTTTGCCCTGCGAGGCGAGTTTGGTGGCGTCGGCGATCAGAGTGATGCCTTCGTCATTGTGGAACTGCTGGCGGTTGGCGTAGACCTCCCAGCCTTGCTGCGGGGCGTCGGCCTCTTTGAACATCCAGCCGGCGGTCCAGGCGAGTTTGATGGCGGCGTTGGAGCCGCAGAAGATCTCGTGCTTGCCTTGGAAGGAGTTGGCGAGGGTGGCGTCCCACGAGAGGAGCGGGCCGTCGGCGAAGAAGAGGTCGCAGTGGACGGTGTCAGGGACTTCGCGGCCGTCTTTGTGGAAGCGGAGGGAGCCGTAGCCGCGGACGGAGGCGGGGTAGTCATTTTTGAACCAGTGGATAACATCGAACTGATGCACGCCGAGCTCGCCGGCGAGGCCGGTGGAGATGGATTTGTCGAGGCGCCAGTTGAGGGCGGCTTCGCGAGCGGGGTCGCTAGAGGGCACTCGCCATGTGGTCTTTTGATGGCTTTGGGCTCGCATGCTGATGAGATCGCGAACCGAGTCGGAGCGGTAGAAGCCCCGCGAGAGCTTGTAAATGGGGTTGGAGCGCCCTTCGAGAGCGCTGGCGAAGATGGACTTCGCGGCGGTCGCGGCCTTGTGGATGGCGAGGACGTCATCACGCGTGTGTGCGATCGGAGTTTCGCAGTAGACGTGCTTGCCGGCGGAGAGGCAGGTTTCGGCCGCGACTTTGTGTTCGTGGGTGGGCGTGGCGATGATGACCGCGTTGATGTCTTTCGACTTGTCGAGCATTTCGGCGAGGTTGGTGTAGCCGGCGGCGCCTTGCGTGCGACGGACGGCACGGTCGGCGCGGCCTTGGTCGGTATCGCACACCGCGATGACTTTGGCGGCGTCGAGTTTGGTGATCTCGACGAGGGCCGCGGAACCTTGGCGACCGGCGCCGACGAGTGCGATGTTGAGGGGAGCGCCGCGGCGGGCGGGGGCCGCGGGGAGGGAACTGGGCATGAGCGACACCACGGCAAAGGCACCGGCGGCGGCGAGAAACTCACGGCGTTCGAGGTCGGTCATGGCGGGGCTCCGTGGGCGAGAGTGGTGAAGTGGTCAGAATAGGTCCAGGCGATGGAAGAGCGAAGCGCGAAGTGGAGATTGGCGGGGAGTGTGAGGCCTTGGGCGCAACCACGAACGAGCAGGGCGGTGGACCAGGCGTCGGCGAGGGCGGCGGAGGGGTGGATGCAGGCGGCGAGGGTGAGATTGGGTGCCGCGGGCGTCCGGCCCGCGTGTCGGCTCGGAGAGCCGACGTACCCGGAACCGTGTCGGCTCGGAGAGCCGACGAGCGTGGAATCAAAGAGCCCTGGCTCGCCGGTGCGGGGGTCGATGATGTGGCCGACGGTGAGGTCGCCGGCATCCGCAGTGCGCCCGTGGTGGGCGGAGACGCCGAGAGCCGCGTTGTACAGGTGAACGACGGGTGCGCTGGGGTCGGGCCCAAGGCGGATGGGCCAGCCTCGCGGGGAGTCGGGGGGCGTGCCGATGGCGATGACGGAGCTGGTGCCGCCGTGGAGGAGGGCGGAGGTGACGCCGGCGTCGCGAATGATGGAGGCGGCTGCGTCGAGGGCGGCGCCTTTGGCGATGGCGCCGAGGTCGATCTCGATGCCGGGGGTGGTGAAGGCGAGTGTGTGGGCGTGAGTGTCGAGACTGAGGTGTTGGGAGCCCCAACGTGGGGTGGCAGGATCAGGGGTGGGGCAGGTAGCAGTAGATGAAGAAGTAGGGCTGGAAGGACACGGGCCTGAGGCCCGTGCCACGAGATTTGGAAGGGGGCGGAAGCCCCAGCGGCGCATGAGCGGGGCGATGGTGATATCGAAGCAGCCTTCGGTGTCTTGCCAGGTGTTGAGGGCGAGGCGGAGGAGGTCGAGGGTGTCGGTGTCCAGTGGAACCCGGCGGGTGGCCCCGGCTTGGTTGATGCGCGAGACCAGGCTGGTGCTGGAGAAGTACGACCAGCGGCTGTGAAGGCTTTCGATTTCCGCGAAGGCGGCTTCGGCGGCGGCGCGGAGGTTGGGCTCTTGGTCGCCTGCGAGGACGCACTCGAAGCGCGTGCCCATGGCTTCGCAGGCGAGGCGCAGCGCACTTGGAGTGGCGTTGGGGTTGCGCACTTGCAGCATCGGGCGACTGTTCCACAACTCGGACAGGCGGGACGCCTGTCCCACCGGCAGCCAAACACAGCCAAAGGCAGCAAGGCCCCGAACTCAGATCGCCCGTGAGGACATCGTCTTGGGGTCGAACGCGAAGGCGCGGCCTTCCCACATGCTGCGGGTCGCGAGGTCGACGACGATCATCACCTTCAGTCCCAGCTCGGTGTTGCTCCAGGTGGGCTTGCGGGTGCGGATGCACTCCATCCAGCGCAGGCGGTGCTTGTCCTGATCGTTGCCGATGTCTGGGCACTCGATGGTCTTCTCTTCGATCTCTTCCGCGAAGGGGCGCTCGGGGCGGAGGACGCAGTGGCGCGAGCCCAGATAGATGTTGGCTTTGTGTCCGCGGATCATGGTCTCGAGGCCCGCTTCGTTGCAGGTTGAGCCGGCGACGATCATCTGGTGTCCGGTCTCGAACTGGGCGGTGATGTTGATGTTGTCGAAGTTCTCCATGTCCTTGTCGTTGTGGTGGGCGCCGGTGGCGGCCACCTTCACGGGCCAGCCCTGGTCAAGGGCCATCATCATGGGGGTCATGACGTGGACCAGGAGGTCGCCGCAGATGCCGGTGCTGACCTTGCGGTAGCGCCGCCACTGGTAGTAGACCTTGGGGTCCCAGGGCATGGAGCCGATAGGGCCGCACCAGGTGTCCCAGTCGAGGTTCACGCCGGGCTTCCACTCGGGGTCGATGGTGTAGTGCCACTCGCCTTCTTTGCTGTTGCGGCAGTAGCTGGTCTGGCTGAAGGTCGGCGTGCCGATCGCGCCGGCCTTGATGAGCTTCTGGGCTTCGTGGTACTTGGGAAGGTTCACCATTTGCGTGCCCACCTGGAAGATGAGATCCGGGTTGGCGCTGGCGGCTTTGTGCAGACGCAGGGCGTCGGGCAGGTTCAGAGTCATCGGCTTTTCGAGGTAGGTGTCTTTGCCGGCGGCGATCGCCTCGATGCCGGCCTGGGCGTGCCAGTGCTCGGGCAGTGCCAGCAGCACGCCGTGCAGGTCGGGCCGCGCGAGGAGTTCTTTGTAGTTGGTGTAGGTGTCGAAGGGCGTTTTCTGGATTTTCGCGAGTTCCTTCTTGCC
>JBAZUW010000227.1:0-5899 GCA_041661205.1 Phycisphaerales bacterium
AAACGCCATCCACGAACCTACGAGGTTCTGCCGCGAGAGACCGTGAACAAGTTCGTTTTCATGGATGATGGGTACACCGATTCCTTATGGCGATATCTCCGCTCAGAACTCGTCCCGCTCGGCTCGTTCGACATCGCGCGTACCCCCGAGTGGCACCCGTTTCCGTGGATCATCGTGTCCCAGCGGTTCCACAAGGTCGTGCGCGAGCACGGCTTTGAGTGCAACTTCCGGCCCGTGTTCATCGAGGAGGATGTCAAGAGCAGCGATAATCGCTGACTCCAATCCGGCCTCGGCGTTGGAACCGCCCTTTACCGGAACAGCGAAGTGCAACTCAAGGAAGAACTTGAGATCGTCAAACGGATCCTCGGCCAGACCGGTCCTGGGCCAGAATGACCCGGAAAGTTCCGACTAAGACCAGTCTGGCATGTACTGCATCGCGTTGGGGTCTCTGGATCAGGTCGCCAAGGACTCGAAGAGTCTCACGTCCGAGCGGTATGGGGCAATGGTGCGCATCCCAGATCGACGTCGCGTCGTTCGTTTTTCCTTGTATTGCAGTTTCCAAGACGTGTGGGCGGAGCGACAAGCTCGCCCTGAACACGGCCGCGTTGGGTGAGGCGAAGTTCTTTAGCAAGATGCGACTGACGGCGGGAAAATAGACCGCGTACACGGCCAGACCTGCACGCACTCTGAGGATGAAAACGCCAGGGCGCCAGGCCTCGCAGAACCTGGCCAAAAGGTGCCCTGCGGGTGCTGGGGTTGGCGCTTCACCCGCAACCTTTGCTTGGGCACCCCTCCCTCAATCCCATACCCTCCTGCATGAGTGACACCCGCTACTCCTGGCAGCTCCTCCGCGCCGGCGCCTTCAAGCTTGACGGCGGCTCCATGTTCGGCCTCGTCCCGCGCGTCGTCTGGTCCAAGTTCGTCACCCCCGACGACAAGCACCGCATCCCCGTGCAGCACAACTGCCTCCTGCTCGATCGCGAAGGCCCCGGCCCCGGTCCCAAGCGCGTACTCCTCGAAACCGGCAGCGGCGACAAGCTCGACCCTAAAAGCAAGGAAATCTTCCAAATCGGCGACGAGTCCATCATCAAGTCCCTGCACGCCGCCGGGTGCGACGAAGCCACCATCGACGCCGTGCTCGTCACCCACCTGCACTTCGACCACGCCGGTGGCCTCACCCGCGCCCTCCGCGCGGGCGAAACCCCCGACTGGGTCGGCCCCGGCTCCGCCGGCGAATCCAAGGTCAAGCTCACCTTCCCCAACGCGAAGATCTACGTCCAAAGCCGCGAGTGGGACGACGCCCGCGCCAACCGCAGCGTCATGACCCGCACCTATTTCCGCGACCACATCGACCCCATCGAGAAGCAACTCCACCTCGTCGATTCCCCCCGCCCCTGGCCCATCGGCTACATCCCCGGTCGCGACGAACTCCCGCCCAGTCCCGTCGAGCGCCGCGAAACCGAAACCGCCCCCGGCATCACCGTCTTCCTTGTCCCCGGCCACACCTGGGGCCAGCAGGCGATGAAGTTCACCGACGTCAAGGGCCGCACCATCGTCTTCGTGCCTGACGTCATGCCCACCGCCCTGCACAACGGGGCCGCCTACAGCCTGGGCTACGACGTCGAGCCTTACACCAGCATGATCAGCCGCCTGTGGCTCCTGACGCACGCCGCCCGGCACGACTGGGTGCTGCTCCTCGACCACGAGCCCGGCCACCCGTGCTACCGGGTTCGTACCAACGCCAAGGGGTGGTTCGACCTCGTGCCCGAACCTCTCTGACCTCCCGCGCCCTCCCCACCACCTGAACTCGGTTTAACAGCATCCGGGGCGGCGTACCCCACGCACCTACAGTCACCCGAGTGCACCAATCCCCCACCATCCCTACGCCCCCCGACTCCGGCCCCCCCTCGCCCTCCGCTGGTCCGGGCCTGAGCAAAATGCCCAAGCCCGACGCCGAGGATCTCGCCGCCGAAGGTGAACGCGAAGAAGTGGCCGTGCAGACCGGCATCGTGAGCATTCAGCCGCCCGTGCGTCTTTCGCTAAGCGAGCGCGTCTCCGCCATGTTCGCGCGTCTCTCCTCCCGCAACCACTTCTGGCATCGCGTCTGCTCGATGATCTGGCTCCCCTACGCCTTCAAAAGCGGCATCCGCATGAAGAAGGTCGACGACCGCACCTTTGCCGCCGAACTCCCCTTCCGCCGCTTCAACCGCAACTGGTACAACGCCATGGCCGGGGCGAGCCTCCTGGCCAACAGCGAAATCGCCGGGGGCATGTACATCTTCGCCCGCACCGGTGGCGACTACACCCTTGTCTGCAAAGAACTCGGCTACCGCTTCCTCCGCCCCTGCTTCGGCCCCGCCCTCTACAAGGTCACGCCCCGCGAAGACCTCGAAGCCCTCATCGCCAAAGGCAAAGAGTTCAACCTCACCCTCGATCTCGAAATCATCCAGCAGGCCCTCTTGCCAGAAGCCGTCGCCAAGAAACGCAGCAAGGACACCCTCCTCGCCAAGCTCGCGGCCAAGGAACGCCGCGTCGGCCGCTGCGTCGCCACCTTCCACCTCACCCCCTCCCTG
Source organism: Phycisphaerales bacterium (assembly GCA_041661205.1). Lineage (GTDB taxonomy): Bacteria > Planctomycetota > Phycisphaerae > Phycisphaerales > UBA1924 > RI-211. The sequence continues at coordinate 2,574 of JBAZUW010000227.1, forward strand.
CACCAAAAAGCCAAACGCGGCAGCGCCCGCGCGGTCGGCGCCGGGTCGGATTTCGCCAAAAAGTAGTTTTTTTTCGTCGCGCTACCCGCGACAACGCCCACCCTCGCACCCGAGCCCTCTGTCCATGACGCACCTGCCGATCGCCGCCCCTCTCATCACGCCCCGCCGCCGCCCCGCCATCGCCGCGTGGCTGTGGACCCTCGGCTGGAGCGCTTTCCTCGCCTGCTCGTGGACCTGGTGCATCGGGATGTTCCTACCCGGCCTCTTGCTCCGCGACTTCGGGCCCATGTCTTTTCTCGTCTTCGCCCTGCCCAACATCATCGGGGCCGCGGCCTTCGGCTTCGTCTTTCGCCGCGACGGTGCCAGCGAAGCCTTCGTCGCCAATCACAGCGACGCCTGCCGCGCCTTCTCCTTCGTCACGCTCGCCTTTCAGTGGTTCTTCCTCATCCGCCTGCTGATGCCGATGCAGTTGACCGCCGCGCCGCCGCTCTACATCATCGCCGGCCTCGCCCTTCTCTCCATGCTCCTCCCCACCCCCACCCGCAGCGGGGCCTGGACGCTGGTCATCGCCGGTCTTCTCTTCGCGCTCTCCCTCGCCTGCGCCGGCATCTTCACATACGACAACTGGGAGCAGTTCGCTGGCGGCTCCCTCCGCCCAGTCCTCCCCGCCAAAGACCTCGCATGGATGGCACCCGTCAGCATCTTCGGGTTTCTCCTCTGCCCCGCGCTCGACCTGACCTTTCACCAGGCCCGCCGCCAGGCCACGGGCCCCCGCGGCACCCTCGCCTTCGTCCTCGGCTTCTGCGGCCTCTTCGCCACCATGATCGCCTTCACCTACGTCTACATGAGCGTCGGGCTGCAAGGGCAATCAAGCCCGTGGGACGCGCTGCGCCCCACCGTGGTCTTCATTCATGTCATGGTTCAGCTCGCCTTCACCATCCGCCTCCACACCGCGTGGATCAGCGAGCGCTTCGTCCCACCCACCGATCGCCCCCAAACCAGCCCGGTGCTGGCGGTGATGGTCATGGGCGTCGGGGCCGCCTTCGGTGCCAACGCCATGGCTGGCTACGCCGGCATGGACTTTGCCGAGATCGTCTACCGGCTCTTTCTCACCTTCTACGCCCTGATCTTCCCTGCGTACGTGTGGCTGTGCGCCATCCCCACCCGCGACCGCCACGCCGGCCCACGCCTCGACAAACTCGTCGTCCTTGCCATCACCATCGCCCTGGCGGGACCCTTCTACTGGGTAGGGTTCATCGAGCGCAAGACGCTGTGGCTGGCACCAGGCATCGCGATCATCCTGCTGGCGCGGCTCGCGGTGCGTGGGCGGGCGAAGAAGGTGCTCGTCCCTGCCGCCTGAAGTCGCCCCGCGCTCTAAACGAGCGTGACGCCCACAGCCCAAAACGTCAGCATCGGCGCGGGGTCGCACTGCATGGACATCTCATCATGTCAAGGCGCCGGCGCGACAGCTGCGTTGAACCACTCAACCACTCAACCACTCAACCACTCGACCACTCGACCACTTCCGCTCGCTCACGCCCCCGGCGTCTCGATCGTCCTGATGTGCACATCCTTCAACTGATTCTCCGGCACGCCGCTCGGCGCCCGGGTCATCAGGTCGCTGCCCACCTGCGTCTTGGGGAACGCAATCACATCGCGGATGTTGTCCGTTCCGGCGAAGTTCATCACCAGGCGATCCAGCCCAAACGCGATCCCCGCGTGCGGCGGAGCCCCGTACGACAACGCCTCCAGCAAGAATGAGAACTTTTCCTTGGCCGACTCAGGGGTCATGCCCAAGAGCTGGAACACCTTGCTCTGCACCGCCTTGTCGTGAATGCGCACCGAGCCGCCCGCGATCTCCTGCCCGTTCAGCACCACGTCGTACCCCGCCGAAACAATGCTCTCGATGGCTTCCTCGTCGTCCACGCCGGCGTTGACGAACAGATCGCGCTGGTCATCGCGCGGTGCCGTAAATGGGTGGTGCATGGCGACCCACTTGCCCGTCTCTTTGTTCTTCTCGAACATCGGGAAATCGATGACCCACAGGAAGTTCCACGGCCCGCCCTCGGCGCCCGGCTTGGGCAAAATGCCCATGTCGCGGGCGACCTTCTGCCGCAGTTCCCCCAGCGCCTTGGTGGCCACCGCATACGTGTCGGCCACAAAGAGCACGGTGTCGCCGGGCTGCAAGCCCAGTCGCTCCACAAACTCGCTTTTCAAGGGCTCGATGAACTTCGCGATGCCCGTCTCAAAAACCCCCTGAGCATTCACCTTCACCACCGCCACGCCACCCGCGCCGAAGCCCTTCACAAACTCGGTGTACCCGTCGGTGATCTTGCGGGTGAGCTTCTCGGCCCCGCCCGGCACGCGCATGGCCTTGACGACGCCCCGCTTGCTGTAATAGCGGCTCTTGTCGGCGTTCTTCGCGGCCGTCTCCTTGAAGAAACCAAGCTCGGTCTTGGCCGCCAGGTCCGTCACGTCCTTGATCTTCAGGTCATAGCGCGTGTCGGGCCGGTCGATCCCGTAATCCTCCATCGCGTCGCGATAGCTCATCCGCTGAATCGGCGGCACCTCGTACCCCGTCATCTCCTTCCACAGCCGGCGCACAAACCCTTCCATCATCTCCATGATCTGCTCACGCCGAACAAAGCTCATCTCAAGATCGATCTGCGTGAACTCCGCCTGGCGGTCGGCGCGGGGGTCTTCATCGCGGAAGCACCGGCAAATCTGCATGTACCGGTCGCACCCGCTCACCATCAAAATCTGCTTGAACAACTGCGGGCTCTGCGGCAACGCATAAAACGTCCCCGGCACATGCCGGCTCGGCACCAGAAACTCGCGTGCCCCCTCCGGCGTGCTCTTGTACAGAATCGGGGTTTCGATCTCAAGAAACCCGTTCTCGTCAAAGTACCGGCGCGTCACCTGGTACAGCTTGTGGCGCATACCCAGGATCCGCTGCATCCCAGAACGACGCAGATCCAGATACCGGTGCGTCAGGCGCAGCTCTTCGTTGGGCAGCTTGATCTTGCCGTCGGCCGTCGGATCCTCAGGCAGGAACGGCGGGTTGTCGGTCTTCGCCAGCACTTCCAGGCTCGTCACCACCACCTCGATCTTGCCCGTGCCCAGCTTGGGGTTCTCGCCCCCTTCGCGCACCCGCACCGTCCCCTCGATCGCCACCACATCCTCATTGCGCAGCTTGTCCGCCCCGGCCATCGTCGCGGCCTTGTTGGCCTCCGCGTCAAAGACCAACTGCGTCAGCCCATGCCGATCGCGCAGATCGATGAAAATGAGGTTGCCGTGGTCGCGGTACCCGTTCACCCAGCCATTGA
>JBAZUW010000228.1:0-5871 GCA_041661205.1 Phycisphaerales bacterium
AAGCGAAACCCTTCCCCCCATACGATTCCCCGCATGTCGCACCACTTGGCGATTTATCCCGGCTCGTTCGACCCCATCACACTCGGGCATCTCGACGTCATCGCCCGTGGGCGAACGCTCTTTGATGAGCTCATCGTCGCGGTGGGGCGTAACCCGGGCAAAGACCCTCTATTTACCGCCGAGGAACGCGTCGAGATGACCCGGCTGCTGGTGGAGGAAATGGTCCGCACCACCCCGGGCGCCCCCGTCACCGTCCGCCCTTTCGCCGGGCTCACCGTCGACTTTGCCCGCAGCGTGCACGCCAACGTTCTCCTTCGCGGCGTTCGCAACCTCAGCGACCTCCAGTACGAAGTCCAACAAGCCGTCACCAACCGCGAGGTCGCCGGGCTCGAAACCGCATTCGTGGTCGCCGGGCAGAGCTTTGCGTACACGTCGTCGAGCCTGATCAAACAAATCGCGGCGATGAGCGATGATCTCGGCAAGCTCTCCGCCATGGTTCCCCCGCTGGTGATCGAGCGCTTGCGCGAGAAGAAGCAGCAACGCCACCCGGTGCTGGAGCAGTTGCGTGCCGCCCGCCCGGAAGGAAGTGACGCGTGACAACCTGCGCGCCGGGTGCAAAGTGTGATCCGCTTCCGCTGGCGGCCACCGAAGCGGGCATCTTCACGCCCCGCCGCGCCCTCTATGGGGCCATCCTGGCCGGCGTGTTGCTGGGCGCGGGCGTGGCGATGTCGTACATGGGCGAATCGCTCGCGGCCGTCGGCCACGTGTGCGCATGGGCCAGCCTCGGCGTCGGCATGGTCTACGGCGGCAAGGCCGCCCTCGATGCGCTGGGCCACAAGAGCTTCGACATCGATGTGCTGATGGTGGTGGCCGCCGGGTTGGCGGCCTACCTCCACCGCCCCGAAGAAGGTGCGCTGCTGCTATTCCTGTTCACGCTCTCAGGCGCCCTCGAAGACCTCGCGATGCAGCGGACCACGCGCGAGATCAGCGCGTTGCACAAGCTCATGCCCACCGAGGCGATGGTCTTTCGAGATGGGGAATGGCTCGAAACCAGCGCCTCCACGCTGGTCCCGGGCGATCGCGTGAAGATCCGCCCAGGCGAACGCGTCCCCGCCGACGCGACGCTGCTCACGGGCGAAACATCGATGGACCAGAGCGCCATCACCGGCGAATCGATGCCGCGCCACGTGAAGCCCGGCGACGAGCTCTTCGCCGGCACCATCAACACCGACGATCCGGTCGAAGCCACCGTGCTCCGCCCCGTGCATGAATCCAGCCTGCAGCGCATCATGGACCTGGTGACCACCGCGCGCGAGCAGCGCGAGCCGGTGCAACGGTTTATCGATCGCGTCAACGAGCCCTACGCCATCGGCGTGATGGTCATCAGCGTCATCGTGTGCCTCATCTGGTGGCTGGGGCTCGGGCGCAGCTTCGATAAGTCCTTGTACACCGCCATCACCCTGCTCATCGTCGCCTCGCCGTGTGCGCTCGTCATCGCCACGCCCACCGCCACGCTCGCGGCCATCGCGCGGGCCGCCCGAGGAGGGGTCCTCTTCAAGGGAGGCCAAACCATCGACCGCCTCGCCCGCGTTCGCTCGGTGTGCTTTGACAAAACCGGCACGCTCACCCACGGCCGCCCGACGCTCTACGAAGTTCACCCGGTGGCATGGTCAGACGGCAAGGAACTGTTGGCGATCGCCGCGGGGATGGAGGCCGACAGCACCCACCCGATCGCAGTAGCGGTGCGCGAGGCCGCCGAACAGCGGGGCGTCACGCCGGCCACCATCGACAAGCTCAATCACGTGGTGGCGCGGGGCATTCAGGGCGAATACGCTGGCGCGAGAGTGCGACTGGGCAGTTTCGCATTTACGGAGCCGGTCATCCCGGTCTGCTTCCGTAACCGCGTCAAGGAAGTTCTCGGCAGGATTCAGAGCCGGGGGCATGTGGGGGTGGTCATCGCCCGTGCCGCGGCTGGCGAAGCAACCCCCGACACCTCCGACGATTCCTCCGGCGAGGCCGCCGTTCTCATCATGGCCGATTCCGTGCGCCCCGGAGCCACCGAGCTGGTGGCCGACCTCCACGCCCTGGGCGTGAAGCCGGTACGCATGCTCACCGGCGACAATGCCATCACCGCCAAGCGCATCGGCGAAAGCCTGGGCCTGGATCAGGTCGACGCGGAGCTCCTTCCCGACGACAAGCTCCGCATTGTCGGGGAAATGAAACGCGCCACCGGCCCCGCCGGCGGCGTGGCGTTCATCGGCGACGGCGTGAACGACGCCCCGGCCTTGGCCGCCGCCGACGTGGCCTTGGCCATCGGCACCATCGGCACCGCCGCGGCTCTCGAAAACGCCGATGCGGTGCTCCTCGCCGACGACCTCTCGACCTTCCCGTGGGCCATCCGGCTGGCCCGCCGGGCCCGGTGGACGGTGACCGCCAACGTGACCTTCGCGCTCAGCGTGATCGTGATTATGAGCGCCACGACGCTGGTCTCATCGCTTATGGGACGCGAAATCCCCCTATCCGTGGGAGTGTTGGCGCACGAGGGGGGGACCGTACTGGTGGTTCTCAATTCCTTGCGAATTTTGGGATTTATGGGAAAAAGGTCAAAAACACCATCTGAGACTAAACACTTTCCCCAGATTGTGGTACCAGAGAGAGCGTAATGCTCCATCAATTTTGACTGACACTCTGCGGAGGATTAGTTCGACGCGTGACCTTTCGCTCCCGATGAAAATTGAGTTTGGCAGTGCGGCTGGGGATCGAACTTTACGCGATGGCAAGCTGGGCGATGTGGGTTTGGAAGACGTCTTCGCAGGCTTACCAACTGGTGGAGCGTGGTGGCGGGTATCGGCCAAGGCCGCGGCGGGTGGGCACGCGTTGCCCATATGATTGCGGACCTTCAACTCGGCTGCAAGTGTGTGGGGCGGCTTGCGGCGATGGGAGCCTACGAACAATGTTTTCAGTGACTACCGAATATGCTTTGAGAGTGATGGCCGCCATGGCGATGTCCCCCGAGTCTCTGGTGCCCACCAGCACGCTGGCCAGCCTCACCAAGGTGCCGAGCAACTACTTGGCCAAGGTGCTGCAACAGCTTGCGTCCGCCAACCTTGTCACCGGTCGGCGGGGCGTTGGCGGTGGCTACAAGCTGGCGCGCCCGGCCACGGACATCCGGCTGTTGGAGATCATCCACACGGTGGGAAACCTCCAGCGGATTACCTCGTGCCCGCTGGGGCTGGCAAGCCATGGGCCCAACCTGTGCCCCCTGCACAAGACCATGGACCATGCTGCCGAGGTGCTGATGAACCTCTTCGACGGGGTATCGCTTCAGAGCCTGGTGGATGATCCCAACTACCCCAACAAGCCGCTGTGCGAGTCGACCAATATCACGCCACTGACGCTCGACGGCCTCGGCCGTGTCAGCGGCGTGTCGATGTAACGCAGCGCCCATACGCTGACGCACGCGCCACGCGGGGCCTCCTGGCCTCTCGCGGGTTGGCCGCGCGGAGCCAGACATGAGCGATGGAACAGGGACAGTCGGGAACGGGCCTCTGGAATCAGGCGAAGGGTTGCACAAGCTGGAAGAGCAGCGCCGCCTGAATCGCGACAAGCTGCGCGAGCTGGGCTTTGAGCCGTACGGCTCGGCGGAGAAGTCGCTGACGCCGCTGCGCGCCGCCCGGGCGCTGTACGACGAAGCCGCGGACAAGGACCAGCAGGCCAACGGCAAGACCCCCGGCTTTCAAGACACTCGCCCGCTCACCACCATCGCCGGGCGCGTGATGTTGCTGCGTGACAACGGCAAGCTGATCTGGGCGACGCTGCGCGACGCCAGTGGCGACCTGCAGGTGGCGATCAGCGCCCGCGATGTGCCTGAGAAGGAGTTTCAGGCCGCCAAGTTTGTGGACCTGGGCGACATCATCGTTGTCACAGGGCGCCTGATGAAGACCAAGACCGGCGAGGTGACGGTGTGGGCCATCGCGGTGCGCCCCGGTGCCAAAAGCCTGACGCCGCCCCCGGCCAAGCACGACGGCCTCAGCGACATCGAGCTGCGCTATCGCCAGCGCTATGTGGATCTGTGGGCCAACCCCGAGACCTTGAGCGTCTTTGAGCTGCGCTCGCGCATCGTCAGCGGCGTGCGTCGCTTCATGGAAGGCCGCGGCTATCTCGAAGTCGAAACGCCGATGCTGCAAACCCTGGCCGGCGGGGCGGCCGCCCGCCCGTTTGTGACGCACATGAACGCGCTGGATATCAAGTTGTTCATGCGCATCGCGCCCGAACTCTACTTGAAGCGACTGCTGGTCGGCGGCATGCCCAAGGTCTTCGAGGTCAATCGCAACTTCCGCAACGAAGGCCTCGACAAGCAGCACAACCCCGAGTTCACCATGCTCGAGGCGTATCACGCTTTCGGCGATGTCGAAACCGTCATGGAGATGACCGAAAGCCTGATCCGCGACGCGGCGACCCACGTGCACGCGGCCTTGGTCGCGGCCGGCACGCTCGCGTCCCCCAGCGGGGGCGACATCGTGCTCCCCTTCGGCGACTTCTCGATCAACTACACCAAGCCCTTCGAGCGAGTCAGCTACGGGCAGCTCTTTGCCAAGGCCTACGGCTTTGAGATGACCGACACGGCGCGGGCCCGGGCGTTGCTCAAGGAGCGCATCCCCAAGCACGCGGCCGCCGTCGACAAGATGGACCCCTGGCTGGTCGTCAACGAACTCTTTGAAGACAAGCAGCACGGGGGGGAAGCCCAGCTCGATCACGCGCGGCCCACGTTTATCACCGACTACCCCAGCGCCATCTCGCCCCTCACCCGCCCCAAGCGCGACAACCCCGCTTTGGCCGACCGTGCCGACCTCTTCATCGCCGGTATGGAAATCGCCCCGCACTACACCGAACTCAACGACCCCGACATCCAAGAGGCCAAGTTCAAGGAACAGCTCACCGGCCTGGACGCAGAGAAGAACGCCGAGGAGAACACGTTCCGCACCATGGACCACGACTTCCTGCGCTGCCTGAAGGTGGGCATGCCCCCCGCCGGCGGCATGGGCCTGGGGATCGATCGCCTGGTGATGATTCTGACCAACCAGCGAACTATTCGCGATGTGGTGCTCTTCCCGCTCATGCGGCCGGAATAGTGCGGCGAGACGGTGCCGCGCTTTCACGCCCGTCGAACTTACCTCGACTGCTTCTCGCCCCCGTTTTTCTCAACCGGCGAGCCCAGCAGCGTGTGCTCGGTGGCACGGTCGGCCCAGTATCGGGTCACAACCCCGTCGGTGATCACGAAGTAGATCACCGCGGTGTTCTTGATCGGCGCCGAACCGAAGAGCGCCACCCCGTCCGCCTCCCCGAGCGAATACCGGAAGACGCGGGTGTTGACCACACCCTCGACCGTCGAGCTGGACGTCGGTTCACCGATTACCGCGACCAGCCACGCCTCGGTGGTCACTCCAACCTGAAATTGCTTGAGCGTTTCGTCACCGATGCGCACGCCCGCTTCCCGTGGTGCGGCCCCGCAGCCGGGCACGAGCATGCACCCCAATGCCGCGGCAGACACCCACAACGCGCTGCGAGCGGCCCTGCGGTCGGGCCGCGACGCCGCCTCCTCTAGCGGTGCACTCATCAGTTGTTCTCCCTCGGGGACGGCGGTGGGGGGGTGGGCTTGAGCTTTTCGTTTGACTCACCCTGCGCCGGCGGCAGGGTGGTCGCGGTGTTGTCCGGGCCGGGGGCACCCGGCAAGGTCTGGCTCGGCGGCTCGGGCGCTTCCTTCTCCCCGCCATGCACACCCCCGACGGCGTGTCTCACGCTCGGGTACGCAAACAACACCGCGACGGTGATCGCAAGAACGATCACCGCCGCGATGGTTATTCCGAGTAC
>JBAZUW010000229.1:0-5786 GCA_041661205.1 Phycisphaerales bacterium
CGAGCCTGCTGCACGCGGTGGGGCTGGATGAACTGGTCGCGAGTTCGCCGGCGCAGTACATCCAAGTGGCCGCGGACCTCGCGACGGACGCGGCCCGGCTCGACGGCCTTCACTTGACCCTGCGCGAGCGAATGCTCAAGTCCGGCCTGTGCGACAAGGTCTCCTTCGCGGCTCGCTTCGAATCCGGCATCCGCCACATGTGGCGCGAGTGGTGTGCATCCCGCTCTGGAGCCACGCCGTGAGCCAAAGCGCGATCTTCGCCAAGGTCTTGCAGGCCGAAAAACTCCTCGCCGACGGCGATGTTGCTGGCGCTCTATCGGTCGCGCAGCGGCTGCTGCCCAAGGCCCCGGGCGACCCGGGCCTGAACAGCCTGATGGCGATGACGCTGCTGCGCAAGGGTTCGCTGCTGCAGGCGGAGTTTTACGCCAAACGTGCTTTGCAGGCCGAGCCGCGAAACGTGGATTTGCTGCTGAACTACGCGACGGTGCAGGCGGCGATCAAGGACCAGGCTGGGGCGCTGGTGACGCTCGAACAAGCCGTCACGGTTGATCCGGCGTCGTCGAAGGCGCGACTGGGCTTGGCCAACGCGCTGATGGACGCGCACGACACGCCGAGCGCCATCACGCACCTGAGGGCCGCCCTCACGCACGGGCCCGATGCGCAGGTGGAAATCTCGCTGGCGGGGGCGCTGCTCAACCTGGGGTACATCGAAGAAGCCGCGGCTTTCTCTCGCGAGGCTTTCGCCCGCCACCCTGCCGAGCCCGCGCTGGCGGCGGGGTATCCAAGTGCGCTCACGTACAAGTACGGCGTCGACCCCGACGAACTTGGTCGCGCTCATCGCGCGTACGGCGAACTGGTCGACACGCTCCGCCCCGCGGGGGTTGCGATCACGCCTCGCAAGGCGAGCGACCCGGAGAAGCGATTGCGGGTGGCGCTCGTCTCGCCGGATTTTCGCCAGCACTCGGTTTCGTTCTTTCTGGAGCCCATCTTTCAGCGACGCGACAAGACTCGCATTGAGCTCGTTGCCTACTCCAACATGCGCAGCCCCGACGCCACCACCGCGCGCCTGAAGGCCATGACCGATACGTGGGTGGAAGCCGCGAATCTGTCGGACCTCAAGCTCGCCGAGCGGATGAACGCCGACGGCATCGACATCGCGGTTGATCTCGCCGGGCACACGCTCGGCAACAACCTGCTCGCGTTCGCACTTCGCCCCGCGCCCGTGCAAGTGACGTACTGCGGCTACCCCGACACCACCGGCCTTCGCGAAATGGACTATCGCGTGGTGGATTCGCTGACTGACCCGCCGACGCCCGAGGTAGACCGCCGCGCGACGGAGAAACTCTGGCGGCTCGACCCTTGCTTTTTGTGCTATCGCCCCAACCCGGATGCCCCGCTACCCCGGCGCGATGCGGACTTTCCCGGCCCGGTCTTCGGGAGCTTTAATGCGAGCCGCAAGATCAACGCGGGGCTGGTGCGGCTGTGGTCGCGGCTGCTGCGCGAGACGCCGAGGGCGACGCTGATTCTCAAGAGCTTTGATTTTGTTTCGAAGGGTGCCGCGGATCGCATTCGGGGCGAGTTCCGTGCGCAAGGGATCACCGACGACCGCCTCACCTTCCTCGCGGCCACCAAGACCTTGGCCGAGCATTTGGCCTTGTATTCGCGCATGGATGTGGCGCTTGACGCCTTCCCGTATCACGGCACCACCACCACCTGCGAGGCGCTGTGGATGGGCGTGCCGGTGGTCACGCTCGCGGGGAACACCCACGCGGGACGCGTCGGTGTGAGCCTGCTCACCAATGTCGGCGTGCCGGAGCTCATCGCGGAGACAGAAGACGACTACGTGCGGCTTGCGAGCGAGTTGGCGCAAGACGCGGTGCGCCTGGGCGGCTATCGGGTGTCGCTGCGTGACAAGATGGGGGCCTCGGCATTGTGTGACCCCGAGGCTTTTGCCACGCGTTGGTGGGCCGCGCTGCGGGAGATGTGGCGGAGGGCGTGCGTGTGAGTCAGTTGCCCAACACAAGCAACAGCAGTCGGCCCCGGTGCGTTGTGCTTCTCTCCGGTGGGCTGGATTCGGCCGTGTGTTTGGCGCAAGCCGTGCACGACGGCTTTGAGGCGCATGCGATTTCGTTTGACTATGGCCAGCGCCACAAGACCGAGCTGCTGGCCGCGGCCCGCGTGGCGCGGGCGCTCGGCGCGGCCAGTCACACCACCATCGGGATTGACCTCCGCGCCATCGGCGGCTCGGCCCTGACGGCGGACATTGAAGTGCCGAAGGACCGCGACGAACGCGCGATGAACGCCGAGATTCCGATCACGTATGTGCCGGCCCGCAACCTGGTGTTTCTGTCGCTGGCCACCGGGCTTGCCGAAGTACGCGGGGCCACCGCGCTGTACATCGGCGTCAACGCGCTGGATTACTCGGGGTACCCGGATTGCCGCCCGGAGTTCATCGCGAGCTTCGCCAAGACGGCGGCGGTCGCGACCAAGGCCGGGGTGGAGGGCCGCCCGCTGGAGATCCGTGCCCCGCTCATCGCGATGAGCAAGGCCCAGATCATCCGGCACGGGGCGGGGTTGGGCGTGGATTTTTCCATCACGCACTCGTGCTACGACCCGGCGGGGGAGCTGGCATGCGGGCGGTGCGACTCGTGCAAACTGAGGCGTGCTGGGTTCGAGGCGTCGGGCGTGCCGGATACGACGCGATACGCGAGGAGTGCGTGATTTGGGTGGTCCGGCGGTCCCCGCCGGTCCGAGGGGCGACGGGCGTGACTGGTATCAAGACAACACTGCGTGAGTGCGAGCAAGAAAGGAAGACTGGGTAGCCTTGGAAGACCGGCGGGGACCGCCGGGCCACCCAGGCCCACCCGACCGGCGTTGATGGCCAAGCCGAAAATCGAATGAAGCTTCCCCTCCCCATCTCCGACCCTGCCGACGCGGCCTCCGACCGCGCCCGCATCTCCGAGACTTTCGTGTCCATCCAAGGCGAGGGCAAGCTCACGGGCGTGCCGAGCTGGTTCGTACGCTTCAGCGGGTGCAACCTGCGTTGCACGTGGTGCGACACGCCGTATGCGAGTTGGAAGCCAGATGGCGTAGCGCGAACGATCGACGAGCTGGCCGCCGAATCGCACGCCGCCGGCGTGGGGCACGCCGTGGTGACGGGTGGCGAACCGATGTTGTTCCCCGCAGCAGCGACGCTGTGCGAGCGACTGCGGAAAGCGGGCATGCACATCACGATTGAAACCGCCGGGACGATTTTTCGCCCCATCGCGTGCGACCTGATGAGCATCAGCCCGAAGCTGCGCAACTCAACACCTAGTGCCAGCGACCCGCGCGACCCTAGCGGGCAGTGGCACACTCGCCACGAAGAGCGCCGGATCAACATCGAGGCTTTGCAAGGATTGATCGATGCCCACCCGCAGCGCCAGCTCAAGTTCGTCGTCGCGGGCGAAGCCGATCTCGCAGAGATCGACGTGCTGCTCGCGCGCATTTCAGGTTGGACCAACACCGACGTGCTGCTGATGCCCGAGGGCGTGACGACGCCGCCCCGCGAGCGCACCGACTGGCTGGTGGCCACGTGCATCGCGCGAGGCTGGCGATATTGCCCGCGATTGCACATCGAGCTCTTCGGCAACACACGGGGGACGTGATAATCCCTCCTGCACGCCCGGGATGAGCGAAGCGAATCCCGAGATACTGCGACTATTGTTAGCCTAACTCAAGCGAGGGGCGAAACCAGTGTCTCCGGACGACTACATCGATGAAATTGTTGACCTCTGGGACGAACGACCCGTCCCGCCGGAGTTGGTGCGCCTGGCCAAGGAAGCTGTCGAACGATTCCCGGACATCGCCGAGTTTCGCGTGCGTCTCGTAAGGGCTGTAATCCTTGCCGACCGGTATCCCCCCTCGGAAGCTGAACCGACTGACGGAAGCCCGCAACGGTCGGACACAGTTGATATCGGCATCCCGGAATTCTTGACGCATCTCACGCTTGCCGTGCAACTCGACGACTCAGATCCGGAAGCCTTCGAAGAGCTCGGGTACATCTACGACATCTACATCGACGACATGATTCAAGCCGAGTACTACTTCCAGCAAGCCATCGAACGCGGCGGAAGCGAATGGTGCTACTCCGGCTTGGCCCGAGTCTTGGAGCAGATGGGTCGCCGCGAGGACGCCTTTCGCGTACTCGATACCTGCCCCTTCCAGTGGGCCGAGTGCGTGATCGACATGCGCGGCGAGATCGAACGCGGGGAATGGGACTTTCGGTGGTGCGAGAGCAACGATCTCATGGAGGACGACGAGTAGCCGGTTGATTTCGCTTTGGAACTCCGTCTCTTCGTCGCTCCGGAACGTCGTCTCTTCCCCACCGATCTCGGGATTCGGGCTTCGCCCTCATCCCGGGCGTGCACTGCTCCTGGGCATACCCTCCCCGTCCCCATGAAATACCGCGTCTGCAAGGTGTTCGAAGTCGAATCCGGCCACATGCTCAGCAAGCACCCGGGGCGTTGCCGCTTTCCGCATGGACATAGCCGCCGGATCGAGGTCGTGGTCAGCAGCGAAACTTTGGACGCCAACGACATGGTGTGCGACTTCAAGGCCTTGAAGCTCGCCATCCACAGCATCGCCGATCGCTTCGATCACGCGATGGCCCTGAACAGCGCGGACCCGCAGCGGGCCCAGTTTGAGGCCGGGCGCGTGGTCGTCTTTGAAGGACAGGACCCGACGACCGAGGTCATCGCCAAGCGTCTGTACGACCAGCTCACCACGCTCGTTCGCGCCGGGGGAGAGTTCCAGGCTGACGGCCTGACCTACCGCCTTCCGACCAGCCTCACGGTGGAGCGAGTTCGCGTCGGAGAAACGTCGAACACCTGGGCGGAGTACGGGGAATAACCCTGGGCGACGTGACGCGGGCATTGTGGCCGCCCTCGACGGCCTGGACTCGATGACGGTTTTTTCCCAACAACTCATCTATAGATCAGGCATCTGACTCATTGATACCTCGCATTGCATCGCGTCATATGGCGAGCCCGTGCGATGTCCCTTCTGGAGACCACACACTCATGAACACCAACGCTCGTGACGGTCAATCTGGCAATCGCCTCCTGCGGCGGCTTTTGTGGGTCGCGGGAGGCGCGCTCGCCCTCGCCGGGGTCGGTTCCGCCGCGGGCCTGCTGCCGGCCGAGAAGCCCGTGCAGCCGGCGACGGTGACGTCGGCCGCCCTGCCGGCGGCCCCCAAGCCGAACATTTCTGAAGACGACATCGTCTTCGCGGGCCGCCTGAGCAAGGCCTTCAAGAATGTTGCGCAGTCGGCCGAGTCGTCGGTGGTGTACATCACCTCGCTGCAGAAGCGCACCCCCGTGCAGCGCGACTGGTTTGGCAATGTGATTGCTCGTGGCGCGACCACGCTGCAAGCCGCGAGCCAGGGCTCCGGCTTTATCGTCGTGGCCGACGGGACGTGCCTTACCAACAACCACGTGGTTGCCGAGGCCGACGAACTGCAGGTCACGCTCTCCGACGGGCGAGTTTTTCCCGCTCGCGTGGTGGGGCGCGATGAATCCACCGACATCGCGGTGGTCAAGATTGATCCGGGAGACCGGAAAGTGGCCTTTCGCCCCGTGCAACTGGGCGATTCGGAAGCGATTGATGTGGGCGAATGGGTGGTGGCGATCGGCAGCCCGTTCGGCTTCTCGCACACGGTGACCGCGGGCATTGTCTCGGCCAAAGGCCGCAGTTTGGCCCCGCGCGAAATGGGCAACGCCTACCAGGATTTCATCCAGACCGATGCG
>JBAZUW010000230.1:0-5785 GCA_041661205.1 Phycisphaerales bacterium
TGCGTTTCGTTCCAGCCGATGTCATCTGCCAGGAGCCTTGAGTTGACGGCGCAGGTCAAAGGGTCGGCCTGGGAAATCGCGAAGGCGACACCCGCGAACCGGTCAAAGTTCGCGGCCTCCTCCGGCTCCAAGTTTCGCGTGTACGGGTCACTGAAAACGATCACGGGCAAATCGCCCCCGATGACGGCGCGAAGATGCGCGATGAGGGTTTCGACATCATCCTTGAACTGGGCGGGCGTTCGGCCATTTCCGGCGTCGTTGGCGCCAAAGTGCAGGAAGATGACATCGGGGTGGTACTGCGCGAGCAGAGGGGTGCTTTCGGAATGGTTGGCGAGATAGTCGCTCACCTTGTAGCCCCCCGCGCTCAGGCTGGAGACCACCCAGCCTTCGGGGCGTGCTGCGCTGGTGAAGGTGAGGGCGAGAATGTCGGTCAGGGCGCTGGGGTCGGTGCCGCTGAGCGTCGCCTGGAGATAGCCGCCCGGAGCGACAGGAAACGGGCCGAGGCGCTGCGAACGAAAGCCCAGGACCGGATCGGTCAAGCCCATGGAGGTGTCGATGGTCAGCAATGGAGGCAGAAAGGCGCTGGGCTCGTGGGTGGGAGCGGAGGCGATACTGCATCGCACCTCGCCGCTGCTGGAGTTGGTGGCCGCAAAGACGTCGATGAACACCCCGGCGCTGGTGTCGAAGTATGAACCACCTCGGACGGCGGCCGCCGCGGCGGTGTCGGCGGCGTCGGGCTCGAGCAAGACGTTGCCGCCGTAGAGCTGGTTGTCATTGACGTTGTTGCCCCCCAAGGTGGAAGAGGCACCACCTTGGATGTTGGGCAGGATCTGCTGGGGCGAAAGCCGGGAAGGGGCAAAGCCGGGGAAGGGAGCCTGGGAGCGAATGAGCCAGTCTGCCGCGGGCTGCCCGCCCCCGGTGTTGACCCACGCGCTGGAAAGGGGCGTGGCGGGGGCGTTGCCGTAGATGCGATAGAACTCGTAGTTGAGGCGCGGGACGTAGATGTATCCGAAGCCTCCCGGCGAGGTCTCCTGTGAATCGCCGATCAAGGCCGCCTTGATGGTGGTGGTGCGGGCCGCGACGAAGATGGCGGCAAATCGCTCCGGCTCCAGGGCCGACACATACGGCGCTTCATCGAAGCGCAGGAACTCCTGGCCGGCGGCCGTCGCCCCCGATGCCAGCAACGCCCCCAGACCGATCAGCACCGCACGCCCGTGATGGGGAGACGTCCCGAAAAACCTGCGAGTAGAGGTGCATTGCCTGGTCATGTGGCATCCTTGGCCGCGATCAGCATCGATTGCCGCGGCATGAGACTTGAACAAGGTTGTACACACCCACGAGCTTGCCTTACGGGCACGCCCCGCCGGCAACGACGTTCACGATCGCATCGATATCGCCCTGGTCCAGGTTGCCATCATGGTTGAAGTCGGCATCCACACCGACCGGGTTGGCCCCGCCGGCGATGACATTGACGAGGTAGTCCACATCTCCCTGGTCGACGTTGCCGTCCTGGTTGACATCCGCATCGCACCCCGGCCCGCCGCAGGCCACGGAGTAGGCGGGGAGGACCGTGAGGGCAGCATCCGCGCTGGTGGCACTGCCGCAGGCGTTGCTGACCACACAGTGGTAGGCGGCCGCCCCGTCTGCGGACGTGATCGCGCTGAGCGTCAGCGTGGACGTGTGCGAGCCGCTGACGTTGCCCCCGTCGTTCAGGGCTTGAGTGCCTCGATACCACGCAAAGCCCGGGGCGGTTCCGGTGGCGTTCACGCTGAACATGATCGACGACCCTTCGCACCCGGTGGCGGGCGCGGGCCCCAGCGCCACCTGAGCCGCGGTGCAGGTGGGATCAAAGGCGTCGGACACGAAGCCGTTGGCGACGACCTGAATGGTGTAGGGCCCGGCGGGGAGGTTGGGGGGCAGGGTGTATTCGGTGCTGACCGGCGTTGAGCCGCTGGCGATGCCGGTGTAGCTCCAGTTGAAGGTGCGGCAGTAGTAGGTGTTGATGCCGGAGTGGGCCCGCACGAGCGGGTAGTTGCTGTTCATCTGGGCGTCGTCGCCGTAGCTGGCACCCTCGGAGATGCCGTTGAGTCCCAAGCCGACGAGATGGAACGAGCCGTCGGGGTTCGGAGTGACGCTGGTGATGGTGGGTTTGCCCGCGGGCGTCGGGGTGCCCGTGGGGGTGTAGAGATAAACATCGCTACCCAGGTGGGAGTAGAGGATCTGGCCGGTAGGCAGGGCGAGCATCATGCAGGTGTACGTCGGGCGGTTGTCGGTGCCGCCGCCCCCGGGGGCGAGCTGGCTGATGAAGGTGTTGGTGGTGGGGCTGTATTCGTAGAAGCGGGTGGGGCTTGGGAAGTGGTCGGCGCTGGTGGGCGCGGGGCTGATGGCGCAGAGCACGTTGCCGTTGACCATCATGGCGCAAGGGGCGTCGGGCGTGCCCCCCCCGTTGGGCATGTCCGGCCCGGCGGTCCAGAGACCGGCGGAGTTGGCCCCGCTGGGGGTGTACAAGGCGGTGTGCCCGGTGGCGCCCAGGAAAAGGACTTTTCCGTTGGGCATGTACGCGGCCCCACCAAGCTCAGACCCAAAGGAGTCGTACATCGCCACCGGCACCGAGCTGTCGTTGACCCAGCGATTGAGAGAAGGGATGTAGCGTTCCGAGAGCTGGCCGAAGGGATCGATCGTGATGATGCTCTGGTCGGGGAGCTTGGCCCAGGTGGCCTCGTCCTGGTAGCCGCCCCGGAACAAGCGCGGGCCGTTCGACCAGGTATTGGTCGAAGGGTCAAAGAGCACGGAGACACCAGAGGTGCGCGGGAGCACCGGCGTGATGATCACCTTGCCATCCGCGATGATCTCGCTGTTGGAATCGTAAAACAGATTGCCGGCCGCCTCATCCAGCACGGTGGCGGGCACGGGCATCTGCGTCCACGTGTTGGTGGTGGGGTCATACACCTCACCCCGCGCCCCGCCGGTGCCGTATTCGCCCCCCGCGACAAAGACGCGTCCGTCCTTGAGCACCTGCGACGAGAAGTACAGGCGCGTGTCGTGCATCGAGGCCCGCGTGCTCCACGAGCCATTCTGGTAGCTGCCGTTGATATCGGGCGTGAGCTTGTACCAGCCGTTGAAGGCGCCGCCCCCGCTGGCCGCGGCCATCACCGTGCCGTCTGAGAGGAGCAGCATCAGTTGCACGCCCCCCGGAGCGTTGCGGTTGAGCCGGGTCCAGGTGCCGCCCTGCGCGTGGGCGGCAAGGCCGGCCGCGGCTGCAAGACACAGGGTGACGCGGGCGCTGAGGTGACGAGTCGCCATGGACAAGGACTCCGGGGAGTGAGTGAATCTTCACGCGGGGTGAGGCCGCGGCTTTCCATACCACGCTACCGCTGCGTGCGTTGCACTCAAAGCAAGAAACCCGGCGAAATCGTGCCTCGCCGGGTCGGTGCGTTTCGCCAGCATTACTTGCTCAGGGCGTCGATCCGGTACCGCATGAACGGCGGACGCTTCAGCCCCGTCACCGCCTGCCAGAAGGGTTCGCCATGAGCGTCCGGCAGCCAGCGGCGAAACTGCCCGCGCGGGTCATCCGCGTAGACATCCAGCACGGTGGAGCCGACATAGACGACCCGGTGGAGAAGCAGCATGTCGTCGGAGACGAACTCCGCCTCGGCCGCCACCCCGGCCATGGCGTCGACGATCTGCCCGAACAAACCATGGTCTTTGCGGAGCAGCACGTCGGCATCGTGCCAGATGTAGTAGCGGTACTTGGCTTCGGCCCGGCCCTTGAAGCTGGCGCGGCTGCGCATGAGCGATACCGCGCCGCGCGGGCCGTCGATGCGGCGATCCAGCAGTGGCCCGGGAATGGCCCGCTCGAGCTGGTAGCAGAAGGTATCCAGGTCGGTGATGAACTTGCCGTAGAAGACGCAGACTTCGGTATCGCGCTGCGCACCGAGGAACTGGCCCAGCGAGACGGCGAACTGGGTTCGCCGCGCGGGAAGCTCTGACCATGCGACGAGGTGATGCTCGTCAAGGAGCTGGGTAATGTCGGCCTGCCAATCGGGGATCAGCAGCGGGACGTCGAGATGTCTGGACAACGCACTCATAGCAACCGGTGGCTCAGCCGTGAGCCGCACGAACTCCTAGCCAGCGCCTCGCACAAAGACGCAGGAACGAACCGATTTCCAGGCCAGACCGCCCCACGAGGGAACGGCGACGCACGAATACCCCGGACGATTTCTAAAATCGCCCAGAGAAATCCCTGGCCCAGTCTATGTGCTCCCCCAACCTGAGTTTTCATTCACAATGTGCATCAGAATTCCAAAAAAACCAGTAATCCGCGCGGTTTCTTTGAAAAGGATGGAACATCCGTCCCCCGCGGCACATGTTCTCGGCCAGTCGAGTCCGGAAACACCGCGCTTACGTCCTTGCGCATTTCCGCAAAGGGTGTTCCAAGTCAAAAACGTCCTATAATCACAACCGACACCTCGCGAGGTTTGTGGGTGAGTTGTGGATGGTCGGTCATCTGTCTTGGGGGAGCACCTGGTCGGGGGGCTTAGCCGACCCCGAGCTCGTCCTTGCTGATCGGACCGGCGGGGATGTCGCCGTCGTCGGGCTTGGTCTTGATAACCGCCCGGCCGGTGATTGCTTCACCCTTCTGGCGCTTCTCGCCGCTGCCGGCGTGGGGAGCGCGTTCGTGGGTCGCGGCGTTGCGGCCGTCTTCGGTCACGGAGTAGACCATGCCGATGGTTGTCTCGGGCTCACCCAGGGCCAGGCGATTCACCAGCTCGACCCCTTGCATGAGCGAGTGGTCGGTGTTCGCGACTTCGTACTTCCACATGCCGAAGCGGCCTCGGCTGTAGATGCCGCGGGCCTCGAGCCAGGGGATCACTCGCGACAGAATCTCGTCGCGCTCGACGCTGGGCGTCGGGTAGGAATAGTCGGCGTAGTAGCACCAGCGGCTGACGATGTTGGCCCGCTCGCCGGGGTTCAGGAGACCCGCGTTTTCGAGTCCTGTGATGCACTCGTCGATGACCGCGTCGGGGTTTTTCCCGTTGTGGCCGGGGGTGGGCTTGGCGGGGCTTTCGCTCACTTCGCAGAGCAGGGAGTAGTAGTTGTCCTTGTCGGGGGTCATGTGGGGGGAGTAGTTGGAGAGGTAGGTGACGCGGTAGAAGGGGCAGTTGGCTTCGGGGAAGTACATCCAGCTCTTGGTGTCGGGGGTGCCGCCACCGGGGGTGCGGCTCTTAAGGCCGATGCCGACCATGTAGCCGCCACTGTGGAGGAGGCCGGCGGCATCGCGGGCGACTTCGGAGAGAGCCGCGGCTTCGCGCTTGGAGGAGAGCACGTCGGCGCACAACCGATCGAGCGGCATGGTGCTGATGAGGATGTCGAAGGGCTCTTGCGTGCCGCCGGCGAGGTGAACGACCTTGGCGTCGAGGTCGATGCGTTCGACCCTGGCGTTGAGGCGGACTTTGCTCTGCGGCGTCTCGCGCCCGTCCTGGTCGAGGCCGAGCTCAGGGCCGAAGCGCCGGTAGAACTCACCGGTGCCGCCTTTGAGGGGGAACTTGAACTGGTTGTTGGGGCCCCAGCCGAAGTCGTCGGTGCCGAGCACCAGGTTTTTGAGGGCTCGCTCGACGTCGATGACGGCGACGCGTTCCCCGATCCAGTGCTTGTTCATGCGCTCGGGGGGGTAGGCCCAGACTTTGTAGTTGTACGGGCGCATGAAGTGTTCGGCGATGCCGTCGCCGAAGACGGCGTCGATGAACTCACCGAAGTTGCGGGCAGCCGCGGCGGATGGGACGCG